>NZ_JBLLVA010000099.1:0-611 GCF_047739745.1 Borborobacter xinjiangensis | reverse complement strand
TACCCGTCGATCCCTTGCGCGAAGAACAAGCCCTTCAACCGGTTCACATGACGGATGCGCTCTCCGATGAGAGTCTTCAGTTCCCGGCAGACACGCCGGCGATCTTCCTCTTCCGTTGTCGGTACGCAAACCATCGAACAGACCCGCGGTTCGTCCCTTTTCCACGCCATGAGCGTGCGCACAAGCGCCTCTCCGTCGATCCGGTCGGTCTTGGCGCGGCGATGCCGGCGCGAAACCGCGATCGAGGCTGGGTCAACAACATGGCTCTCGATCCCTTCCGTCACCAAGGCGCGGTGAATCCAGAACCCGTCCAATCCGGCTTCCTGGATCACGATCACTGGAACAGTCTGGCCGGTCCGGCGCTGGACATTGCGTTGCAGATCCGAGAACCGCTCCAGCAACCTCGGCATATCTCCGCCCCGCACCTGGTGTCTCGACATCTTGGAACCCATGGGCGTCGCAAGGGTGGTCACCAGCCAGATCGAGCGGCTGAGCTCCAGAGAAACGAAAATCGCTCCGCACTCAACGGGCGAAAGCGTATGCGTGGCGGTCTTCCTGGCAGTCTGCATGGCAATGATCTCCATCGAGAAAGTTGGGCGCCCTTATCTTTC
>NZ_JBLLVA010000098.1:0-639 GCF_047739745.1 Borborobacter xinjiangensis | reverse complement strand
CTCCAGACTTTGATCTCGCCGCCAACATGGCTGGCGGACAAGGAGATTCTAAATTCCGGCCGGTACATTTCTGCAAAACCTACATTGAAAATGAATGATTTTAATCGACACGATATCCAGCCTATGGCATCATTCCGAGTAGTTGCTTGGAAGGCCGGATGAATGGACACACTCGCAGTCAAGAAAAAATCTTTGTATCAGCTCCTGGGTGGAGATGACGGAATTCGAACCCTGGTAGAGACGTTCTACGACATCATCGAACAGGATGAGGACGCCCACGAACTTCACCTTCTGCATATTCGCGGCCACGGTGTCGCGCATTCACGGGAAGAGCAGTTCAACTATCTTTCCGGCTTTCTTGGCGGCCCGCCACGCTATGTCCAGAAACACGGTCACTCGCGCCTCAAGGAAATTCATGAGCATGTGCCGATCGGCCAGGAAATGCGCGACCTATGGTTGAAATGCATGTACCGCGCGGTCGACAAGGTCGGCATTCCGCAAGACGCTGCGGACATCCTGATGCGCCATCTGACCCATGCCGCCGATATCTCGATGAACCAGTGATCGCACGTCCGGCGGCGTAGCGGAGCCTGTCCCGAATACTCGCAAACGAGCATGTTTCGCAGAACTTCGAAGACC
>NZ_JBLLVA010000097.1:0-642 GCF_047739745.1 Borborobacter xinjiangensis | reverse complement strand
CGAACCTTACCTCATCACGCTCAGCGAGGATTCGGACGTGTTTCCGACTTTCCAGCATGACGGTATGGAATTTCTCTACATGTTAGAGGGCGAAGTGGTTTATCGGCATGGCGCCAATCGCTACAGGATGACACCGGGCGATAGTCTGTTCTTCGAGGCAGATGCACCGCACGGGCCCGAAGAACTGACCAAACTGCCGATGCGCTATCTGTCGATCATCTCCTATCCGCAGGGCAACGGCAGCGAATAGTTCATCCGCCGACGACACATCTTGGAAAGTCGGTGCCAGCGACACCGCCTTCATGGCGTGTGCGCTGATCGACGGAAAAGAACGCACAGCGCCGTTGTGCCATTTTCAGAAGGCGAAATGAAAAGAGCGTGATGCGGCTGCGCATCACGCTCTAGTTTATTGATATTGAAGTTTATGAACTTCGTCTCACTCCGATCCCAACTCTTGTCGGAATTTAGCAGCGGGAACCGGTTTCGCGCCCGGGTTCCCGCTGTAGCGAGAGCGTCTTAGTCCGGGCCGAAACCTGGCGAGGTCGGCGCGCCATCATCATATTTGGAAAGCCACTCCAAGACGGTTGGCCGGTAACGCGTCAATCCCTTGTACTCTGCCAGCTCCTCCGGCAGGTCACGCAG
>NZ_JBLLVA010000096.1:0-682 GCF_047739745.1 Borborobacter xinjiangensis | reverse complement strand
TGTTCGGCTATTCCGCCGAAGAAGCGATCGGCAAGCACATCAGTTTCCTCATTCCCGCGGACCGAAAGGCAGAAGAAGATCTGATCCTGAACCGCATCCGCAGCGGCGAGCGCGTCGACCATTTCGACACGATACGCCAGCGCAAGGACGGCACGCTCGTCCATGTTTCGCTGACAATCTCGCCGGTGAAGAATTCGGCCGGCACGATCATCGGCGCCTCCAAGATCGCCCGCGACGTCTCGGATCGGAAGGAAAGCGAAAGCCGCATCCGGATGCTGATGCGCGAGGTCAATCACCGGGTGAAGAACCAGTTCGCCGTCATTCTCTCGATGGTTCGCGAAACCAACAAGCGCGCCTCCTCGACCGATGAGTTCGAAGAACAGGTGCGGGAGCGCATCATGGCACTGGCCCGCTCACACGATCTCCTGGTCGAGGGTGATTGGCGCGGCGCCACCCTTGCCCATCTGGTCCTCAACCAGTTGGAGCCATTCGCCGACCATGATCGCTTCGAGGTGGCCGGCGAGGATCTGACCCTTTCGGCAACGGCGGTGCAATATCTCGGTATCGCCTTTCATGAACTGGCGACGAACTCGATCAAATACGGCGCCTTGTCGAACCCGCGAGGCGTGATCGCCGTCGAATGGTCGAGGACGGGTGACGACAAGTCGCGCCTGCGGCTGAC
>NZ_JBLLVA010000095.1:0-702 GCF_047739745.1 Borborobacter xinjiangensis | reverse complement strand
CAGTTGACGCGCTCGTCATTGCACCGCTGCCTTCAGCGCCACGGCATCGGCCGGCTGCCGGACGTCGCGGGCGACAGGCCGGCGAAGAGGAAGTTCAAGAGCTATCCGATTGGCTACTTCCACATCGACATCGCCGAGGTGCGCACCGAACAGGGCAAGCTGCATATGTTCGGCGCCATCGACCGCACGTGAAGTTCGCCTTCGTCGAACTGCACGAGAAGGCCACCACCGCCGTCTCGAGGGAGTTCCTGTTGCGGCTGATCGAGGCGGTTCCCTACAAGATCCACACCGTGCTCACCGACAATGGCATCCAGTTCACGACGCCGGGCGCCGGCGGGTCGGCCGTGCCGCTGATCAAGGAAGCAATCGCCAACGGCGAACTCTTCCGGGCTCATGCCTTCGAATATGCCTGCGCCAGAAACGACATCGACCACCGAACCATCAGGGCCAGGCATCCATGGACCAACGGACAGGTCGAGAGGATGAACCGTACCATCAAGGATGCCACCGTCAAACGCTTCTACTACGAGAGCCACAGCCAGCTTCGGCAGCACCTTGCAGACTTCGTCTCGGCCTACAACTACGCCCGCAGGCTCAAGACCCTCAAGGGTCTCACCCCCTACGAGTTCATTTGCAAGACCTGGACATCGCAGCCTGAACGTTTCAGGCTAAATCCGCTCCAGCAAATGCCGGGACTGAACA
>NZ_JBLLVA010000094.1:0-750 GCF_047739745.1 Borborobacter xinjiangensis | reverse complement strand
TCAATCACGGCTACATCGAACTGGGCGGTTTCCGCCTCGGCCGCACCGATTCGCTGTTCACGACCATGACGAACTATGCCGGCGACATCCTCGCCGACGATATTGTTCCTTACGGTCCGTTCGACACCAACCAGATCGCCTACACCTTCACCGGCGGCAACGGCTTCTCGGCCGCGGTCGCGCTCGAAGAAGGCGCTGGTAGCGTTGACCTCGACGGTGACGGTGACGCTGATTACGATCTTTACACGATCGACAGCTATGTGCCGCACGTCGTTGCCGGTGTTGCCTTTACCCAGGGCTGGGGCGGCATCTCGGCTGTGGTTGGCTACGACTCCAACTGGGAAGAGTGGGCCGGTAAGGTTCGCCTTGACGTGAATGCCACCGAGGCGATCTCGCTTTGGGCTATGGCCGGCTACAAGTCGGGTGCGGACGACGGTGACGTATTTGGTCCCGGCACCGACAACCCGAACTTCTACGGCCAGTGGGGTGGCGATTGGGCCGTCTGGGGCGGCGCTGCTTTCCAGATCAACGAAAAGGCGAAGTTCAACGCACAGCTTTCCTATGACGAAGCCGAGAACTTCGCTGCTGTCGCCAACGTTGTCTACGAAGTGGTTCCGGGCTTCGCGGTCACGCCCGAAGTTAACTACCAGGACAACTTCGACGAAGACGATGCCGACGGTGTTGGCGGCTGGCTCCGCTTCCGCCGCTCGTTCTGATCGGCTTACGACTACTTGAAGAAACCCGGCGGGC
>NZ_JBLLVA010000093.1:0-787 GCF_047739745.1 Borborobacter xinjiangensis | reverse complement strand
TGGGCGCCGTCATAGGCCGCCGCGCTGGTGACATTCCAGCCACGGATGAGGCCGTGCCGGCGATCGATCGAGGCATGGTTCTTGTAACCGAAGGCGGGAATGGCGATGTCGCGCGGTTGCGGCTTTCCATCCTCGGCCGCCTTGGCCTTCGAGAACTTCACCGTCCAACGCGCATCGCGATCCTTCTGGCGCAGCTTCGCGGGCTTGTCTTTCCACTCCTCCGGTATCTTGCCCGCTTTGATGTCGGCCTTCTCGGCATCGGTGTTTCGCTGCTTCGGCGCCGCCACGATGGTGGCGTCGACAATCTGACCGCCCATGGCAAGATAGCCGGCCCTGGTGAGGTGCTTGTCGAAACGGGCGAACAGGTTCTCCACCGCGCGGGCTTGTGTGAGATGCTCGCGGAACAGCCAGATCGTCTTGGCATCAGGCACGCGATCGCCCAGCCCCAACCCGAGAAAACGCATGAACGAGAGCCGATCCTGGATCTGGAATTCGGCCTGATCATCCGACAGACTGTAAAGCGCCTGCAACACCATGATCTTGAACATCAGCACCGCATCGTAGGGCGGCCTGCCGCCCTTGGCGCCGTCGGAGCGTTTCAGCGCCTTGGCCAACGGCTTTCGGAAAACCTCCCATGGCACCACCGCGTTCAGCTTTTCCAGAGGATCGCCCGCCTCGCTCAGTCGGGCATACCGCTCGTCAATGTCCCAAAACCCGGCCTGTCCCCGCATCCATCCCCTCCCGGCAAATCACCGGGGCAGTGAATCATCCCGAGCCGTCAATGGCG
>NZ_JBLLVA010000092.1:0-790 GCF_047739745.1 Borborobacter xinjiangensis | reverse complement strand
GCTTGAACAAACATGCTTGATCCAACCCTCCTCATGTGAGCCTTACGTGAAGCGTGGGAAGACGGATGCTGCGGACGCGGTCTTGCCCCGCTTCGGCGCCATGCTTCCCGTCGCCGCGTGGCGCGCCACGATCCGCACCGCCGAACTGGCGGAAACCGAAAACTTCTCCGCCGCCTTACGGCGCGAATGACCGTCCGCAACATGACGCACAACACGCTCACGCAGATTCATCGAAAGCGTCTTCGGCATCGCAAATCACCCCCTCATGAAGAGAGTGAATCACGACAACCTCTTTAGCGGAATCCCCGATTCACAAAATCCGCACGGCGCTCTAGACGGCGGAATGGGCGACACAAGCGCCGCCGGACCGACGCCTCGCCGCCTGATCCCTCGGTTACATAGCCCGGCTTTGAGGGCCGATGCGCTGCAAATTCGAGGATTAACTCAATCGCATGGATCTCGGCTGGACGCACCGGCGGACGGCGATCGCGGAGTCGTTCCGAGTGAAGATCTGGGCAGTACTGCTCCTACGAGTCCGGCGTTGTTCTCATTCAGAACATGGCGCCGTGGCGCGCGATGCCATCATTGCGCAGGCTACCAAATAGTGCGGGCTGCCAAATGTCGAAACCGTCGACGGCGTTTACAGGCCGCAGCACTGGGCTGCGGCCTGCGTTGGCGGGATGCGTGCTACAGGACGAAATCCTGAGCGCTCAGATTGACCAGCCCCTGCAACTGCATCTCGAAGTCATGCACGCCATCGCCGTTCAGGTCGCCCTGGATCACGGTATGG
>NZ_JBLLVA010000091.1:0-814 GCF_047739745.1 Borborobacter xinjiangensis | reverse complement strand
ATGTCGGGCATGGGGTGGGCATGTTCGCCCGGCAGCAGTGTGCGAGGGGTGATGACCCGGCGGCATCGGCGCTGCCCGTGCCAATATAGGCGCCTGCCGCCATCCGTTCTCCGACGACAAATGTCGGTGAAGCCCCCACGCGGCCTCTCCTCGGGGCTGGTCTGACGCTGGGCCGGCCTTGGCCTGCAACGGCTTCGCCGACCTTCTTCCCCTGGCCTGAAGGCCATTCCTCGCGAGGCAACAAGCTCGGCTGCCGCCGTCCTGCGCTGTCGCTTCGGCCCTCCGGATGCAGTCGGCCGGACCCGCGTCCATCGACCGCCATCGAGGCCGCAAGGGGCGGCTTCGGACAAACAGTCAGGAGATACCAAAATGGCTCAGATCGGCACCTTCACCCGCGACGAAAACGGCAACTTTGCCGGGACCATCAGAACCCTCGCACTCAGCGTCAAGGCCACCATCAAGCCCTGCGACCGCGACAACGAAAAGGCGCCCGATCACCGCATCAGCGCAAACGGGGTCGAGCTCGGCGCAGGCTGGAGCAAAACCGCCAAGGAAACCGGCGCCGAATACCTCTCGGTCAAGCTCGACGACCCGTCCTTCACGGCTCCGGTCTACGCCTCCCTGGTCCAGGGCGACAAGGGCGAGCACAAGCTCATCTGGTCGCGATGAACCAGCAAGGGCGCTCCGCTCACCGGCGGGGCGCCCGCCTCGTACCCCTGGTATTATGCGGAGCAAAAGCCGCACGAAACGCCCGGAAACCGGGCACTCCAGACCACCCACTCCGCATAACGACACGCTATGCATAATCGACATT
>NZ_JBLLVA010000090.1:0-833 GCF_047739745.1 Borborobacter xinjiangensis | reverse complement strand
GTTGAGGTGTCGCCGAGCGCGCCGAAATCGTCCTCGGCGATCTTCCTGAGGATGCGGCGCATGATCTTGCCGGAGCGCGTCTTCGGCAGGCCGGGCGCGTACTGGATCTTGTCGGGCGTGGCGATGGCGCCGATCTCCTTGCGCACATGCGCCACCAGCTCCTGGCGCAGCGCGTCGGTCCACTGCTCGCCGGCCATCAGTGTGACGTAGCAGTAGATGCCCTGGCCCTTGAGGTCGTGCGGGTAGCCGACCACCGCCGCCTCCGACACCTTGTCATGCGCCACCAGCGCCGATTCGACTTCCGCCGTGCCCATGCGGTGGCCCGAGACGTTGATGACGTCGTCGACGCGGCCGGTGATCCAGTAATAGCCGTCGGCGTCGCGCCGGCAGCCGTCGCCGGAGAAGTACTTGCCCTTGTAGGCGGCGAAATAGGTGTCGATGAAGCGCTGGTGGTCGCCATAGACGGTGCGCATCATCCCCGGCCACGGTTCGGCGATGCACAGATTGCCCGCTCCCTCGCCCTCGATCGCCTGGCCGTCATTGTCGACGATCACCGGCACCACGCCGAAGAACGGCCGCGTCGCCGAGCCCGGTTTCAGGTCGGTGGCGCCGGGCAGCGGCGCAATCAGGATGCCGCCGTTCTCGGTCTGCCACCAGGTGTCGACGACCGGGCAGCGCTTGTCGCCGACGACGTTGTAGTACCACTCCCAGGCCTCCGGGTTGATCGGCTCGCCAACCGAGCCGAGGATGCGCAGCGACTGCCGCGCGGTCTTCTTCACATGGGCATCGCCCGCCCCCATCAGCGCCCGGATCGCCGTCGGCGCGGTGTAGAA
>NZ_JBLLVA010000009.1:0-166045 GCF_047739745.1 Borborobacter xinjiangensis | reverse complement strand
CCGGAAACCGGGCACTCCAGACCACCCACTCCGCATAACGACACGCTATGCATAATCGACATTATGTGGAGCTCCACATAATGTCGAACTCGGCGCTGCCTGGCAGAAGGTCTCCGCAGAGGGCCGCGACTAGCTCTCGGTGAAGCTGGACGACCCGAGCTTCCCCGCTCCGATCTACGCCACCCTGATCGAGGTGGAAGGCGAGGAAGGCCTCCAGCTGATCTGGTCCCGCCCCAACCGGGACTGATCCCCCGACAGAGGACCCCGCCGCACAGGCGGGGTTCCTCCTGCGTATCGAGAAGCCGGAACCAGGCATCGAGCCTGGCTCCGGCTTTTTTGCCGCCAAACGGGTGGGGGAAGTCTGCTCAGATCGTCCGAGGATGCCATGGCGATTCGAAGGCCCCAAGGACTTCGTGGTACCCCCAAAATGCTGACGCATTTCGGCTCCCCCACTCGCCGGCTCCGCCGGCCGCTGCGCGCTCCTTGACCCCTCCGGCCCACCATGACCGCCGGCGTCGTCTTTCACCAACGTCAAGGAGACGAACATGTCGATCGATCAACACATTGAGGAACTGCGCGCCGAGCTGCGGAACGCTGTCTACCGCGACGAGCGCCGCGAAATCGAGGCCGCTCTGGAGCTCGCCCTTGCCGAGCGCGAAGTCATCTGGACCGAGCAGGAGGCGCTGATGAACGCCGAGCCTCCTTTCTAGGAGGCTTTCGCCTTGACACGAAATCCCATAGGCCGGATCGACCGGCCTATGGGGTTCGCCGGGTCCGGCGACTGTACTGCTGGCCCCCCGTTCGCGGACCATAACCGCGCCCGCGTTTGCTGCGAAGCAGCTCCAGGAAGAGCTGCACGGCCTCTTCCTCTTTGTTGAAATGATGTTGCATGGCCTGGCCACGCGCGCCGATGCGCCCCCATCTGCGGGTCAGGCAGACGTCTCCGAATAGCGTCGCCTCGATCGACATGGCGTAGTAGCGGGCCATGTTCTTCGTGGGATCCATCCGTTCGACGTAAAGCTGGTAGGGTTGCGCGATCATGGTGGCAGAGTCGCGCTCTTCGATTTCAAGGTCCAACGACTTCTTTGAATCGGTTGCCCACGGGCGATTCATTTTGGTGATGGATCAGCGCCACCAGTTCTCTCGTGTTCCACTCCGTCGATGAGCAAGCCCTTCCTGATCGAGGTCTCGCCCCCTGACCATGTGCGCCCTGCGTCGATATCGGGGGTGTATCAAGGAAGCGGGAGAGTTGCCTCTTTGGTCAAGGGACCCAAGGCTTCTGGTAGGGAAGATGATGGGCGAGCCCCTTCGGGGACGGCTCTACTCGCACCGTAAGATCGGTGCTCCCGGAGCCCGCAGGCGGTCTCCGCGCAGTCGCGTGACGATCCTCTCGCAGGCTCGGGGCCATTGGCTGATGATGGCCTTCACGCACCGCTTATCGGGGAAGATCGGGCATTGGTCCCTCCGCGATGTCCCATATCCAGGGGTCCATCCCGCTCTCCGAAACAAGCAGGTCGAGGGTTTCGCGATAGGCGCCATCCGCGTCATCGGGAACGATGTACATCGCGATAGGTTGCCCCCCGTCCCGTGTCAGCACGACGCTCGCCATCGGCTCTGTGGGCGGCAAATTGTAGCGCAGTCCCTTCGTGAATATGGAACCGCGCTTCGTGAGCGCGTCAAGCAACATGCCTTCATACTGGCTCTCGAAGGGAATCCACCGTTCGCTAACGATCATCAGCGCGATCGCCTCGATCGCTGCGATGCCTGAGACCCCGACCCCGAATGTTGCCGCTGCGATGAGATGCGATTCCGGGCTCGCGTCCCAAAGCGCGAGTTCGCGAGCGAAGACCTTGTTCATGCGGCGCGTGACATCTTCGGCCAGCATGAAAGGATAGCGCGGGGCGTGTTTGACGATCAGCCGTGAACCAGACCGAGCCGGCTGTATCTCCTTCACCTCGCCGATCAGGATCGCGAGTGAACGGCGATTGCCCTGCGACTGAACCGCTCTGCTGAGAAATGCCTGCCGGCGCTGGACAATTCCGTCCACGCGCTCCGGGTCGAACATCTCCGGGATATAGATCGTGTCCGAAAGCGGCTTTCCCTTCGCGTTCGAGCTCGTCGCCGCGTCGATCACGAACTTGCGGACCACCGCCCAATTGCGCCGGCCGGCCATCGCCGGACGCCAGCGATTGAACTGCGCCCGGTCCCACAGGAAATGCAGCATCGCCTTTAACGACAATCGGGCACCATCGGTCCTGACGTCGCCCGGATCAGCGCTGTCACCGATTGCAGGCGCGGTCCGTCCGCCGAGCTTGGACAGGCTGAACCCAAGCTTCAAGGCCGTCGTGCCGTCCTCCACATTCTCGATGATTGCCTCGCCCTCGACTGCGCTCAGGCCCGACAGATCGGATGGCGGCTCGTAGGACTCGCAGTCGGGCGCGTGCTGCGCCCCGGTGCCCGGCATCCGTTTCAGGATATGGCGGTCGCCGAACCGCGCGATATATATCGGCACGCCTTCCGCCTGGCAGAGGCAAAGCGGATGCTCACGACGCGAAAAGGCGTCCGCCAGCCGCGCGTCAAACGCGCCATCTCCGACATCAACATCAATCTCGCCCATGCGGATATGCCGGCTCATGGTCTTTGGGTTCCAGCGATCATCATCAGAATATTCTCCTCTTCATGCGTAGCTGGCTTTGCGCCGCCCGCCGATGTTCTTTGCTCCTGCAGTTTTCGCCGACCTGCCATCGATCGAATCCGGTTCAAGACCCTGGGAGACGCTACGTCCTGGCGTCCACTTCGAGGCGTTCGCTGGTGTTCCCGTTGCGCAAGTCGACCTCTATCGATTCTCATTCTTCCAATTTCAGGTACAATGAAGCTCTCCGTGAAAGGACAACGCATGCGAGATCCCACAAACGGCAATCGCCAAGCCCTCGACGCTGCCCCTGGCGATGGGCAGGCGACGGTGCGCCCGATGCCCTTCCTGATCGCATTGCCTTTCAACGTGCTTGAGGCCATCGGGCGCGCCGGCTTCTACGCCACATGGCATCTGCTCTATTTCGTCGCCTGCGCGTTTCGGGCCTTCACCGGCTTTCTCGTTCTCGCCGGCATCCTCATGCTGCCAGTATCGCTCGGGGTCTTCGTCAATCCCGATTCCGCTCCGATGCCGTGGTGGTTCTTCTTGTCTTCGGCGATCGGCATGTTCGCTTTCGCGCTCGGCTACAATCTGTTCCTCGGCTGGTTCGCGCCGCCCGGCGCAGAAGATCCGTTCGACCGCTATCGGCAATCGCCAACGGCCCACGATAGTCGCTAGCGCGCAGACCGCACCGGCAGACTTCAAAGAAACACCACTCAAGGAGATGGCCGCATGTCGAATATCACCAAAGCGGCACACGCCACGGACCAGATTCAGGACCACGTCGGCGTCGCAATTGATCGGCTTCAACGCGGATTCAACGGCCGGATCGCCAACGGATACGGCATCTATTCCGACCCCTCCATGCGTCGCTCGGATTTGATCGAGGCACAAAAGGCCATCGCGGCGGCGCTGTCTATCATGCGAAGCACCGATTGGCCGAGCAACGCAGAATACGACGCGCTCGATCAGGGCAGCGATGAAGCGGTCAGCTCGCCTTGACGAACCTGTTTGGACTAGCTTCGGCATCCATGTCCTTTCTCCGGAAGTAGATTGCCCGCCCGCAGCGGATAGGGTCGTGGCCTTGTACGATGATGATCTGCTCGTCCTTGCGCATCTGTTGCGTGATTTCGTGCGGCATGATCAGAGGGCGGCGTTGCAGGTTGAGGCTTTCCGACCGTCTCGTACCGCTGTTGGAATTGCTCCACCCGACATTGCGGGATTTGCCCTGAACCTCGACCGTCATCTCGCCGCATTGCGCCGAAACGTTCCTCGCGGTCTCGAGCGCCTTGATCGCCGCATAGGAGGCGAAGGCGCAGCCGTCGATCCATGATGTCGCGCCGTCTTTCCCGAAATGCCGTTCGAGCTGGCCAACCGACTGGTACATCAGCATCAAGGTGATGCCGTATTTGCGGCCGCGATCGCGCGCCTCTTCGAGGACGCGCATATAGCCGAGCAGGTCCACCTCATCGAGCATGAACAGGGCCCGGCGCTGAAACGCGCCATCGGCCTGCGTCATGGCATTGATCAGCGATCCGATGATCACCCGACCGATGCCGGGATAGGACCGCAGGATCGCGGCGGGGATGTTCAGGAACACGTCCTTCTTGCCGGCAACGATATCGCTCGATTTGAAGGATCGGCCGCAGACAAGAGCGGCATAATTGTCAAGCGATAGCCATTGCGTATCCTTCGAGGCCGTCGAGTACACGCCGGAGAATGTCTGCTCGGTCATGTTCGTGAAGACGCCGAGCGTTTCGCGGATGAAGGCGGATGCCGATGTCTCCTGAATGTCGCGCAACATAGCGAGCACCGACGGTTCCGGCTCAGACACGATCTGTCGCAGACTGCGCAGGTTCCTCCGTCCAGCGTATTCCGGTGAGAGCACCACATGGGCGAGCAATCCCGTCAGAAGGTTGTGCGCCTGGTTTTGGAAATAGCTGCCTGTCGAGGATTCGAACCGCGCGCTTTCCGACAGGAGCATATGCGCCACTGCGACAATATCCTCTTCCTTGTGTTTTGAGGTTTCGATCCAATCGAGCACGTTGAAACCCGTGACGGGGTTTGTCGGATCGAGGACCATGCACTCCCGCCCGAGTGTTTGCGTCCGGTGCTCGACCACCATCGGTGCGACCTCAGTTGACGGGTCGAGGCAGATCAATGGCCCGGTATAGCGCAGCGCCGTCGGCACGGCATTGCTGGTGGTCTTGAACCCGCCGGAGCCGGCGAAGAACAGCATATGGGTGGAATCGAAATCCTGCTTATAGGTCAGGAGCGGTGCGGTTCCGCCGCTGCCCCAAGTCTCGCGGTCTGCCGGATCGAACGGCACGTCACGGATCGTCTCCTTGTCGACGCGGCAGCGCTCGCCGACGACGATCTCGCCGTCTGGTGGAAACAGCTTTGCGGCTGCAGACATGGTGAGCCAATCGGCATCGCCGAAAGTTCCGCGCTTGGCACGCTTCACCGGATCGGACACCACGACCGATATCCGCGCCGAAATCGCGACGATGACGAAACCGACCGCCGCGGCAATGACGGCGAAGAAGTCAAGATAGGACAGCACTTCGTCCCAGGTCACCGCGCCGCTCTCGATGGATGGGGACAGGCGCACATATTCACGCAAAGCGTAAAAACCGACGACGCCGAGAAAGCAGATCAGGCTGACCATCGCCACCGGCCGGCGGCGATGCATGGGCAGGGCGAATACGGTGATCAGTCCAGCGATCGGACCGAAGAGCAGGTTCGGAACGGGGGCAGAGCGCAGGAACCAGTAGGCATTGGCCGGTGAGAAACCGGCCGCCATTGCCTGCCATCGGTACGATGTGATCGCCACCGTCATCGCTGTCACGGCGGCGGGTACGATGACCCATAGCAGCGCCGGCTTCAGTTTCATCTTCCCCGCCATGTCCGGCATCCCTTCGCTACGCTTACTCACGGTTGGTCTTTCCGGGGTCGGCCGAGGTGGGCGATCCCGCCTCCGCCGCTTCCACGCTCTTCACGCGGTCACGCTGAAAGGCCATGCCGCCTTTTGCTTTCAGCCGATGATGCTCGGCCGACCCGACCCGGACGGTCGCGGCTTCCAGCAGCACGCCGAGCAGAAATGCGCGATCGGCCTGTCGCAGCCCGGCCTTCACGACCAACCCGCCGAGCGTGATCTTTTCCCGCGCGTCCTTCTTGCGATCCTCGGTCATCGTCTGCCGCCGCCTTCGCTCCAGAGCCAGAATGCGCCGATCGAGGCGTTTAAGCGGATGCGCCGGAAGACCCCTTGCCGCTTTTGCGAAATCGCGCGGCGATCTCCTCGAAGATGGCGTCGAGCTCGTTGTCGGGTATCTCCATCTCGGCCAACCCCGCCTTGGCGGCCGCGCGGGCAAAGCGTTCATTGGCCTTGGCGAGAATTCCACGGCGCTTTTCGCGTAGTTTCTCAATCTGAGCGTCAATCTCTGAAACCGATGATTTAGCGCGCATTTTATACCTTTCTCCTTCCGGACGCCTTCTTTTGCGCGGCGATTATACCGTGTAGAAACGCATAGTAAAAGATGCTAGTTTCTGTCGAGCCGTCAGGTTCATTTTTGGTCTGCGCCCGCAAGGGCGCATCCCGAGAAGCGGCATCGGTCCTGCGGCCCGATCTGTTCGAGGGCGCAATATACGTCGCGGAACGCGACATGCTTGGGAGAGGTCTGGATCGCATGGCGATCATGTTCGTACGGGCACAGGTGATCAGTAGGGGAGCGGGACGCAGCGTCGTCTCGGCCGCCGCCTATCGCCATCGTACGAGGATGGAGGAAGAGCAGACGAGGTTGAGCTTCCGCTATGAGGGCGGCAAGGCCGAGCTCGTGCACGAGGAGCTGGCGCTGCCGGATCAGACCCCGGCGTGGTTGCGCACCATGATCGATGGCCGAACGGTCGCCGGCGTCAGCGAGGTGTTGTGGAATGCCGTCGATACGTTCGAGAAGCGGGTGGACGCGCAGCTTGCCCGCGAGATGATCTTTGCGCTGCCGGAGGAGCTGTCGAAGGCAGAGAACATTTCCCTGGTGCGCGAATTCGTGCGCGACCAGCTCACGTCAAAGGGCATGATTGCCGACTGGGTCTATCACGACAAGAACGGCAATCCGCATATCCACCTGATGACCACCTTGCGGCCTTTGACCGAAGGCGGTTTCGGCAACAAGAAGGTCGCGGTTCTCGGCGATGACGGCAAGCCGCTGCGTGTCGTGACCCCTGATCGGCCGAAGGGCAAGATCGTCTACCGGCTCTGGGCAGGCGACAAGGAAACCATGAAGGCCTGGAAAATCGCCTGGGCGGAAACGGCCAACAAGCATCTGGTGCTCGCCGGGCATGATATCTGCCTTGATGGGCGCTCCTATGCCGAGCAGGGTCTTGACGGCATCGCCCAAAGCCATCTCGGTCCGGCAAAGGCCGCGCTCGCCCGAAAGGGCAGGGAGATGTATTTTGCCCCAGCGGCTCTGGCGCGGCGGCAGGAAATGGCCGACCGCCTTGCCGACGAACCCGGCCTATTGCTCAAGCAGCTGAGCCGCGAACGCTCGACATTCGATGAGCGCGAAATCGCCAAGGCGCTGCATCGCTATGTCGACGATCCGACCGTCTTCGTCAATATCCGTGCGCAACTGATGGCGTCGTCGGATCTGGTGACGCTGAAGCCACAACAGATCGATCCGGACACCGGAAAGGTTGGCGACGTCGCGGTGTTCACCACGCGCAACATGCTGCGCACCGAGTACGATATGGCGCAGTCGGCGCAGCAGCTTTCGCGGCGATCCGGCTTCAAGGTTACGTCCGAGAAGGTCGGTGACGCCATTCGCATGGTGGAGAGCCGTGATCCGGAAAAGCCGTTCAAGCTCGACGCCGAACAGGTCGATGCGGTCCGGCATGTCACCGGTGACAGCGCGATATCCGCCGTGGTCGGGTTGGCCGGTGCGGGCAAATCGACCTTGCTCGATGCGGCGCGTATTGCCTGGGAGGCGGATGGCCGCCGGGTGGTCGGTGCTGCACTCGCCGGCAAGGCGGCGGAAGGTCTGGAGCAAAGTTCCAGTATCAGATCCCGCACGCTCGCGGCATGGGAACTGGCGTGGGCGGACCGGCGTGATACGCTGCAAAAGGGCGATGTGCTGGTTGTCGACGAGGCCGGCATGGTGTCGTCGGAGCAATTGGCCCGCGTTCTCAAAATCGTGGAAGACGCCGGCGCGAAAGTGGTGCTGGTCGGAGATCCGATGCAGCTCCAGCCGATCCAGGCGGGCGCGGCGTTCCGGGCGATTGTCGAGCGCATCGGCTTTGCTGAATTGACCGGCGTGCGCCGCCAGCACGAACAGTGGGCGCGCGATGCGTCCCGACTGTTCGCGCGTGGAAAGGTCGAAGAGGCGCTCGATGCTTATGCGCAGCATGACCGCATGCATCGGCTTGAAACTCGCGATGCCGTGATCGAGCGGATCGTTGAGAACTGGGGGCAGGCGAGGGAGGACTATCGAAGGAAGGCCGAAAGCGAAGACCGCACACTCAACGGCTCCGAGCTACTGGTCCTGGCGCAAACCAATGATGATGTCGGGAAGCTCAACCAGGCGATCCGCTCGGTGATGGCAGGGCAGGGCGCGCTTACAGAAGAGCGCGCATACCAGACCGAACGGGGCGCGCGGCAGTTCGCCATTGGCGATCGACTGATCTTCCTCGAGAATGCCCGCTTCTTTGAGAAACGGGCCGAGCATCTTGCCGTGCAGCACGTCAAGAACGGCATGCTCGGCACCGTAGTTCGGGCGACGAACGATCGGGGCGAGACGCTGCTCACGGTGAAGCTTGATGCGGGCCGTGAGGTGACCTTCGGTCAGGACACCTATCGCAATATCGACCATGGCTATGCGGCGACCGTGCACAAATCGCAGGGCGCCACCGTCGACCGGACCTTCGTGCTCGCAACCGGCATGATGGACCAGCATCTCGCCTATGTGGCGATGTCGCGTCATCGTGATCGGGCCGATCTCTATATGGCGCAGGAGGATTTTGCGCCGCGCGAGAAATGGGGCAGGGCGCCGCGCATCGACCACGCGGGCGGTGTCACCGGCGAACTGGTCGAGACCGGTGAAGCAAAATTCCGGCCCAATGACGAGGATGCAAAAGAAAGCCCGTATGCAGACGTGAAAACAGATGATGGAGTGGTCCATCGCGTCTGGGGTGTCAGCCTGCCAAAGGCACTGAAAGAGGGCGGCGTCGAAACCCGCGACACGGTCACTTTGCGCAAGGACGGTGTTGAGCATGTCACGGTGAAGGTACCGGTCGTGGATCCCGGAACCGGCAAGAAGACCTTCGAGGAACGGGAGGTCGAGCGCAATGTCTGGACCGCCGAGCAGGTCGAGACGGCGGGAATCCGGCAGGAGCGCATCGACCAGGAAAGCCATCGCCCGGAACTGTTCAAGCAGTTGGTCGAGCGCCTGTCCCGCTCCGGCGCCAAGTCGACAACGCTCGATTACGAATCCGAAGCGGGCTACCAGGCACAGATTGTCGACTTCGCCCGCCGTCGCAACATGGATCACGCCATCGAGCTTGCTGCCGGAATGGAGCAGGGGATGGAGCGGCATCTGTCGTGGATTGGCGCGCAACGCGTTCGCGTGGCGCGGCTTTGGGAGCGCGCCAGCGTCGCGCTTGGATTTGCAATCGAGAAGGAGCGCAGCGTCTCCTATGACGATCAGGCGGTTCGGACGCAAACGGTCGCCCCGGCACCAATTGCGCCGGGTGCCGAAGAGGCACGATATCTGCTCGCGCCGCAGGCGAGCTTTGTCCGCTCTCTGGAAGAAGGCGCGCGCATCGAACATCTGGCGTCGGCACGGTGGAAGGAACGCGAAGCGATCCTGCTGCCTGTGCTCGAGCGTATCTATCGTGATCCGGCTTCCGCCCTCGATCGGTTGAACGCGCACGCGTCGGACTTCGATGTCGAGCCGCGGCGGCTTGGTGAAGATCTTGCTCGCAGTCCCTCGATGCTTGGCGCCGTGCGCGGCAGCGACAGCCTAGTCGACGGGCAGATGGCGCGCAACGAGCGGGCCGGTGCAGTCGCCGCTGTTGCAGAGCTCGAGCCTTTGGCGCGCTCTCACGCTGAAAACTTCAAGCGCGATCGGGCCACTTATGAGAACCGCGAGCATGCACGCCGTGCTGCAATGTCGCTTTCGGTTCCTGCGCTCTCGCCGCATGCTGTCGCGCGGCTCGCGGAGATCGAGGCCGTGCGCGAGAAGGGCGGCGAGGGTGCCTACAAGACCGCCTTTGCCTATGCCGCGGAAGAGCGTTCGCTTGTGCAGGAGATGAAGGCCGTCGGCGAAGCGCTGACCGCCCGCTTCGGCTGGAGCGTCTTTACCGGGAAGGCGGATCAGTATGCCGAGAAGCAGATGGTCGAGCGCATGCCCGAGGGAGCTTCCGTGGCAAAACGGGAAGAGCTTACGACGCTGTTTTCGGCCGTGCGCCGCTTCAACGAGCAGCAATATCTGGCAGAGAGGCGCGATCCATCCCGGATCGTGGCGCCGGCGGCCTACGATCCGGCCGAGGCTCCAGAAATGTCCAGACCACCTGCCTTACCGATGCTCGCGGCTGTCACCGAGTTCGTAGCATCTGTCGATGATGAAGCCAAAACGCGTGCGCTGGAGGTTCCCCGCTATAGGCAGCAGCGCGTGGCGCTTGGCGAGGCCACCCAGCGCGTCTGGCGCGATCCCGCTGCGGCCCTTGCGACGATTGAGGATCTGGTCGTCAAGGGCGTCGAGCCAGAGCGTATCGCTCGTGCCGTCGAGAATGACCCTGCCGCCTATGGTCCATTGCGCGGCTCTGACAGGGTCATCGATAGGTTCATCGCCACCGGCCGGGAACGCAAAGCAGCGATCGAGGCAGTGGTGGTTGTTACCGCCAATATCGTCGCGGCAGGCAAGGCCTGGCAGGGCGCATTCGACGCCGAGAAGGCGGCCGTTACCAACGATCGGGAACGGATGAGCGTGCCGGTGCCTGGCCTGTCGCCACGGGCGACGACCGAACTAGCTCGTCTGACGGCAGCGGTCGATAAGTCGCCCAAGGACATATCGCAGCTTGTCCGCTCGCTCGACGCGAGAGTCAGGGCCGAGTTCGCAGCCGTTAGCAAAGCCCTCGACAAGCGGTTCGGGCCGAACGCGATCGGCCGTGGACAGGGTGACATCGTCGATCGCGTGCCGGCGGCGCAGCGCAAGGTGTTCGAGGCCATGCAGCCTCGCCTCAAGGTGCTGCAGAATGCCGTTCGCGCCGATAAGGCTCAGGACATCATCGCCGAGCGCCAGATGCGGGCGCTCAGCCAGGCCAAGGGCATCACCAGATAGCAGGAAGGAAACATAATGGCCGGACAGCCGACAACTCTCGAGGCGATCGTGCGGGCCGAGCTCGCCATCGAGATCATGAATCAGGCGCGTGGGCTGGTATCGGAACGCGTCGCCGCCATCGAGGCGAACGACGCGGTCGGCGCCGAGGCGCTGCGCGCAAAACGGCGTGAACTGCTTACGGTGCAGAACCGCATCCGTGTCGGCGATCCCGAGCAGATCGAAGCCGTGATCGCGGAATGGGGGCCACGGGTCAAAGACGCTGCCTTGTTCTGGCAGGAGCTCTGACCGATGGCAGACGAAGCTGTCATCAGCCGCCTGTCAGAGGCCCAGAACGAACACATCTTCCGCACGGAGATCCTGCCCGACTATCTCCCCGACGATATAGGAACGGCGGATCGGCCGCCGACCCTGATCGTGCTCGGCGGCCAGCCTGGCTCCGGCAAAACTGCCGTGCTGACCGCGAGCCACACGGAGCTGGAGCAAACGGGCCCCGCCATCCGCATCGTCGGGGATGATCTGCGATCCTACCATCCCGGTTTTGTCGCGCACCAAAAAGCCGATCCGGCAACTGCATCGCGCTTCACCCAGGTGGATGCCGGCATCTGGAGCGAAAAGCTGCTCACTGCTGCCACCGAACGTGGTGTCCATGTGATGTTCGAGACTACGATGCGGACCCCAGACAATGTCGAGAAGGTCATGACGGCCGGAAGATCGGCCGGCTATCGCGTCGAGGCGCGGGTGCTGGCTGTCAGTCCTCGTGTCAGCTGGCAGGGCTGCCACTACCGTTTTGAGGAAATGCATCATGCCGGAGCGGCCGCGCGGATCCCACCGCGCGCTGTCCATGATGCCGCCGTCACCGGTCTCGCCGAAAGCCTGGAGCGCGTCGAGCGTCGCAAGCTCGCCGATCGTGTCGTGATCCAACGACCCAATGGCGAAGTGGTCTATGACAATACTCTATCTAACGGACAATGGTTGACGGCCGCCACGGCGCGCCAGGTACTTGAGGAGACGCGCAGCCGTCCATTATCCCGTGAGGAAATTGACGGCTTCGCAAATGTCTGGACCAGGGTAATCGCCCGTATGGAGGCTCGCAGCGCCAACGCGGCGCTGATCGATGAAGTGAAGACCCACTCACGCGATGATCTCGCCTGGTTCCTGGCGGAGCGCCGCCGGTCAGATGACGATGATGCCATGAAGACCGCCCGGGTGGTCAAACAGAGGATCGGCATCGACCGAAGCTCGATCATTTCGGTCGATGGTGAAAACTCATTCGCCCGCCCCGGTATCGGGGATAGGGGTGAGGAGAATCCGGACCGCCATGTTCGACCGGGAGAGGTCCTCATTCCCGGACGCGACTTGCCTGATCTGAGCGAGGCCGAGATAGGGATCAAGCTGCGGCAATCCACACGGCTGGAGGAAAAGCGTTCGGAAATCGAGCGGCTATCGCGACTCGTTTATGGAAATGCCGCAGCCACATCCGCGACGGTCGAGGGCATCGATGGAGCCATGGCGGGCTCCGTCACGGGCCAGGATATCCGGACTGGAAGGTTTGGGCCAATGGCTGGTGAAGGTAGCGGGTTCCTGCGCGCCGAAAGCCCTGAACGCCAGACCGCGAAAGCGCATCTGCCACAGCTCGCCGCTGCCATGGAAGACTATGGTCGCACGGTGGATTTTGAGCGGTATCAGATCGAAACCAAGCATCGTGAGGAACAGCATCGCCAGCGTCAGGAAATCCGAGCGCCATCTGAGGGTTTGACGGCGATTCTGCAGGCCCCGGCTCACGGGCAGGCCAGCAGGTTGCACGCCGCTCCGCAGTTGCGACGGGAACTTGATGGCATCGTGACGTCGATCAATCGGCGGCTGACTCCCGCAGACCGAAATGCGTTGACGTCAGGAAACATCGACCGGTTCTCGAAGAACCTGGCCATCTCCCCCGAACGCGCCATCGCGCTCGCACGCGTCCAGTCTCAGATTCAGGCGGTGCATGGTCAGACCCAGCAGCATCGACAGCAATTGGAACGCGGCCGTAATGCTGCAATCTCGATTAAGAGATAGCTTCAGCTCAATGCCATCAGCAGGATTGGTCGACTGATCTATAGCAGGCAGCTAGCAACGATAGCGCTTGGTTGAATTTGCCTGCTTATTTTCACGTGTCTCTAGTTTTTCGGGAGCTAAGATAGTTGCAAACGGCTCCTCTGACGCATCAACCCATAAGACATTCATAGGCATATTGATGGCATGGGAGCTAATCTGGCTTGCAATTAGCATTTTTGTGCCATCAGAAATGACAGTCTCCTCTGCCTCGACACGGATCAACAAACCTTCCTCATGCGCGCGGATTGCTGCAGTTGCTGCCTCGAAGTCGAGCTCATATTGCCCATTATTTTGGGAGATGGACCGACAATGAATCGTCAGGTCTTTGATCGCGTGTTCAATTGCGTAGGGGGCGTTTGCTAGTCTTAACTTTGCTTCGCATATGAGCCGCATGTTATACTTCCTTCGGTTGATAGCATCGGTATCTGTCTGCCAATTCCGATGCGAGGTCTTGCCCGCGCCCTCATGAGGGCATCACGTAGAGAGGAGGCTCAGCAACGATAAGACCGAACGAACACCGAACGGGCGATCTTTTTGACGTTTCGAAGCGCCGACTGGTTCAATCCGGAAACCATCGGGGTTATGGGCGCCCCCCTAATCGCCTGCTTTTGTTGATTTTTTCGCTTGGAAGTTCAGTGCCTTGGCCGGCGGTTTGCGAAACATCTCCCACGCAACAACCGTGTTCAGCCTCTCCAGCGGGTCGCCGGTCATTCGATCCTCTCCCGTGCGGCCAAAATCGAGCTGATAAATACGTTGATTGAGGACGAAGGCACGATAGGATACGAAGCCTAGCGAAGCGGAACGAAACCAGAGCCTATAAGTCATTGTTTAGGAACGGAAAGTTATTTCTCCCTCCGCCGAGAGACGGGAGTGATTTCAAAGGATTATTCAAACGATTGGCGGCTGCGGGTGCGGGTCGGCCCTCGGGCAAAGACGGGTTTCCTGCAGGCCCCTGGACGCCCGAGCTTCTTGCAGAGGCGATTTCACAGATTGATTCCAACCGGATTGGGGTTGATCTGCGAACGGTGCAGCTTTGGTTTCAAGAGAACGAGAAGGGAATTAGCGCTGCCAACATTCGTTGGCTGGCGAGGGTTTTTGGCTGCGATGATCCCGTGGCAACTAGCGAATGGCAGATGGAGCTTAGTGCGGCGCAATCGCGGTTAACGGCCAAGAGACGAGAATGGAAGAGAGCGGGAAGCGGCGTTGCGCTGGCAGTTCCAGATATGACACGGACTGCGACCTTCGATGATGGGTCAGAGTCCCCGGCAGAGCTGGCAAGGGATAATGACGCCAAGGGGCCGAGGCGGCGTTTTAGTTTGGCGAGGAAATCGGAGACGTTTTTTAGTCACGGATCTCCCCTGAATTTACCGGCGTCGGTGTTTTCGGGTGTCACCGCTCTTGGGTTTTTGTCGTATATGACGGGGATTCACAACGTGACATATGGCCGGGCGGATGGCGTCGTCAAGCAGGTTGGGTTTCTTTGGGCAGCGAATTGGACATTCGTGTTCATGCTATTTTTGCCACTGTTTTTTGCCTTCGTGACCGAGCTAGTGACCTTTTGGAAAGATGAAGGCCGCCCAAAGCTTGTAGCGCATGGCGACAAGATGGAAAGCGACGATGCTTGGGCGCGCAACGTCGAGGCTTCTTCGTATTCATATTGGGCGGTTTTTTTGATTTGTGTGATGTTCGCCGGTCTTTTTCAGTGGATCGGCGTGTCATTGATCCCGTTGATCAAAGGTGGTGGCAACTATGCGACGGATTGGGGATCGTTAGCGATTGTACGCCCGGAGGTCATATCGGTGCCAGTAGCGGTCGTATTCACGGGGCTCGCTTATCTTTATATGTGCCTGTGCTTTTATCTATTTTTCGTAGGTCTAATGTTGCTGCATACGGTCGTCGATGATCTTTGGAGAATTGGTGAAGCATCGAAAGGCCAGCCGGAGGTGGATTACCAAAGCGAGTTAAATGAAGCCAGCGTCAAGGTGATGCGGTGGGTTTTCCGGTGTACTGTTTTGGGCATTCTGATCGCCATTGTCATGAAGCTTCAAAGCTCTTACCTGGCGTCGAATGGAAAGAATATTGTATCATGGTTGATCGGCGACATGTCATCGGCTTTGTATGAACGTGGTAACGAGAGCAATAGATTTATCTATAGAATGCCGACGCATTACAGCAGCCTTCTTATCGTTATTTCGACCTGTGTTGTATTTCTGTATGGCTCCATCCGTTTAGGTGTCGATCGCCGGTTTTGTATGCCTATGTGGAGGATGTCGGCAGTTATAGCGGTACTCGTCGCTGGCTACTTGTTGATCGATGCATCTGCTGGCTTTTCGATCCTTCTGGGCGTTGGAGTGCTGCTCGCAGTATACGGCCTGTTTGATCCAGGGTTGGGGCGATGGCGAGTGAGTAAGTTAGGAAACAATCAGAGTGTATCATAGTTGGCTTGATCGTTGGGATGAGCGGCGGGCGCGACGCGGCGAGGAAGGGAAGAAACCAACGGATTTCGTCCTTGATCCGGAACGCGCCTTTCCAGGTGCGAAGAAGATAACAAGTATCGAGGAATTCTGTGCCCTTGCGGACCAGGCCGTGGCGGATCCAGCCTTTTTCGATGAGCCGAGTGTGAGTGATCAGGGTTTTGAAAGGCTAGATGGGTGGCTCAAATTTCCATCGGACATTTCTACTGATATCGAACAGAACAATGTCGTCTCGGCGAAAATCACAGAAAGCGGGTCGTTCGATCAGGCGATGGTGATTTTTCACCATTGGAATGCAAGCGCCCGGAATCGTCAGATTGCTAACTTTTTCGCGCGCCGTGGCATCGCGGTTGTCGAGATTGCTATGCCTTATCACTTCGAACGCAGCCGTCCCGGCTCCGCGCACGCCGACTATATGCTTAGCCCTAATCTCGGTCGAACGATCCAATCTGTTAGGCAGGCAGTGTTGGATGGGCGAAAACTCATACGTTGGTTGAAAAGCAAAGGCTATCGAGAGATTTCGGTTCTCGGAATGAGCTTGGGTTCCTGGGTTGCGGCCATAGTCGCCGCACACGACTTGGCTGTGTCAAAAGCCTCGTTATTTCTGACGGCGGGAAGTCTGGCCGATATGGTTTGGACGGGCCGCGCGACACGATCGATACGCGATAGCCTTGAGCCTGAGATTGAGCTGACCGATCTCAGAAGGGCCTGGGGTCCACTTAATTTGGAGAATTACGCACATAGTTTGGCACGGCCTGATCTCGATCTTCACGTTGTGTTGGCTAAGAGAGACAAAGTGGTGTTGCCAGAGCTATCGGAGAGGTTCATGCAGAGGCTGAAGGACGCCGGGGCTAGGCCAAATATTTTGGAAGTAAACTGTGGTCACTATTCGCTCGCCATGCCGCCTTACATTTTGTTGGCCGGTTTGAGCTTGAAGCGGTTACTAAGGCGCGGCCGTTGAGTGGTTTCTGTCGTCAGCTGAATCGGCATGCCTGAGAAGCGACGCATCGCCGACCTTCCACTACGCAGCACTTTGCTGGGGTCTGCCCCCCGTGTCACTAATCGGTTCTCTCCAAGAAGCCATGCTGATTAGGGGCGGTTCATTGTACGCCCGCGTCCCTGCGCTCTAGTTCAAAGATAGAGCGGACTCATAGAGCGGCTGCAGGCGTTTTCTTGCGAAGCGCGTCTACCTGACGGGTGGGTACAGTATGCGCATGATCTGCGTAGTAGACTTCCGTCACGCGGAACCTGCCGCCAACCCTTTTACACTGGACGATCACGTCGATCGAAATTTTGAGCAGGTTGCGAATATCGTCGCGGTCGAGGTCCTGTCCGCCCTCGGACTCCTTGACCAGAAGTGTCAACTGCTCGAACGCCAGGCTCGGTGAATCCGCATGCACAGTTGTGATCGAGCCGGGGTGCCCGGAATTGATGTTTCGGATGTAGTAGAACGCAGTGCCATCCCGCAGCTCCTGCAGCAGGACCCGATCAGGCCGCATGCGCAGGCATGATTCAAGCAGATCCTTCGCGCCGAGCTTTGCCAAGCCCTGCCCGCCTTTCGAATAGAACAGGCGGACATGGTTCGGCTGCGGGATCGTGAGCTCAGGCGTGTCCTCGATGCTGATCAGCCGTTCGTCCTGCGGAATGTGCTGGATCAGGGCCTTCGAGATCGTGGTCTTGCCGGAGCCCGTGGCGCCGGAGATGATGATGTTCTTGCGGGCAAGAACCGCACCTTCGAGAAAGGCGCGATACTGTCCACTGCGGTAGCTCGCCAACAGCGGATCCTCGCGAGACTTCTGATCGGTGCTCGCAACGACATTCTCGAACAAGCCGCCCGCCTCCAGATCAGCCGTAGACAGCGAAACGGATGAGGGCTTGCGGATTGTGATGGAAACGGTGTCCCGTGTCGTCGCTGGCGGGATCACGATCTGGATGCGTTCGTCATCCGGAAGGGTGGCGGACAGAAGCGGGCGGGTCTCATCGATGCCCTGATTGGAGAAGCTTGCCACCGCCCGCGCCAGCCGCATCAGCTTGTCAAATGACAGGTCCGGTAGTTTGTGACGCTGCCAGCCGGCGGTTCCTTCTGTCAGCACTTCTCCTGGGCGATTGATGACAACCTCATAGAGGCTCTTGTCCTTCAGGAACTGATCGAGAGGGAGAAGCAATTGGCGGACGACGCTGGCATCAGAATTTTCCGTCATCCCCTGCCCTATTTCGTGACCAAATCGGATTTTGGATAGAAATCGCCCATCACGGCGCGGTCGTAGATCGTGTTACGGGGCTCGGTTACCCGTAGGCCGTAAATGCTTGAGAAATCGAGATCGCGCGCGACGAAGATCGAAACGAGCGAGCCCTGATGCTTCATCAACGTCGGGGGAATATTGATCGACTGCTCGACGGCGATTGCGGCAGCGTCCTTGCCCGCACTTGTCGTACCTTGCGCCTGCACATCGCTGCGCTGCAATTCCTGACCGGCATAGGTGGCGACATCGCCGACCACCGACAAAAGCAGAGCGCTGCCGAAGCGCTCCCACCAGTGCGTGTTGACATAGCCGTCAAAGCCAGCGCGGCCGATCGCATCGGTCGCCGGCGACACCAATGTGATGATGACACCTGTGGGTGTCTTGGCACGGTTCCAGAGCACAAACAGCCGGCTTTGGCCGCGGCGCAGGCCACCGCGATATTCGCCAACGACCTGAGTGCCTTTCTCCATCAGCACGACGCGGCCATTGTCGGAGAGAACGTCGCGGGTAATCACACAGCTTGTGAACCCCGGTTGATCCGACGACAGTGCCGTTTCAAGCGCGCAGGGGATCGAGGTCCCCATCGCGACAATGAAGTTGCGGTTGCCCAGATGTCCCGCCTTCGATCCTACCAAGACGGTTGGCTTAAGCATCCGGCTGAAGCGCTGATCCTCGTTCTCCCCCTGTCCTCCTCCGCCCAGGAGGCCATCGACCGGAAGGAAGTTCGGATCCGTCGTCGTCTCGGCCGTGTTGGAAGGCCTTGCGTTGTTGCCGGATTGTCCGCCACCAAATGCCATCACTGGCGCCCTTCTTGCCGCGTCAAGCAGCTCATCGACGGCGGGTGTCACCGCCGTCTCGACGGCCGGGGTCGGTAGCTTGATCTCCGGTACGGGCAGCACCACGGGTTCGGGTTCGGCCCGGGCCGGTTCGAACTCCGTCGTCTGGCGGATCACCCCTGATCCGGGCTGCTCGACGTCCTCTTTCGGCCCCTGCCGTATGGACCACATGGCGAAACCCATGAAGGCGACAACCGCCAGCACGACCGCCCCGCGCTTGAGCAAGGGATTGTTGTCGACTTTGCGCGCCGTTGTGGTTTGTGCGCGTTCCCCGGGGATCGTTGTTTCTGACGTGTCTGTCATGGCGGCTCCCTTACTGTCCGGCGGCCGGAACCTTGACCACCCGCTCGACCGAGGGCGAGGTAGTGTTGGTTCCAGGATCAACGCCGACTGGCGAGTAGGCCTCGTTGAAAATGCAGAGTGTGTCGGAGCCGCGCCGCAGGACGAACTTGCGGCTGATCGCGTGAACGAGCACGAGATCGCCCTGTACCGTCTTCGGCACCAGGCTTTCCGTTCCGTCGGAATTCTCGATATAGATCGCCGGCATTTCCTGATTGCCGCTGAAGGCAAAGGTCGTCACCTTGCCGTTGTCATAGACCGCCTGCGGTTCGATCGCAGCAGAGCCTTGCGCCGAATAGCGCCAATTGCGTGGGCCGTATTGCTCATGGATGCCGAGGACCTGGTCGGCATAGCCGGCCTCGGCCGCACGCTTGCGCGCTTCCTCCTCAAGGCGTCGTCGCTCAGCTTCATCGGCGGGATAACGGTACTTCACATAGAAATAGGTGTTCTGCCCGGCATCGACCGAACCGTCGCGCACGACCAGTTCCATCTGATAGCTGCGCTTGGAACCGTCTCGCCGTGTCGTCACCACGGAGATGTTGGTGGCCGGCTGGTTCTCACGGGGTTTGAGGAACAGGATGTGGCCGGCCGGCGCGACTTCCCAGGCAACGGTATTGCCGAGCGCCACATGGGCGATTTCTTCGTCAGGCGCGAATTCCACCTGGACCGACGAGCGGATCGTGCCGACGATCCGCGTGATGTTGTAGGGTTGGTAATTGACGAATCGCACGCGATTGTCCTGCTGCGCGCTCGCCGGAATCTCAAGGGCCTGAGCAGGGTGCATTGTTAGTGCCGCGACGACGACCGCCGCGAGAAGAGATCGATTTTTCAATTCAAGGCCTCCGGATCGGCCCGGTACTCGCTCACCACGAACCCAAGGGGGTTCACCAACCGGTCGCTGGAGGATATTGGGGCATTGGCATAGGAATAGGTGATCGTTGCCACCCAATGGGTTGTGCGGATATCCTCGCCGCGCGTGATTGTCCGCGTATAGCGGACTGAAACGACATTGCTGTTGATGAGCGAGATCGACTTGATCCCGATGCGGGACGTTGCGGATCGGCCATAGACGTTCTGCGGCGATTCCGGATTGCCGCCTCGATACACGGCTGCAAAGCGCTGCTGCTCAGCCGCGTTCGACATCAGCGAGGCGGTGCGGAAATTTTCCTCCGCCTCCGACCAGACATAGCCTTCGCGCGCCCGGACGTAGCGCGCGGCAAAGTATTTGGTGACTTCCTCGTCATAGCTGCCGGCAGCCGACGTCATGGCCGACACCACGTCGACGATGCCGGTCGAATTGTCGACGCGGATGACGAAGGGCTCGACCGTCTTGAGCGGCGTCAGTGCGACCACGGCGGCGACCGAGACGCAGGCCAGCACGCTGGCGACGATAGCGACGAACCAGGCGATCCGCTTCGAGCGCTCGGCCGAGACCATCCGGTCCTGGTCGAAGCGGCGCGCCTTATCGAAATAATCCTTGAGACTGTCCGTAGTCACCATGCCCCCTACCCTGCCCGGCAAGCAGCATGAGAACCGGCTTCGTCGAACCCGGCGAAGGTCGCGATCGTGACATCTGGCTCGGCTGACTGCTCGGCGAATGCCAATGCGCTCCCGTTGCTATCAGCGACCGAGGATTGCTGTTGGGTTCCCTGTGCTTTGCCAGCATCCCAATCCCACATCGAACGATTGAGCGGCCGCTTCGCATAGCCGTCGCATTTGGGCAGCGGGTAACTTAGCGTCGCGCAGCCGGAAACGGCGGCAAGCAGCCCCATCATTGTTACAACTCGAACTATATGCACCCTGGAATACCCCTCATGGTGATGGTGTCAGGCTCCTCTGCCGGTCAACCTGCGCCAACCCCAACCGATCGTTCTCGTGACGGTGCTTTGATGGGCATCCCGACCGGCCGCAAAGCCATAAGTGAGCGAGGCGCCCCCACTCGCCAGCGCCGAGGCGATGCCCGGCAGTTGGTAAAAGACGTAGAGGGAGGCCAGACCGATGGCGCCGACAGCGATCGGCCGCATAAGTACGTCGCTGTAAGCCTCGACGGTGGTGAACATTGTCGCAAAGCTGGTGACCAGCAGCGAGCCGACCGCGACGACCAGAACCTGCAGAATGACGAAGTTGGCGAGCTGCCCGATCCATGCCTCGGTGAAGCGCCGCGTCGACTGGAACATGGCCAGCGCGATGAAGATCGGGCCGATCGCGAGAATGATTGCAAGCGCAACGCGTGCGTAGAGCGACACGACGTATCCGATCGAGGCGACAATGAACGTCACAACGATCACCACGAGACCCGCAAACCCGGTCAGCGGATCGACCGGCCAGGACGCCTGCGCCCAGATATCGTTGGCGGACTTCTGACCCTTGTCGAGCAGGCTGTCGAAGGTCGTGGCGCTTGGGGCGCCGCCGGTGTTCAGAGCCTCCGAGACTTCCCGCGGCAGCGTCTCGAAGAAGATGTTGGTCACATAGGTCTGGTATTCGCCGGCATTCCTGACCAGCATCAGGATGATGGCGAGCTTTATCGCCCGGAAGGCGAACTCCATGATCGGTTCCTGGACCGATCCGCGCAGAATCAGAAATCCGTACAGGATCACGTAGAGCGTCAGCGCCGCCGTCAACGGCCCCGTCACCCACGCGCTGATCCCGCTCGTACCGGAACTGATGAAGTTCTGGAGCGGCGTCGTGAACTGGCGATCGAGAAAGTCGAAGACGGTGTACATGGCGCTATCCCCCCAGCGCCCTGTTCATGCGCTCGAGCCGGGCCTTGCCCTCTGCCTCTTCGGCATTGCGGCAATTGGGCGTCTGCCCCAGCTCGCCGGGGTTCTCGCGGCATTTTCCGATATGATCAGCGCGCAGGTTCTCGTCGGCGAGAAACTCGCTGACGGTGATGACCGAAGCCGGCGGCGGTTCCGAACACGCCGCCAGCAATGCCATCATGACGAGAGCCGCGATACGCTTCATTGCGACAGCGCCGTGTTCATCGTATCGATCCGCTTGCGCCAGTCTTCCGCCTTGCGCTGATCCTCGACCTGGGCCTGCGCCTGCTGGACCATCTGCAGTCCCTGCATGCGCAAGAGATCGGTTTGCAGGAAGGCGCTTTCGGCCTGAATGCGGGCCTGGAGATCGGCGATATCCTTGGCGTCGCTGGCCGAGGATATCTGCTGGCGCAACTGATCGATCCCGTCGATGCGCTTTGTGGCAGCATCGTAAATCTGCTGGCCAAGGCTCATCTGGCCGGCATTGCGGTTCTGGACGCGCGCCAGTTCCTGAGCGTAAAAATCATTAGCCGAGGACTGATAGGTCGAATTGCTTGCGAGGAACTTCGATGCGGAATCGCCGAACACACCCGAACCGTTGCCGCTGAGCAGGCTTTCTATTGCCGCAAAGTCCTGCGGCAAGGCCTTGCGGATTTCCGGCCGGTTCAGAAGCGAGGCGACATCGGCCATATTCGTCAGCTTGTTGAGCGATCCGAACAATTGCTCCGCTTGCGTGATCTGCTGATTGAGCGCATCGAGCTGCGACTTGAGCTGAGTGATGCTCTCGATGTGCTTCAGGATCGCGGTTTGGTCGATTACGGGAATCCCTTGCGCGCCGGCGCCGCTGGCCGACAGGGCAAGGATGGCGACGGCGGCCATCAACGAATCGCGCATACGCATCAGCCTGCACTCCTTTGCTGCTGGAAGAGGGGAAGCCATGCTTCCGGATCGTCGCCGGTCTCTGCCCGGATCGTGTCGGCAAGTTCGACATTGGCGGTGCGCCCGGACAGCACGGCGAGTTCGTCATCGAAGCCGCCGAGATTGAGTTCGGCGACGACGCTGTTGTGGCCCTGCTTGACGATGAAGCGGCGGCTCTCATTGGAGAGCTCGCGGGCGATCAGCTCATATTCCCGCTCGGTGAGTTTGAAGCCGTCGACATAGTCGGCGCGACTGCCGCGCGAGTTTGGCATGAACACCTGTGTCGGGCATTGCTCGATGATGGTGTGCGCGATCGGCGAATTGATCGCGTCGCGCGGACTTTGCGTGGCGAACAGCATGAGCCCATTCTGCTTGCGGATCGTCTTGAGCTTGTTTTGGGCCAGATCGCGAAACCCCTCGTCGGCAAGCGCCTTCCAGAACTCATCGATGACGATGATGATGCGGCGGCCGTCGATCAACTGCTCAACGCGGTGGAAGAGATAGGCCATCAGCGGCGTGCGGATTTCCTCATTGTCGAGGAAGTCGGTCATGTCATAGCCGACGAACTTGCCACCGACACCAAAGTCGCCGAGGCCAACGTCCTCGATGACGTTGTCGAACACCCAACCGAGCGGCCCTCCCCTCTCCCAGCGGCGCAGCCGCGAGGCAATCCCCTCAGGATCGGTATTGTTGAGGAAGGTCCGCAGCGCGCCGATCGTGCGCCGCTCCACCGGCAAGTCGGCGAGCCCATCGATGGCATTGGCGATGTCGCGGGTCTCCGCGACGGAGAGTTCGCGGGTTTTCGAGCCGACGAGCTTTGTCACCCATTGCGCCAGGAAGACCTTGTTCTCTGGCGTCAGTTCCATGCCCTTAAGCGGAGCGCAGCCGGTCGGCCGACCATTCTTGAGCGGCAGATAGGTTCCGCCGGCCGCGCGTACAAAGAGGTCTGCGCCGCGATCCTTGTCAAAAAAGACGATATGGGCGTCGAATTTCTCGCCCTGCGACAGGATGAAGTTGAGAAGCACCGTCTTGCCCGAGCCGGACGGCCCGCCGATGAAGGTGTTGCCGAGATCGCCATAGTGCAGGTTGAAGTAGAGCGGTGATCCCGACGCCGTCTTCAGCATGGCGACTGCCGGTCCCCATTCGTTACCGTCGCGCTGTCCGACCGGATAGGAATGAAAAGGTGAAAAGGCCGCGAAATTCTTCGAGGTGATCGCGCCGGAGCGGACGCGATAGCGGAAGTTGCCGGGAAGCTGCGCCCACCAGGCCGCTTCCAGCCCGAGGTCCTCGCGGGCGACGACGGCGCCGCCATTGGTCAGATGGGTCCGGCTCTTGGCCAGATTGTCCGTCAGTTCCTTCACCGAGTCGGCGAAGACCGTGAGGGTCAGGTGATGATCGCCCAGCACGAACCGGTTGGATTCCAGATCGTCCAGCGCATCGTCGAGTTCCTCAAGCTGCGATCCGGCCTTGTCGCCGGCGCTGACCATCTGGTTCTGTTTGCGACCCATCACGGTCTTCGCGTCGGACTTCGACAGGAAGGAGAAGCTCTGGGTCAGGATCAGCTCATAGGGGACGGTCAGCAATCCATCAAACATTCCAGGCCGTGTACGGGCTGGATATTCCTTGAAGCCGAACATGCCGGCATAGCGGCTCGATCCTTCGTGGCGGATCTCGACCGTCTCGCGGCCTACAATAGCCCGATCGGAATAAATTGCGGATGAAACACGGCCCTCGGTCAGCGGCACTGGCTCACGGCGGCCGCCCACCAGTTGGTGCAGCATTTCGCTCGGCTCAGAGAAGATCAGCCCCTCGCGTTCCTGCAGGGCGAGCACGCGCGGGCCGAACCGCTTCAGGCCGGCTGCAACGTCGACGATGGCGTCGTCGAGATGCTTGAGGGCATCCTCATTAAGCTCGATCCCACGCCGCCGCGCCCTACGCAGTTTCGACAGGAACGCCGCCACACGCTCGGCCGGATCCCTGCCCGGGTGCCAGACGAGGCTGAGATAGAGATCGTTGCGGAACAAGTCCTCGCCGATCATCCGGTTGCGGTATTTGTCGTTCAGCGTTCGCGAGAAAGCGTTGGAGAATTCGCCATCGGGGTACTCGTTGTCGCGGCGCCGGATGATATGCGTCCACAGCGCCAGCCGCTCATCGGCGATGTTGCGGTAAAGCGTGTTTAGATCGCGATGGAGCGCGTTGAGGTCGAGCGTGTCAGCTGTCTCGAAGGACACGCCTTCGAGCGCGATCACCACCATCAAGGCACGGGAATCGAGCGCGATCACCCGTTCATCGATGTGGCGAACGTACGGGATGAAGGTCTCGGGTTCGAGCTCGCGGCTCCTGACGGTCGCGGTACTAGGCAAAGCCGAGGTCCCTTTCGTCATAGCGCCGGACGACCTTCAACGGGGTGAGGCTCGATCCGCCCCAGAATCCGCTGTTACGCGTTCTTCCGCGTGTCTCGATCCAGCCGAGCAGCACGCGGAACATGTTGTGGTCGTGCTTGACGATGGCCTTGAAGATGACGTGGAACACCAAGCCAACAAGGGCGTAGGCCACCGATCCCGCGACGATGAAGAGGATCGTCGTGAAGATCATATTGATCCCCATCGCCTCCATCGTCACGCCGCCGATCATCGCCGGCCTGGTGCAGGCGAGAAACAGCGTGTCTTCCTCAAGGGTAATCCGCTCGGACACGCATTAGCCTCCTGAGATCATGTTGACGATCTCGGTCGCGCCGAAGATGATTCCGATGCCGAGCACGACAAAGGCCGCCTTGCGCAGGTCGAGATAACCGAACATCCATGCGATGCCGACGATGATCACGGCGATGATGGCCAGCAGTCTCGCGACATTGCCGGTGAGCATGTTGACGATATTCTGCAGCACGCTTTCGATGCCGCCCGCTTGCGCGAAGCTCGGCTCAACCAAGGTCAGTGAAAATACCGCCGCCATCGTCGCGGTCGTCGCGAACGGCCTTATGCGAGCCGATAGGTTCATGGGCTCATTACTCCTTTTGCTCGTTGGAAAAGACGAGGACGGAGGATTGCCGCCCCGCGTTGTAGACATCCCATCGCGGCACTGAGGCCTGCGACCGCTGCTGGTCCTTTTCGGCCGGACCGCTCTCGACTGTGGCGGCAGAAGGCTCCCCTGCCCTTTCGCGCGCCGGCAGCGCCTGGGTCTCGACGATCTCGATGCTTTCGAGTTGGTCGGACAGTCGCGCGCGCTCGGCCAGCACCTTTTTGTCGTAGCCCACCATTTCGCCGACGGAGGCATCACCATTGCCGAAATAGCTCCGCAGCATGACGGCTTCCGCCTGTCCCGTCGTCGCGCCGCCTTGGAGGGCTACGCGGTAGTAACCCTCAAGCAGCGCTGCGCTGGCCTTGATATTCAGGCAGAAATCGAATGTGTCGCTGACCGAGATTCCCAGCCGTCCCAGATCGCCGGAATTGATCCCACCAAGTCCCAGGTCGATATCGTGGCCCTCCGCGATCAGCATCGTCGCGGTCTCGATTGCCTCGGCTCTGGTTTTGGGCTGCTCGGTGAGCGGATGATCTGTGTTGATGCGGATCGCAAATGGCTGGAATCCGCTCTCGACGCTCACGACAGCGGCGATTGTTTCCGTGGCGACCTGCGGCGCACAATTTTGGGCAAGATCGAGAAACGCCACTGGCATTGGTTAGAACCACACGCGCTGGCGGCCCGCGCCGTCGATGGTGACGTCGACATATCTCGGCTGTTCGCGCACATGGGGACGTTGGGTAACCAGTGCCTTGCAGACCCGCTTGCCGTCTTCGAAATGCCAGTGGCCCGTGGCTCCTCCATTGTCACGATAGCTGCACATGGCGCTGCTAACGACTTTGGGCTCGGTGGAGACGCAGCCGACTTCATTCCGGCGATCTCCCGAGCGGGTGACCAGCCGGAACCCTGCATCGCAATAGTACGGTTCGTAACGGGGCATCGTCGCAGAGAAGCCAACGCCGCTGCAAATCGGGAAGGATCGGCCTTTCGCCAGATGCGACCACAGCCGCTCAATCGGCGGGCGGCACTCGGCGTACTGCGTTGCGCCGCCGGGATTTGAGAGGCATAGGAGAACCTGGCAACCCCAGTCATCTGCCCGCGCAATGGAGGACGAAAAGGTGTACAATGGAACGCAGAGTAAAAAGGCAGAAAGTGCCCGAATGACCGCATTTTTCATGCCAATACTCCCGTCGGTCGCTCCATTGGCCAGCCGTCCGTGAGGCTAAACCACCTTGTCATACTACACGATAACGAATAGATAAAGAGATGCCAAGCCCATTAAACCAACGCTGGCACAACACGGTTTTCGCGACCTTGGCCACGCATGAGATCATGTCAAAGCCCCTGCCCGACGAGACGCCCAATTCGCGTCTTCGTCAGCTTGGCATGATGAATCTTCTCTATACCTTGCAGAAGGCTGACACGGCTCTGACGATCACGAATGTCACGGAAGTGACTGGAATGACAAGGAAGGCTGCGCAGGAAGCTATTGATCCGCTGGTCGTGCGCGGGCTTTTGAAGGAGTCCTGGGGCCGGACCTCGATCGGCCGCGGCAAGGCCCGCCAGTATGAGATCGCTCCGGAAATCTTCGAAAAACTTCAGGGTGTTTACGGCGCCTGATCGACACTGCGGCATCGTCCGCTGTCGAAAAAGCCTTCCATTACATGGCAAAAACGCACAGTATTGATTGCGCCTAAAGGCGCAAGCATACTTCGCGATGCGACTCACCTGCTCTCACGGCAGACTGATTCGTTTCGCGTAGACAAACCGTGTGATGGAGAAGCTATACGGCAAAAACGGAACCGTCGCGGAACGCTTCCAGGACCGGTTCTGTGACTTTGATCGCTATCTGGTACTGATTGTCAGCGCTATTGGCACTGTCCAAATGGCTGCAACGGGGTGGTTTCCTGCCTGGCGGCTTCTGTCCGGCCAAGCTGGGAAAGCGGTCGTTCAGTTACCGCCGCACTTCGGCGGCAACGCGCCCTCATTCCGGTCTTTCTCGGGTTGAGTTTGCGCGTTGCTCAAAACTGCCATTTGTCACCTACTCTCGGTTCTCAAACTATATCGTACGGAAGCTTATTGGTTCGGGCCTCGTAGGGCCCGCCGTTCATCTACTATCGCTCCGGCCAATGGTATGGCACGAGCGCTTTATCTCCCCGCCATTCGGTTACGATTGCGTCTTCGAACCAGTCATCGGTGAGATGGGCATGATCGAGAACTATCAGTTGGAAGGCAGGGCTGATCTGCTGGCTCGCGTGAGCCATCAACTTGAACAAGGCTTTCACAGCTGCTCGATCGGCATCCTTTTCAATCTGCTCGAGTCCGCCTTCCGCGATATCCGGCGGATAGTACGCTTGTGTAGGCTGATCGAAAATGAGAAAGCCAGGCACGGGACGGTCCCGTTCGCGTAGCCACCAGTGGATCGCGAGGTGGCTGAGCACGTGATAGCCCACCCAGTTTTCGCCACTTCCCATACGGTTGAGCGGGATCGGTCCATCGACAGTATTAGCAACCACCGTGAGCTTCTTGACGTCCAATCGCAACGAGCTGCCACTATGTTCCAGATCGAGCAGCTCGGAATAGTCCGTCATCTTCTGGCTGATGAAGCTCAGGATCGTCTGCAATCGCGATTCTATATCGTCACTGTTGATGCGGGAACGGACAGCAGCAATCAGGCCCTTGACCTGCTCGATCTCCACTGAAAGCTCCATGTCATCCCGATCCGGCGCCATCGATTCAAGAAATTCCGCAAGCCGACCAAGAAAGCGGCCGCGCGAGACGATTAGATCCTGACGGGCCTTCGCAGCCTCATCATCGAGAACAGCGCGCTGCAGTTCCCTCTGAACCAGCTTCAGATTGTCAGTCGCTTCGACAATCTTGCTTTCGAGATCCACAATATGCCTTTGGATATGGGGATTGTCGCGATAGAGGCCATCAAGCTGGATGCTGACCCGCCGCAACGAGTCCCGGACCTGCGTAACGCGTGGAATGGGGGACTCCAGATGTGAATCGCAGAAGGGGCATTGTTCCGGCGATTCAATGTCGTTCTTGAAAAGCTCGATGCTCTTCAGGCGGGATCGCTGTTCGTTGACCTCGCGGGAATATTCGGTCTGGTCGGAGAAGAATGCGCGAGCGGCTCGAACGTCCTGATTGAGGTCTCCCAGACGTCCCTGTAATGTACTCTGCTCATCGCGGAGGCGAGCAATGGTCTCGCCAAAATCGGATATGAGGTCAGGTTGATCGATAGCGCTCTCCCCGATCCTTGCAAGAAAGGCGAAAACACTGTCGTCCACTGCCTGATAGTCTTGGCGGATTAGCCCGACCTTCTTTCCCTCGTTGAGAATTCTCGTCAAACGTGACCGGCTGACGTCGACTGCCTGCACATGCTTGGCCTGTTGAGCTTCCAGAAGCCGCAGCTTCTTTTGCAGTTCATCCAACTCCCCGAAATGTCGGAAGTGATCCTCATCGACGGCACCAAGGAAGTAAGGAAGGGTGTCCTTCATTGCTTGAGGCAGGAACTGCTCGTTCATCCGGTGGAAGAGCTGGTCCTGGCTGGCGATGGTGTTCTGTTTCTGGAAGCAAAGGAAAAGCGCGTGCCCGATATCAGCTTCCAGTGGCGGGCGTGTGCCTGAAGTCGGTCGGTGCTCGTTCTCCTGGATCCCCGCAAAGCGCGTCACGAATTCCTTAAGGCTTTCCTCGGTGGTGTTTTTTGTGATCTCTTCGAGGGAGGGATAAGTGAGGTCCCTACCGCGGCGGAAAAACACCTTGGAGCCCGTGCTGGCACCCGGGCCTGGATTATCACGAGCGATGAATACCTCGTCCTCGTCCTTTGCAATGTGCAGACTGAACCATGACACCTTCTTGCGGATCGTTCCCTCGGCGACATTGTAGCTGCCGCGACCAAGGCAGTAGTCGACAATATCAATGATCGCCGATTTTCCGGTCTTGGATTTGCCCGTGATGATATTCAGGCCGGTTTCACGAAACGGCAAGATCTGCTGTTCACCCGCGTGGCTGTAGACGACGATTGCCTTGATGATGAAACTCATGGGCGTACTCCCAACGCCGCTGCCACTGATGTCTCAGATCCAGATTTTGCAAGCCATCTACCCATGAACTTCGATCTATCTATGATTTCTTTGGTTTCCGTAGTGGTGTCGTCCAAGAACGACTTTGGAAAGGTTGCACGGTGCTTTCCGGGTCGAAGGTTGCCCGCTTCATTGATGATGACCGTCTTTGTCGCCAGCCCGAACAGCACGGCCTCCTTCAAATAGGGCGTCAGATTCTGAGCTCTCGACGCAAATCCGATAAGGAGATCCTCGTTATCCTGCACCCAGGCATAGAGTGACGTGACCGTCGAATAAGGCAGCCGCTCCCGGCTGCTTCGATGCAAGACAGTCGATAGCGCGATAACCAGCAGGAAGAGCGAAGTCCCATCGCGGCCGTCCTTGATGAAGTCGCGCAGAAATTCGTGCGAAAGCGCACAGAGAAAGGAGGGGCCAAAGAGATTTGCTTCCTCAGGAGGGCGCCGGGCCCAGATATCAAGCCGCGGCATCATCAGTTCCGACCGAAAGATGATCTATGTAATTCGGATGCCATCCCACCTTCACCCGGTCAGCCAATCCATGGAATGATCCCGCAGTGATCCACGTCTCGATCACATTGCGGAATTCGATCTGCTGCTGGCTTGCCCAATAAAAGACTTTTCGCCCCATTGCGTTCTTCGAAGCATCATCGGCCGTATGGGCTTCGCCACACTCTTCCTCGAATTTGCGCTCCCAGGAATCCTGGAGCTTTGCCTCATATCGCGCGACGTCGCCATCGAGGAGCAGGTTTTCTCTCGCCCATTTTGATCGCTGCGTGTTCGACCGATAGAAGTCCTGAATTCCACGTTTTATCGCCGTCTCCGACAGCTGGATTAGACGCATCTGCTTGACGTAGGTCTCGTCTTCGTCCTCGATCGAGTAGGGCCGCTCACCGAACTCGCTGGGATCGCTCACAGGAAGGCCGACCGGTCCGTACAGTGCGGCGAACTCCTGTGCCTTGATTGCTATGTGCTGGACCGGAATATCGGATGTCTCGAAGCCAACGAGGCGTTTCGCAACTGCGCCAAACCACCAGCCTTCGAGCGATTGCGCGACTTTGTCGGCGGAACTGGCCGACAGGATGCGAAGCTCGCCTTCGACCTCGTCGAGAACATTGTGCAGATCTGGCGCGCCATCCAGCACGGTAATTGTAGCGAGCAATACGTCGGCTTCTTCGTCGGTTAAGGCTAGGAAGTCGCTACGGCCCGCCTCCGATGTCTTATTGGTTGATGCACGCGCGGCCGTCACCAGCCGCTCCCTTGCTATTTGACGCTCCGCAGGTCCGCAGCCGGCGCGTAGCATGGCGAGGCCTCCATCGTCAGGTGCCGTCGCGGTCGTAATCAGAAACCGTCGTGTATCGGCATTCGAGAAGAAGCCTGCCTTTAGTTGTGAAATCCAGATGCGAAGGGTTTTCCAGACATCGACACTGTTATCGGTGACGTCCTTCGGACCTATATGATGCTTGGCCTGGACGACGCAATGCGCCAAATCTTGTTCATGGAACGCTATGTCGTCGAATTTCTCAATCGAGATATGACAATTCGGTTTGACCTTCATTTCTCGGATCGCAAGAAGCAAAGCCAACCTGCACTGAAAAAGATATCCAGCCAGGGATCCGGATGCGTTGTATTGATTAGATACTTGCAAAGGAATTCACCCAGAGTTGTTGTCATGCCGTCGGATACATACTGGAGCAATCAATCTCCAAAGTGTCAAATTTAATCGGCTTTCTGTCCGCTTGTAATGGTGTCCGTCCCAGTAGCAGTCGATCGGCAATCGGCCCCGCTGCAGCCGGCTCCATTCCGTTATTCTCTGGGCCAATCAAGGCCGAGGAGCTGCGCGGCTGCGATCTGGTCAAGATCAAGACAAGGGATCTGGTAACCGGTCCAGAGATACGAAAGCGGGCGATGGTCATTCAACAAAAGACAGGCCGCCCCGTCAGTTCGAACTGACCAGCGATGTGCGTACCAGCCTGATGGCGTGGCTGGAAAGGGGCGGCAGCACCGTGGATGATCATGCGTTCCCAAGAGCCGTAGTACCACTCGCCGATCAAGCGCTGATGAGCCATTGGGCTCGTGAGGCCCCGCCTCGCTGGGCGTAATCCAACCCGTAGATCATAAGATCGGCAAGATGTGCATTCACCGCACCTTTGGATATTCCAGGCTGAACGCCGAAGACTTCGAAGGTCAGTCCTGTCGGTGGTGCCTCCTCTAATGTCCGCTTCAAGATCTGGAGGTCGCCGATCACAAACCGGGAAGGATTGCGATGGCGTCCTACATGTGTGCGATGCTCGATGTGCTGGACAAGCACCGCGGCATCGCAGTAGGTGATTGATTTCAGCATCTGCCCCGAGACTTCGTAGACGTCGTTGACGCGTCCGCCGGACGGGGCACCGCCGGCACCTTTGCAGTGATATAGCCTGACCATGACGGTGCCATCCTGGTTTCGCACCACGGCGATGTAGTCCGCCGCTTCACCGCTTCGGTGGTCATAGAGCAGCGCAATGGTGTTGGGCACGGCTATCAGGTGTCGCTCAAGCCATCGATGGACGCTCAACCTCCCGTCCGGTTGATCTGGTCCGAACTCCAAATCGATCTTGCAATTGTCCCAGCCCAGAGCGTCTGCGTCGCCGTCGCGCAGCTGGCTCACGACTGCTGTTGCAGCTGCAATCAAGTTCACGCCGACGAAGGAGGACTTGTCGGCCGCGTAGAAAACCGGCGGGTGCTCGGACAGCCATGACGCTAAGTCCGACCATTCGTCATAGCCAGTATGGATCTCGACATCCTTCGTGCCAACTTTCGTGAACAGCGCACCACCATCGATACCAAAGCGGAAGCTCTCGTTGAAAATGTCGGAGACGATGTCGAAGGTCATGACGGAGCGTGTGACGTCCACTTGCCAATTGGCCAGTTCGAGGTCTGTTATGTTGCCATAGGACCACGGCTCGCCCGCTCGGTTTCTCCATCGAATCCGTGGAGCAAGCCGGTAGGCCTGTTTGTGCCAGCCAGCGGCGATGATCCGCTCGGGAAGCTGTCGAAGGGTGCGGGCGTGCTGAATAATATCTAGTTGCGAGGCCGAAATGCCTCCCCCACCACCAAGTCTGCCGTTGAGCTCGGTGATCCACTCAATGTATTCCGCGACTGTCAGGCGTTGATTGGACCAGATGCGCGAACTGCTGCTGGCGCCGATCGTCTCGCGGACGTCGTCATTGCTGACACCGCTGCCGAAGAAGTGGCCTTGGGAATAAGCTCGGGCGTCGCCGCTCGTTATCGCGCGCTCCGCAGCCGGACCTGTCATCACCCGGTAAGACTCAGCCTGAGAATTGACCGCCGTGTTTCTCAGACCGACGTTGTAGAACCGGAGGCTGTTCAGCCCGCTCAACGCACGGCGCGTTCGCTCATAGCTAATGGGCCGATGCTGGTCTGGCAGCGTGGTCTGGATGAGGTCCTGATAGATGCGCGCGGTCCGGCGGGTGGAGCCGATGAAGCACAGACGCGAGGCCTCGTTGTAGGCCAAGAGGAATGCATCATGGCGCACGTTGACCAGAACGTCAGATGTCGCCCAACTCGGCGGTGAGTTATCGACAGTGAGGAGAAGGGATATCAGCCCATCTTCAGATGACCATTGCTTCGCCAACCTCAGATGGCGACCTATGGTATCTCCGAAGCGCGAGAAGTCCGGTTGCGCGTGGCAATCGAAAATCTGCGCGTGTGCGTAAAGTTCTAACAGGAGCGGCGTCACGGAATCGTAGTCTGAATCCGCCTGCTTGCTGATCTTGAGCAGGTCCAAGACCTCCCGATCCGCCTCAGCATCCGCGATCTGCGATCGAGCGACGTCGTCGATCAACTCAGCGACGTCTATTCCTTCCTTGAATAGCCGCAGTGACGCCGCCTTGAGTCGCGAAAGTGGTGCCACCAGCGTAGCATCGCCGGTAGCCGCATCGTTTGTCCGTGCGAAGCGGCCGATGAACTGCAATGTAGGCACCAAGGATCGATGGGGCGCGTGGAGAGCAGCGATCTTTAGCTTGGGAAAGTCATAGCCCTCGCCGAACATGTCGACGCAGACTACGCCGTCGATCTCCCCTGCGAGCAGTTCTGCCTCGGCCGCGTCCTGCGCGCGCTTGGAAGCGTGGCTGTCGATGGTCCTGACGCGGGCGCCGGCCTCGGCATAGACCGCAACCAGCTTCCGCGCTGAAGCAATCGTCGCCGCTCGGGCAAAAATGCGATGGTCAAAGCCATTTGCCTGGTCAGCGCGGAGCCGTGTGACCGCAGTTCGAGCAACCGAACGATCGATCTCCTCGTCATCGTTTTCATTCCGCACTGGCGCGGGCGTAAACGTCACCCGCCCGAATGCTAACTCCTTGGCGGCCTTCAAAACCGGGTAATAGTAAGCCATCCTTCCCGGGATTACCTTTCGATCGCGGCGGAACGGCGTGGCGGTGAGGAAGACAAACTTCGCGTCTGGGTAGTGCGCGAGGAAGGCCACCCACGTTTCTGCAGGGGCATGATGAGCTTCATCGAAGATGATGACATCGAAAAGATCCGGCGGTGTCTGTGGCGCGATGGCCGGTGATAGGCTCTGAGGCGTCGAGATCACTACGTCCTGTTCCGCAAGCTTCGACCACTCCGCCGCATCTGCAGGTGCACCCTTCTGACCGTGGACCTTGGGGTTTGGCGTTGCCTCGTCGATGACCCGGAGCCGCCGCAGGACGGAAAGTTCTTTGAAATGGCCGGTGGTCTGCCGCCGCAGGGCGTCGGATGGCTCGACGACTAGGAGCCGCCGTGCCCTCAACAAAAAAGGCAACGCCATGAGGAGAGCCGTTTTTCCGTAGCCAGTGGGCAAGGAAAGAATCGCCGGTTCGTCGTAGACCGAGAAATGCGCCAGCGAAGAATGCAAGGCGCCCAACTGTCCAGGACGAAAACCCGTATTGGGTGCACCTATCAGGTTCAGTGCGAGATCATTGTCTATGAAGTATGGCATCGAGTCCCCCCGCCGCATTGGACTAGATTCCATTTGATCTCGCAAGTATCGCCCTTTAAGCCGAAGACGGTGCCTTCACGAACGACCGCTTTCGGGGCGCGACAATAGGTTGCAGAACGCGGATACGCGGTCGGGAGCCGTCGACACCGGACCGACAGCGCTTTCCTCGACGGATCGCTGTCCCGCGGCAAGAATGTCGGCAGACTGTACGTTCGGTCGAGAGGCCGGCCCCAGTCACCGGGAGACCGGAAAGAAGTTGGGGGTGTCAGGTGGCGATGGGGACGGAATTTCGTTCGGGAGAACCGGTTTATTGCTGTAGGTTTAGAGAGGCCGGTGTATCGCTCCAACCTACCGTTCAGATGTGCGGTTCGAACATTGAGCAGGAACTGGGCGCCGTTTCGCGACCAATGCATCTGTCTCTTCTTGCGCATACGTTGATTGATCGGTTGGTTCGCGGTCGATTCCTCATGGGCAGTCAGTCCGCTAAGGATCCGCTATTGCGATAGACGTAGCCTCGGAATTCCAGGAAGCGTTTATAGAGATCGTCGGTTCTGGCTGTGTTTTGCCCGGCTGCCTCAGCTTCGAGACGATGAGATAGGATAAGGCGTGCCAGTCGGGATATCGGGCATGCCGGGATCGACCGTGGTGCTACAGGTTCCATCGAACGCTGCGCGAGGCGCGGCCATATCGCCTGAATCGAGTCTCAGCATCGAGATCACCAAGTCCGAGGGGGTGATAGACAGCCTTCCACATCCAGGAGATACGGCGATTGAGATGAAACCAGTCCAATCGGTGTTCCATGGTGCCGCTCAACCAGTCCCCGGCCATGCGTTGCATCGCGTCTTCGCCATCCGACAGGACTGTGAGCTTCGTAGCGGGCCCGCGCCCAGCTCGGCGCAGTGCTGATCGAATGCGTTCCCGGGCAAGACCGTCGAGATCGCGGACTGCGGCGAAAAACTCGCCATTGCAATCCGGCACTTCGATCCGGCCCAGAACGACCTCAAAATGCCGTCTCTGCCTTTGCGTTCGGGTCGCAGCGATATACCCGAGCGCGCTCCACTTCCAGCGATCAGTCCGAATTTGACACCCCAGGCTCTCGTATTCGGCCGAGGAGCCGCCCGCTGCACCCTTCCGGCAAGAACAAGGTGATGTGGCCCTCCCGCTGCATCCGACATTCACGCGGCACGCAAACGCGTCATGCTCTGAACCGGTCGTGCGCCGTCTGCCGAACGGTCGGCGGTTCCACGCCTCGTCCCAGCGATAAATCTCGGTGCGCAGATACGCAGTTCGTCCCCGTACAGGTCTTCATCGACCTCGATCCACCAGGCCTTCGGCCGACCATCACTGCGTCAGACCGACGATATCCCCTCCCCTTCAGGTGATCCTTCATGTCGAAAGGCGCGTTTTCGGCGAAAATGTGAATCCTGCAGTGGGCGCTTGAGTGCAGCAGTTCGGCAAAGGAAGCGCACCGCCCTCGCCCGTCGGTTTCGCCAGCATTTCAAGAAGCGCTGGCAATCGTTGGTGGCACGATGTCCTTCGTGGAACAGGCCGGACTGTCCAACAAGATAGCCAGGTTTGTTGCCCTCAAAGCCCAGATCGGCCCAACGAACTTTGGTGACCGAGCATGCCCATGCGTTGGGAACGAAGGCCGGCGAAAGTTTTTCACAAAACGGCCGATCAAATCCGGCATTGTGGGCAATGATAAGGTCGGCCGGTTCGATCAGCGCGTCGAAGGCGGCGATCTCAGCCCCGGCGACCATCTCATCGGTGTTGCAGGCCAGAGGCGAAGGCCGATTGCTCCGGCCTTCTCATGGATACCGGGCTGCGGATGGCAGCCTAGGAAGTTGGAGACGGAGGGGCTAGGGGCTGGAAGTGGTGGAGACGTTGGTTCTAGCCTTGCCAGGCAGCGGAGGTTTGAAGGGCGGCTATCTGGTTGCCCTTCTTCTATCTACCCGGTGCCCTGCTCAACGTTGGCGTTTCCTCGCCCAACGCCTCGGCGATCTCTGCAGGCAGTTGCCTGACGGCCGTCATGGCCTTCTCACGCCATGACGGGCCGCGGCCGCAGAGTTCCTGCCACAAGTCCTTGAGTTCGCCCGGCCGCTGGACTGACAGCACCGTGATCAATGCCCGCGCCTGGTCGAGGTCCTTGCGGGATTTCGCGGCGCTTCTCGGATCCTCCATGCGGCGCATCTGGCTGACGATCAGTTTGTGCAGCGCGTATCGGGTCGGATCGGGGACGTTGATGGGGATTCCGGCACCGTGCAAGGCAACACCGTTGACCTCCTGATACAGCAGGTAGTCCAAGTACCTAAGGAACTGAGCACCCGTTCGCAACGCAGGCAAGTTTCCGGTTTTCTCCCGATCCGGGCCGCGCATCGGACTGAGGACGTCCACGGAGAAGCGCTCGTCTCCACCCACACGCAGCGCGTATCGAAGGGTTTGGCGGGTGTCCATGGGACTCGAGATCGCCTCGAATCTCTTGTCGACGTTCTTCAGCACGGACTCGAGGTCGGGATCGATCTCGTCCTCGACGGCGATGGCAATAGACTGGAACTGACCGATATCCAGATCACCGGTTCGGCTCAAAGTGGCAGGCATGTGGACCCCAAGCATCCCAGGATAAGTCTGGAACGCTACCGAACCGACTACGGCTGCTCTCAGCCGGAAGACGCCTGCCTCGGCCATGGCCGCCATAATGTCGCCGGACATCGCGTCAGGCACGGGAAGTCGAGCAGCTCGAAGGGCCCTCACCATATCCCGGCGCTGACGCAGGTTTTCGACGTTATCCTGCATTTCCTGGAGGCGGCCTCGCGTTTCCTCGCTATCGGGACCGATGTATTTGGCGGAAGGCCGTTTGCCGTCAGTGGCCGTGGGCGGCTGCCAGTACCAGTAGAGGCGGCCTTTCACCTCGCGCGAGTAGGCGGAACCGCCCTGCGACGTCAGAGCGGAGATGTTGCCCGTCCACGCACGATGTACGAGATCGGCGTAAATCGTCTGGATGGCGATAGGGAGTTCTTCGTATTTGGCCATGACTGGTCTCGTTGTAGGCAATTTGAGAGTCCTGCCTGCAACCCTATCATGGTGCATCATTGTAGGCAATTGAGCGAAAATGCCTACAAGAACGTAATCTAGGAAATTTGCAGAAGACTTATACGCAAAAAAGCCCGGGCGTCCGGGCGTGACACCCTGAGGGCTTCCCACTCAATTGCCTAGAAAAAGGGAGGACCAAACCTCCCTTACGCGGCTTCCCGCTTTTTCGCAGCACGCAGCCTGGCATTCACCTCGGCGTTGAAGAGCGTATTGGTGATCATACGATGAGATCAGGCTCCCAGCTGACACGCGCCACCAAAATGTCGCCGACGGGTGCCGGACCACCCATCCAATTGATCGATTTCGTCTTCAAGGTCGTCAGCAGCGGGCGAAGAAAACCCAGCCGGAACAAGGTTTCCGGCTAGGGGCACGATCGTGCCCTCATAGGAAATTGGAAGAGCCTGAAAGGTTGCGACGAACATCGATTCCTGACAATTAGGATGACAGGAAATTGTTCCTGTCGGCGGCGAACTGGTTAGTCGGCCGAATAATTGAAGGTGCCACACAGTCCGGGGCTGTTGATGTCCTCCGGTTCTTTCGATCCCTCGAAGACGGCTACGCCGAGCAGCGACACCCCGAAAGACAAGGATTCGTGGAAGACCAGATATCTTGCTGCCTTACCGCAAAGAGTGTTGCGGTTGAGAAGAGTGCCGGGATCCTTATCCAACTTAAAGACCTCAGCCGTCACCCTCTTGCCGTCGACATCATCCCATTGTCGCCATGACGCGCCAACGGACGTCAACTGGGCCTTTTTCCCGGTGCCGAAGGTGATGGTCATCTTGCTTCCTGGGGTGGCGAACTGCTTGTTGCCGGACAGCCGGATTGCGCCCGTGATAGATTCCGCCGTGCGGCTGTAAGGCTCGAATTTCCGGGCGTCCTGCCATACATGGTGTTCGATAGCCGATTGCGCGAGGATCGGTCCTGTTGCGATCGACGCAGCAATGGCAAGGGCTAGCGGGTATTTGTACTGCCGGGTCATCGTTTTCAATCCACCCTCGTATTCATTGCGTAGTGAAAGATTGTAGCCCAGAAAGGTCGTGAGAACCGGAATCCTTGGGCGAAGGGCCGATGATCAAGAAAGTCTTTCTGGATGCCAATGTCATCGTCCGTGCTGGTCGGCCACCAGGCGGTCCGATTATGGAGCGGGTTGCAGACCTTGTAAAAGCCGATCTCGTTTCGATGGTGAATACAAATTTGACCATGGCCGAAATCGCAAAGAAACACGCAGAAAATGACTTCAACGTCATAAAGGATGTCGGTCGGCCGCATTTCCGAAGGCTCATCCAGGAAACATTGCATGTAGAGTTGCCGGAAATCAGCAAAGAAAAACTTCGAGATGATCTCCACCTCAAATACCGCAGACAAACAGAGGACATGTTTTCGAGCTGAGAGCCAAGGTGTTGTGGATCGATGACGTCAAACGCTCGGCGACTGGGAGCTGATAGCTAGCGACGTTGAAGATGCCTACGTCAAACAAGGCTGGGTCGAGCTGGAGACCCTGCATTCCTTCAGCGTCTTCGGTCAAATTGGAGAGGAACGGTCAATTTTGGTTGTAGCAACGGCCGATATGAAAGTCGGCGTAAGCTACACGCACCCGGACTGGGATACAGCGACCTATGACAGTGAAGACAAAGCCTTGATCCCCGTGATGGAAGACATCAGCGGTGAAACCGAAGTCCGGATTGATGTCAACTTTTCAATGACGATCGCTGTCGATGAAGACGGTCAGCCTGCCGAGATCGAAAGCGTCACTTTCCGTAATGATCGATTTATATACATCGATCTGAACGAGGACGGCTATCCGTACAAGTAGGGAGAGGGGGGCCTCTGGAGAGTATTGCGGTGCTCGGTGGTTCCGCCTTGACGTTCCTCAACACTTTGCTCGCAGCTGCGAATTTTGCTGTCATGATCTGGGCGGGAATTAGCCTGTACTACTTTACCGGAGGCCAAGCACCGCGGGATTTCTTCAGGATGTCATTCCCTGCATATCTGGAGGCTGCCTTGGTTGGTTCGCTTATCGTGTCGGCTCTCGGCATTTTGTGCGTCTACACGGTGTCTCCAGAGAAGGATACAGTGGCAGGCGAGGTGCTGAAGTTTGTCGTCGCGACTCCGTTCTCGATCGTGCCGATAGGGGCTTATGGTTTGGACCGTAGTCGCCTTGTTTATGTAAGCACCTAGTCGAGTTGCACACGTACAACTCGTCGCCTCGTCATCTACCTTGGCAGAGGCGACTTCAGGTCTAAGCTGGCTCACGTGAATCAGAACGAAAGTTGGGGGAGGGACTTCGAACACCTCTCCGGATCGAGTTGCACATGTACAACTCGGAACCCCTGAAGCGGCGAGATGGCGTTAACTTTCTGTTAGCACTAAAAGATTTGCCATCGATCCCCGAATCTGGCTTATTGGATCAGCGCATTTTTGCTGCCGATACCAAAAAAAGCGCAGATCTGGAGGCAAGATTTTTGGTTAACGCCACTCTTAACGAAACTGTCGCCGCCGTTACGACCCTTCGCAGCCAGATCATGACTGACGCCAATGAGCTGTCGCGTCAACTTCAAGCGCATCAGCAGCGGACATTTCCCCCGACTTCCCAGAAGACAATCCGGCTGTTCACCCCGGTCGAAGCAGCCGACTTCATTGGTATTCATGAGGGTTATCTCCGCCAGATCGTCGCCGATGGCCATGGACCGGAGCCTTTGCCAAATGGCCGGCGTCTCTATTCCGTAACCGATATCGAAGATCTGCGGCGGGTACTCGACGAGGGAGGAAAAGGGACACCGAAATATGTGCGACACCGCCGCCCCGGCGAGAAACTGCAGATCATCAGCGTTATGAATTTCAAAGGCGGCTCGGGGAAGACTACGACGTCCGCCCACCTTGCCCAATATCTGGCGCTGCGTGGATATCGCGTGTTGGCGATCGATCTCGATCCGCAGGCGTCGTTGTCGGCCTTGTTCGGGCATCAGCCCGAACTCGATGTCGGTGATGGGGAAACGATCTACGGGGCGATCCGCTACGACGAGAGCCGACGCCACATCTCGGAGATCGTCCGCGAGACCTATACGCCGGGCCTGCATTGCGTGCCGGGTAATCTCGAACTCATGGAATTCGAGCATACAACCCCGAAGGCGTTGGCCGACAGGCCAGACGGGACCTCGATGTTTTTCTCCCGAATCGGGGAGAGCCTTGCCGATATCGAGAGTGCATACGACGTCGTGATTATCGACTGCCCGCCTCAGCTCGGTTTCCTGACGCTGTCTGCGTTGTGTGCGGCAACCGCGGTTCTGATCACTGTTCACCCGCAGATGCTCGACGTCATGTCCATGAGCCAGTTCTTGACGATGACGGGCGACCTGCTTTCCGTTGTCGAGAACGCAGGCGGAAGCACCGATTACGATTGGATGCGGTATCTGGTGACCCGCTACGAGCCGAATGACGGACCGCAAAGCCAGATGGCTGGCTTCATGCGCTCAATCTTCGGTCAGCGGGTTCTCGAGCACGCGATGCTGAAATCCACCGCGATCTCCGACGCCGGACTAACCAAGCAGACACTCTACGAAGTCGAGAAATCGGCCTTTACGCGAGGCACCTACGACCGTGCCTTAGAATCCCTGACGCAGGTGAACGGCGAAATCGAATGCCTGATCCGCTCTACGTGGGGGAGGAAGTAAGCCATGGCTCGCAAGAACGTATTCGATCTTGCCCCTGAGGACACAGAAGCCGCTCCTGCACCCGTACAGCCGAAGCTGGGACGTCCATTGCTTGGCCTCGAGCGGCCGATCCGGCCTGCCAGCCCTCTCGGTTCTATCTCGCAGTCCTTGGAGAGCATTAATTCCCGCGCCCATAGGGCCGAAGGGATCGAAAAGAAGCTGGCAGAAGGCCAGACAATCATCGAACTCGATACCTCTATGATCGATAGCTCGTTCGTCGTCGATCGCCTCGGTGTCGATGCCGAGGACACGGCCTCTTTGGTTGCCCAGATCAAGGAACACGGGCAGCAGGTGCCGATCCTGGTGCGCCCGCATCCCGACAACGAAGGTCGCTATCAAGTTGCCTACGGCCATCGTCGTTTGGCGGCCGCGAAGGAACTCGGGCGGCCGGTGAGGGCGGTTGTACGCGATCTCAGCGATGAACAGCTCGTTGTCTCGCAGGGACAGGAAAACAACTCCAGAACCGATCTCACGTTCATCGAGCGATCGTTTTTCGGTGCCCGTCTCGAGGATCGCAAGTTCTCGCGAGAAGTCATCATGGCTTCCCTGGGCATCGATAAGGCCGCCTTGAGCCGCATGATCGCTCTGATCAAGCGTTTGCCGCCCGAGCTGATCGAGGCCGTCGGCCCGGCTCCCTCATACGGCCGTCTGCGGTGGGCAGAGCTGGCCGACATGCTGGAGGAGAAGGGGAAACGCGCCAAAGCCCTGAAGCTCGTTCAGGAGCGGGATTTCCTCGCGGAGAAGAGCGATGTCCGGTTCCAGGCCGTCTATGATCTACTGAAGAAGGCCTCTCCCAAGGAGCGCATGGCGGCTGAGGCCCAATCCTGGGCTCCTGCAGACAATTCGGTTAGCGTCGTCGCCAAATCGCGCTCCAAGGCACTCACAGTCGAGTTTTCAAACCCGAACGGCAAAGAGTTCGGGACGTGGATCACTGACAATCTGGACAGCCTCTACGAGGCTTTCAGGAAGTCGAAATAGGAGACTTGAACCAGCAAAAGAAAAAGGCCCCCGAACGTCACCGTAGCGGAAGCCCTTCTCATCACTAAGCACGTTGAGAATCCCATTTCCGCGAATCACTGTCAAGAGGGTTAGGCGTCGATTCGGCGAGCAGATTTCTTTTGCCTAGTGATAGGTGAAGGACAATGCAGACGCATATTTCGACGACGCCCTTTGGGCGGCGAGCGATGACACTTGGTCAAATAGCAAGCCAAGCGGCAGCCAAGGCGATGCCGAAAGAGGCGATCGCCAACAAATGGCAGGTTTTCCAGCACATTCGTGAAGCCCGCGAATTGCTCGGCGCGACAGATCGCGCGTTGGCGATCCTCAACGCCTTGCTTTCGTTCCATAGAGAAACGGAACTTGCGGCCGAAGGCGAACTCATCGTCTGGCCGTCGAACGAGCAGCTTATCGCCCGCGCCAATGGAATTTCGCCGGCGACGCTTCGGCGGCATCTCTCCGTTCTGGTTGAATGCGGATTGATCATCCGGCGCGACAGTCCGAACGGCAAGCGCTTCGCGCGCCGGAGCAGGGTAGGGGAGATTGAGCAGGCCTATGGCTTCGACCTGTCGCCGATCGTCGCCCGCGCCGCGGAGTTCAGGGACCTGGCAGAGGCGGTGCAGGCGGAAAAGAAGGCGTTTCGTGTCGCGAGAGAGCGGCTTACCCTGCTACGACGCGACATCGTGAAAATGATCGACACCGGCATCGAGGAAGGCGTTCCCGGCAACTGGGGCAGGGTGCTTCAGACCTATCAGACGGTTATCTCCAGGCTTCCTCGAACGGCCTCGAGGCAACTCATCGAGGACATCTGCTCCGAGCTTCATGATTTGCACGCGGAAATCCGTGACGTATTGGAATCTTTCACAAAAACACAGAATCCGAACGCCAATGAGTCTCATTCTGAACGCCACATACAGAATTCAAATCCAGACTCCATCTCTGAATCCGAACAAGGCTTTCGAAAAAAGAATGAAGCGGGCGGCAGCTTTGCGGAAACCGACAACGTACGGAGCCTACCGAAACGGGATTTGCCATTGAGCATCGTACTGGACGCCTGCCCGAACTTACGGGAAACAGCCCAGTCGGGTGAAATCCGCCACTGGCGCGATTTTCTGGCTGCTGCGGAGCTGGTCCGAACGATGCTTGGCGTCAGTCCAAGCGCCTGGCAGGAGGCCAGCGAGGTCATGGGTGAGGTTCAGGCGGCGATTGCGCTTGCAGCGATCTATCAGCGGGCAGACCAGATCAACAGCGCCGGCGGGTATCTGCGCAGCCTGACCGACAAGGCACGCGAAGGGAAATTCTCGACCTGGCCAATGGTCATGGCCCTGCTGCGCGCGCGGCTGGATGACGGGAAGCACCGCCAAACCTCGGAAAACGAGGTATCTGAGGCTGGTCCACGGCTTGAAGTGTCGGATTCGCTCCTGAAAAGCTTGCGAAAACGGAATCTGTGACCACGATGGCAGCTATCGGGCAAAAACCTGTCAGTGCATTGGTGTCCGGTATCGAGACCGCAGGACGCTTTAATGTCGGTCAGACAGGCGCCGCCATGAGCACGATGCCAAACGGCTCAAAATGCTTCAGGTTCAGCGTGACCACGGTTAAATCATGGGCCTTTGCGGTTCCCGCGATGAGCGCATCGGCCATGCCGGGACTGTGGCCGGCTGCGATCGCCTCTGCTTCGAGCTTGCCGGACAGCGCTGAAACCGCCGCGTCTATTGGCAGGATCCGATCCTCGTATGTCGAGAACAGGCCGTCCATCCACTGCCTGAGACCGCTTGCCTTGGCGGTGGCGCCTTTTCGTTCGAGCAATATGATCCCGCGCTCGATCTCGTGGACCGTGACGACCGACAGGAAAAACTCGGCCGTCTTTTCCGTCTTGTCGAGCCAGGCGATCAGCTCCGTGGCGTGCCCGGCGCGCGACGGCGACAGCAGGGAGACGACATTCGTATCAAGAAGGTATGCCGTCAAAGATCGACTTCCCGCGAAGGCGAGGCGTTGCGCTCAAATTCTCCACCAGGGAATGTCTTCAGGTAGGTGATGAAGCTGGATCGACGAGGCTTCAGGGCACGCTGAGCAATCTCCGCCGCCTGCAAGGGGACCAGAGCAGCTACAGGCTTTCCATGGCGGGTGATCGTCACGAATTCGCCCTTGATGGCGTCGTCGACATAGCTGGAAAGACCGGCTTTCGCATCCTTTAAGCTGACAGTGGACATAGGCGCCTCCGCAAAGTGGTCACATATGACTATATATGCTCCTGACACCTCGATGGTCAAGGGATGGTCACACAGCTTCGCTTGCGAGAAGTCCGGATCGTCTCGCGCGGTCAAGAAGATTTTTGACCGAAGAGGGAGACCATTTGGTCCCGCCGCGTGGGGTGCGCTCGTGAAGTTTCTCAAGTTGTCCGCCTATCTCCCGCAATGTCAGGCTCTGGTTCGATGAGTGGATGCCGACAACCAGCGTCATCAGCCGGTCTTCAGGCAGGCGAGGTGGCGCTTTGCGGAGCAGCGCCGCATCCGCCATGCCTTCGGAAACCATCCATTTGACAGCTCGTCGGAGACGTTCCGGCGTCCAGTCGAGACCGCGCTGTTTCAGCACGCGGGCGATATCATCCCAGGTATGGTCGGGTCGCATACGCCGAACGATTGGAAGCCATTGACTGGCCGTAGCCTGGATGCGTGTGCCGTAAGCGGCCTTCTGCGCGGCCGTCATCTTGGCAAGTGCTTCCGGCCGGCGTTCACGGATCCCAGGATTGCCTGGCAATCGTCCTTTAGCCTTGGCGACCTTTATCCCGGCCTTGGTACGTTCGGAAATCAGCGAGCGCTCCAGCTGCGCCACGGCGCCGAGGACCTGCAGCGAAAACATCCCTTGCGGGGTCGTGGTGTCGATTGGATCCCGCAGTGACCTGAAGTGGACGCCTTTCTCCGTCAAGCGCTCGATCACTTCGAGGAGATGGCTCACGGAGCGCGCCAGGCGGTCGATCCGGACGACGACAAGGGTGTCGCCGGCACGGATGTCACGCAGAAGCTTAGACAGCGCAGGGCGGGCGCGGGATGTGCCTGAACCATGTTCCTGGACGACCGCGTCGCAGCCGGCGGTGCGTAACTCCATCTCCTGTGCTTCTGTCGCCTGTTCGTCAGTGGAGACGCGCGCATAGCCGATCAGGCGGCCCTGTGGTCGTGTGTCAGCAGCCATTTGAAGTGCCTGAGAATGAATTCATCGATGGGATTCCAAACACAGAGGATAGGGATAACCGATCGTTTGTAAACGTCTCTTGAGCTCTTTGTATGGGTCGTCGTACGCCCGAAACCGTTGGAAATGGCGCTTCTCGTTGATCAGAGCCACGGCCGTCGCACCGTTGTTCAATCGGCAAGGCCTAGTCTCTTCTATACAGTACACGCGCGGGAAATTTCGTCTATGTGACGGAAGACAAAGTTATGTTAACTTCCGTAACGACGGTGGAACCGAGTGAAATCAATGGATTACGAAATCGGTGATTTGCCCCTACAGGCGCTGCTTCCTGCCATTGCGCGGGCAGAGTGTCGGTTTTACTTCGCGATTTCAATTGAAACGCTAAGGTGAAAGTTCTGCTCTCTCAATCCGCTGTCCGGCGGCCGAAAACGGGGGAGGGGAGGGGGCTTTCTACAGCCCGGACGCCTTGGTGAGATTGACGCGGAAGCGGTCGCGACGGCGCTGGTATTTGCGCGTCATCTCGGCGCTCGCGTGACCGAGCTGCTTCTGAACATAGCGTTCGTCGACTTCGGCTGAAGACGCCAGGCCGGCCCGCAGCGAATGGCCGGCAAACATCATCCCGCGCTCGCCTTCAGGCAGATCCCCGCGCACGCCGGCTGCCAGCGCTGTGCGCTTCACGAGGCGGGCGACCTCCTGGTCGTTGAGCCGATTGCCGCCCACGGCGTTGCCCTGGCCGGTAACACGCCGGAAGAGTGGCCCGTGGGCTATGCGCGCGAGCTTGAGCCAAGTTTCCAGCGCCACGACAGGACAGGTCGTATCGGATGAGCCGCGTCCGACTTCGACCTCGCGCCAGCCGGTCTTGCCGCGCAGCCGTAACAGCATGCCCTTGTCGAAAATCTCCACCCAGCCGGACGAATCCTCGGTCTGGTCGCGGCCGCAGTCGAGGCCGACGACCTCCGAACGGCGCAGGCCACCGGCGAAGCCAAGCAGCAGCATGGCGCGATCGCGCAGGCCGCGGAGCGTGCCGCGATCGAGCGTTTCCAACATCGCGATCAGGTCTTCGGGCAAGACCGCTTCCTTCTGCCGGGGTGGGGCGGCGTGTTTGTTGCGGATACCGGCCATGACCGTGGCGATATGGCGGTCCTTTCTGTCGAGCGGCTGGCCACGCTGCGCATAGTTCCAGGTCAGCGCCGAAAGCCGGCGCTCGATCGTCGACACGGAGTTCGGCTTCTTGTCCCCGATGGCCTTTCCCGAAGCGCAGGCGGTGATGTAGAGCCCGATCACCTGCGGATCGGGCGGAAACATCTCGACGCCCTGCCGACGACACCAGCTCGCAAACTGCTTCCAGTCCGAAGCGTAGGCGCGGCGCGTGTTGACCGAACTCGCCGCCTCGACATAATCGCGGGCGCGGTCCGCGAGCGCATCAAGATGCTCCGGCAGTCGCGGGGTCGAAACGACCGGAAGGGGAGGGGAAGGCGCTCCGGCTTCCACCGCCGGCTCTTCCGGTGCACGACCCATCTCCAGGACGACGTCGATAATGTCAGGCATGTCGTCGGCGCTCGATCCCTCGGGCTCGGCCGAGGCCGCCGGCGCGGTTTGGTCGACATCCTGGGACGTTTCCTGTGATCGAGCGGAGCGATGCCCAGCACGTTTGTCGGGGTTCTGATCGACGAGAGAGGCCATTCTCTATATAAAGACGAAAACGACGGATAATGCAATTTTATCGGTCGTTTTGGTCCGCCTACAGCCTGTGCGTTTTATGGCGAAAATGATGGCGCAAAGCGCACCGGCATTTTACCCTCGGAATCATGATTCGCCTCGATCCCGCGACCGCCAGCTCCCCCGCGCCGCCGATCGTGCCGGGCTGGGCTGTGCCGCGCGGGCCGGTGACGAGTGAAGCGGAGGCCGCCTTCCTCGCCGGCTCCGCCCTGAATTCCCTGGATAATCTGGTGCGGTCAGATCCGCCCTGGGCCGGCGCCTGGCGCCAGCGCCTCGCCCTGAAATGCGCGGCCGCAGCCGTGTCTGTCGTCGGCCGCACGGAGGACGAGGCCGCTCTGCGCGATGCCTGGCACCTGCGCCAGGCGGGCGACGATCCCGGTCCCGCCGGAACCATTCTCGCCGCCTGGAAGCGCCTCGCCGCTCGCTCGCCCGGGGTCGATCTGGACACGTTGCGATCGACGGCAGGGCTGCTCGGCCTACGCTGGGGCGACGAGCTGGCGCCGCTGGTGGATCGGGTCGGCGATCTCACCCGCAGCGGAGCTCCCCCGCCCTTTGCCGCGGCCACGATCGCCGGCGACGTTCAGGCGTTGCGGCCCGACGCCGAGTTGCTCGGCTGGTGGCTCGCCGACCAGGTGATGGCGCTGCGGCTGCGCTGGCCGCGGCCGGTGCCGATCCTCGTCGCGCAGGCGCGCAGCAACGCCTTCCGGGCCGAGGGCGGTCGTGGCCGCATTCGCCTGGGAGGAGAAGGGTTCCAGCGCGCGGTCTGCGTGGCGCTCGCACAGGCGGCGGGGGAGGCCTGCCGGCTCGCCGGCGATCTCGCTGGCCGCGCGGCGCGGCTCGATGCCGTGGCGCCGAAGTTGCGCGCGAAAGGAGCAGGGGAGGCGATCCGGCTGTTGCTTGACGACGATGCCGTGCCAGGCACGCTGCAAACCACGCGCCTGTCGCGTTGGGGTGCCCGGCGCCTGTTCGAACGCCTTGAGACGCTCGGCGCGGTGCGCGAGCTCTCCGGCCGGCCGGCCTTCCGGCTCTACGGGCTTTAGACCATGGCGAAGCGGGCGCGACACGAGGAGGGACTCGATATCGAACTCGCGGAATTGCCGGCCGAGCTGCGCTGGCGCGAATGGATGGGCCGGGTCGAGGCGGTGATCTTTGCCTCGCCCGAGCCGGTCGGGCGGGAGGTGCTGGCCCGCGTCGTCGGGCGCGAGTGCAACCTCGATCTGATCATCGACGACATCCGGGACGAGCTGCGCGGCCGCCCCTATGAGCTCATCGCTGTGGCCGGCGGCTGGCAGCATCGCACGAAGAAGGGTTTCGCCGACGCCATCCGTGCCGCAACCGGCCTTGGGGCCGAGACCAAGCCGCTGTCACAGTCGGATGCTCTGATCCTGATGTGCATCGCCTATTTCCAGCCGATCACCCGCGGCGAGCTCAGCCAGTTCTTCGGCAAGGAAGTCAGCCGGGACATGATTGGGCATCTGCGCTCCCTGGGATTCATCGCTGCCGGGCCGCGATCGCCGCAGCCGGGCGCGCCCTACACCTATGTCACGACGAAGGGATTTCTTTCTCACTTCGGCTTCGACACGCTGCGTGATCTACCCGACATGGAGGCGTTGGAAGATGCTGGCCTGCTCAGTAAGGACAGGCTGCTGGCGGGCGACATACCAATCTTAGCTAGTGATCTCTCGGCAGAAGAGGGTGAAGCCGAGGACGTGGGCTTAGATTTCAGCGAATAAATAGGAAACAGGGCGCGAGGGTGATGTGTCTTTCTGAAATCGAGCAGTAAATAGAGGGCCGATCATTCGCAGCCTGAAATCAATGTATGCGCTCGACCATGAATGAGCACGCGCCGGGAGGGAGTGGACGAATGTTTTCGAGGGGGTCTTTGTGGCGGGAGTGGGATCTGCACATACACTCGCCATCCTCATTTCATTGGGACGGAGAGCGCTTCGGCCTTGATCAAGCCCAAAATAATCATCTCGTCGACGAGATGATACGCGCCCTCAATGACGCTGCTCCGATCGCGTTCGGCCTCATGGATTACTGGTCGTTTGACGGTTGGTTCGCCTTGAAGAGGCGGCAAACGGAAGGTGGCGCGCCGGCTCTCGAGAAGACCGTGTTTCCCGGCATAGAATTGCGCCTCATGGCGCCCATGGATGGCCGGCTCAACGCTCACGTCCTTTTCTCCAACGAGATCAACGACCAGCATCTCAGGGACTTTCTGTCCCGTTTGAAGCTCGAGCTTATCAATCAGCCGCTCTCTCGCGACGCATTAATTGCGTACGCCCGCTACGTGGGCGCCGACAAGTTGGCAAATCATGGATTTGAAAAGAGCAAGATCGATTCAGACGAAGTAGAGGCTTTCCGAGCGGGTTGTATGGTCGCTGAGGTGAACGTCGATTCCTATAAGGAGGCGATCCGCCAGGTGCCCGGCGGTCGGGCCGTCGGCTTCATGCCCTTCTCCACGAATGATGGGCTCGCCTCGGTCAAGTGGTCCGACCACTACGCATACGCGCTCGGGTTATTTGAATCATCACCCATATTCGAGACGCGAAAGCCGGATCTGTGGGCCGCTTTCTGCGGTGTACAGACGGAGGGCAACAAGAATTGGATCGCCAATTTCCAGGCAGCTCTGAAAGGCGTTCCCAGGCTCGCCATCTCGGGGAGCGATGCGCACTGTTTCCGGGGGAACGGTACGAACGAAAAGCGTGGTTACGGCGACTTCCCATCCGGGAAACGCACATGGATCAAGGCTGATCCGACTTGGAAGGGGTTGCTGCAGGTGCTCAAGGAGCCTGCGAAGCGGTCGTTCCTGGGGGAACGACCGCCAAAGCTGGATCGCATCAATCAGCACAAAACCTTCTACATCGACCGCATTCGCATCACGAAAGCCGCCGGTAGCACGCTGTCTGACGCGTGGTTGCACGGGATTGAAATCCCTCTGAATCCCGATCTGGTGGCGATCATCGGGAACAAAGGAAGCGGCAAGAGTGCGCTCGCCGACATCGTGGCGCTCTTGGGAAATTCCCAGCAAAGCGCCCATTTCTCCTTCCTGAAACGTGATCGCTTCCGCGGAAAGGCGGGAGAGCCGGCCCGTCAGTTCGTCGGCGAGCTCACTTGGCTCGCCGGCGATCCTTGCGTGATGAGCCTGTCCGACGATCCCTCTGGCGAACGCGTCGAACTGGTGCGGTACATACCGCAGGGGCGGTTCGAAGCTCTGTGCAACGATCACGTGTCGGGGAAGACCGATGAGTTCGAAAAGGAGCTCCGGGAGGTCATTTTTTCGCACGTACCAACCGACGTGCGTCTTGACGCCCTCAGTTTCGACCAGCTCATCGAGAAGCAGGAGATTGTGTTCCGGGCTCGCGTAAACGAGCTTCGCAAATCGCTGCGTGCACTTAATGAGCAGATCGTCGATACAGAAGACCAGCTCCATCCGAACGTCCGGAAAAACCTCGATGAGCAGATCAAGCTGAAGGCGAAGCAGATCGAGGAACACACGGCGATCAAGCCCCCTGCCGTCGCACAACCCACGGAAGAGCTCACCGACGATCAGAAGCGGGCGAGTGCCCGCCTCGCGGAAATCGCGGCGGCGCTCGAGACGGCGGCTGCGGAAGGCAAGAAGGCCGGCGAGGACCGGCAGATGATCGGGAGAAAGCAGCGGTCGATCCGCAGCATCACCGAGCGCATAGGATTGTTCGAGAAGCAGTTCACGACGTTCATATCCGAGATCGCCGATGATCTCGCTCTGGTCAATCTGAAGCCCGAGGAGATCGTCACCCTTACCGTCAACCGTGCAGTGTTGGTGGACTACCAAAAGGCTCTCGTCGCCAATGACGGAGAGATCGCGACAAAGATCGAGAGCGCGACGGCAACGCAGTCCGCACTAGTTGCCGAGCAAAAACTCCTGGCAGAGACGCTGAACGAGCCACAGCAGAAGTACCAAGCGTATGTACAGGCTTTGAAGGATTGGCAAACCGCCCTGGAAGCGATCGAGGGCTCGGTTACCGAGCCGGAAAGCCTCAAAGGTCTGCAGCGTCGCGTCGCGCAAATTGAGGAACTGCCCGCCCTGTTGGATCAGCGGCGGGCGTCCCGAAAGGAGATCACCACACAGATTTTCGACGTTCTCGAAGAACAGCGCGCGGCGCGTGAGGCGTTGTTTGCACCGTTGCAGCGATTGATTCAGGGCAACGCGCTGATCCGCGAGGAGTACAAGCTCCAGTTCCAGGCAAAGCTGCTGGGCTCTCCTGACGCGATTGCAACGAATCTGTTCAGTGCCATCAAACAGAGCAAAGGTGAGCTTCGCGGCGAAGACGAGAGTTTCTCTGCCGTGCGTAGCCGATTCGAGAAGTACCGTTTCGAGAGTGCGACTGATGCGACAGGATTTGCCGAGGACATGGCGTCGCTGCTGTCCGAAAGCGCGGAAGCGACAAGCAACACTCCGGGCATCCGGGCGCTTATGCGCAAGGATAAGGAGCCCGCGGACGTTTACAGCTATATATTCGGTCTGCAGTACCTGGAGCCGAAATATACGCTGCTCTTCCAAGATACTCAGATCGAACAGCTGTCGCCGGGACAGCGTGGCGCACTCCTCCTGATCTTTTACCTACTCGTCGACAAGGGTCGTAACCCTATCGTGCTCGATCAGCCGGAGGAAAATCTGGACAACGAGACGGTGGTGAGCCTGCTTGTGCCGGTTCTCAATGAGGCGAAGAAGTCTCGGCAGATCATCATGGTCACCCACAACCCCAACTTGGCAGTCGTGTGTGATGCCGAGCAGATCATCCACGCGACGTTCGACAGGAAGAACGGCGCACGCATCTCCTACCATTCAGGGTCAATCGAAGACGGCATCATAAACCGAGCGGTGGTCGATGTGCTCGAGGGCACCAAGGCCGCCTTCGACAACAGAGGTCAGAAGTACCATTGAGGGCCGAGCAAAACATCGAAGTCGACACTATCATCGGCGGACTGTGCGCGAAGGGGAGGTAGAGCATGTACCGCTTCGTCCACACAGCGGACATTCATCTGGACTCCCCACTCCGCTCGCTCGCACTGCGCGATGCCGAGCTGGCGGAGCTGATCGGCAATGCGACGCGGCGCGCCTTCGTGCGGATCGTCGATCTGTGCCTGGACGAACAGGTCGATGCCCTGATGATCGCCGGCGATCTCTATGATGGCGACCAGACCTCGATGAAGACGGCCCGCTTCCTGGCCGAGCAGCTCCGGCGCCTGCACGAGGCCGGTATCCGCGTCTTCATCATCCGCGGAAACCATGATGCCATCGCAAGGATCACCAAGGAACTCGTGCTTCCGGAGTCGGTCAAGCTGTTCAGCGGACGTGCCGAGGCGGTGGAGGTCGATCGCGCACCCGGCGGCCTCCCCATCGTGATCCACGGCCTGAGCTTCGCCCAGCCGCATGCGCCCGAAAGCCTGCTTGCCAAGTACCGGCCCGCGGTGGATGGGGCGGTCAATATCGGCATGCTGCACACCAGCCTCGGCGGCGCGCCCGGCCACGACCTCTATGCGCCATGCAGCGTCGCCGAGCTTCAGGCCACCGGCTTCGACTACTGGGCTCTCGGCCATGTGCACAAGCGCTCGATCGTCGAGGAGCGGGGCGCCGTCGTGATGCCTGGCATGCCGCAGGGGCGTGACATCAACGAGGCCGGCGCTAAGTCCGTCACGCTCGTTGCCATCGACGACGATCGCTCCGTCCATATCGAGCAGCGCTACACCAGCATCGCGCAATTCGAACGTGTTGCCGTCGACGCCACCGGACTAGAAGACTGGCGGGATCTCGTGGCGGGGGTGACGCGCGCGCTGGAGAAGGAGCGGGACGCAGTCCGCTCCGAGCATCTCGTTGCCCGCCTGCAGGTGACCGGGGCGACGCCTTTGGCGTGGCGCCTTCGGCGTGACGCGGATCTGTTGAAGACCGAAGCCGATCAGCGAGCTTCGGTCATCGGGGCCAGCTGGGTCGAGAAGCTGGAGATCGCCTGCCATCTGCCAGGGCAGAGGGTGGAGTCGTCGGGGGATCCGCTGTCCGAACTCCATCGCCTTATCGGGGACGACATCCTCGGCTCCGACGCCTTCCAGGCCGAGCTCCTCGGCATGGCCGAGGAGCTTAGGGCGCAGCTCCCGCAGGAATGCCGTGATGCCTTCGGCTCCGACGAGGCGTCCTTCAGGGATGCACTCACGCGCCTGGCGCGCGACGGCGCGGAGGATGTGATGGCGCGTTTCGAGGCCGCCGGGGAGGGTGCCTGACATGCGCCTGCGCCGCCTCGACCTCACCCGGTACGGGAAGTTCACCGACCGCAGCATCGATTTCGGCGAGCGGGTCGAAGGACAACCGGACCTGCACGTCATCTACGGGCCGAACGAGGCGGGCAAATCGACGGCGTTCGCGGCATTTCTCGACCTGCTGTTCGGGATCGGCGCGCAGAGCCCGTTCGATTTCCTCCATCCCTATTCCGCCATGCGGATCGGCGGAGCGCTGGAGTTCGGCACCGAAACGAGGGAGTTCGCGCGCATCAAGCGGCCGCAGAACAGTCTGCTTGACGCCGAGGACCGGCCGATCGCCGAAAGCGCCATCCGCGGCGAGCTCGGCGGCATCGAGCGCGACGCCTATCGCACTATGTTCTCGCTCGACGATGAGACGCTCGAAAAGGGTGGCGAAAGCATCCTGGCGAGCAAGGGCGATCTCGGGCAATTGCTGTTCTCCGCCAGCGCCGGTCTCGCGCATCTCAGCCACAAGCTCCTCGACCTGAGGGGAGAAGCGGACGGATTCTACCGGTATCGCGCGCGCAGCGGCGCGCTTGCGGACCTCAAGGCGCGGCTCACGGAACTGAAGGCGGAGCGGGAGCGCTTCGACACCCTGGCGTCGGACCATGCGCGGCTCGTCGAGACTCGGGACCGGGCCAGGGCGCACTATGATGAGGCGGTTACCGAGCGCACCCGCACCCAGTCGCGCATGGACGAGATCCAGCGCCATCTCGCAGCGCTGCCGCGACTTGCGGCGCTGCGCGGCATACGCGAGCGCCTTGCTCCCCTTGCGGACGTCCCCGAGGCCCCGCCCGGCTGGGCGAGCGAGCTGTCGAGGCTTCAGAAACAGGAGATCGAACTCGGCGTCCAGACCCAGTCGATCGCCGAAGACGTCCGTCGACTCGCGGATGAAGTCGAAGCGATCGTCGTGGACGAGGCCGCCCTGCGGCTTTGCGAAGCGGTGGAGCGGCTTGGCGAACTCCGAGCGCGCCATGTGACGGCGGAGCGGGACATTCCCGAGAGGCGTTTGCAACTTCGGCAGGCGGACCTCGCTATCTCGGCAATCCTCCAGCGGATCGAGCGGGAAGGGGAGGTCGAGCCCCGCCGCCTCATCCTGACGGCGGCGACGGCCGGCCGTCTGCGCGAACTGATCGAAGCTCGCTCCGGCATCGACGCCGCGATACATACCGCTGCCGCGGAACTCATCGAGGCGCGCCGTCGGCTCGACGAAACCGCGGCCCGGCTGCCGGAGCCCGGCGTGGATCCGCAGGCTTCGCAAGAGCGTGAGCGGTCGATGGCGGCGCTGGTGATAACCGTCGAGCAGACGCGTTCCGCCGATCACCATGTGCGGCATCGCCTGGCCGATCGGGCCCGCGCCGCCGCTGTCGAGGCGCTCGCCGACCGCCTGAAGGCGCTGCGCCCCTGGCAAGGCACGGCGGATGATCTCGTCGTCCTGCCGTGCCCCGGCCCCGACAGCATGCGGCGCTGGAAGGCGGCGCGGGGCGAGGCTGAGGCCATGCTGGCCCGGCATCAGAGCGAGACCGAACGGCTGACGACACTGGTCCGCCACCTGGAGGCAGAGCGCGCTAGCCTTTCGTCCACGACGGGCGTCGTGACGGATCAGGAGGCCGCCGAGATCCGGGCCCACCGCGAGCAGGCCTGGGCCGCGCATCGGCGCGATCTCGATGCCGCGTCGGCCGATGCCTTCGAGGCCGTGCTGCGCCATGACGACATCATCGGCGCCGGGCGGTTCTCGCACATGTCCGAGCTAGCGAAGCTGCACCAGAACGGGCAGGCGCTCGCCGTCGCGCGAGCCGATCTAGACCGGGCCGTCGAGCTCAGGGACCGTGCGGCTGCTGCCCTGGATGGTCTCGATGCCGAGGTGGCCGAGGCAGTTCACGCAATCGCGCCTTCGCTCGCTTCTGCACCATCCCTGCCGGCGATCGAGGACTGGCTTGCCCGCCGGGAAAACGCCCTCGACGCGCGCGAGGCGGTCCGGACCGCCGACCAGGATCTTCGCGCCGCGCAGCTGGATGCCGCTGCGGCGACGGAGCGGCTGCGCGCTGCGCTCGGCCGGGCTGGCCTGCCCCGGGAGCCCGATGCGGGCTTTGATGCGCTGCTCGCCTATGCCCAGGCAGCAGTCGACCGCGAGGCCGAGCTGCGCCGCCTGCGTGCCGAGCTGGACGAGCGCCGGCGCGACGTCGCGTTGCGGGAGCGTGCGGCCGAGAAGGCAGGAGCGGGCGAGGGGGCCTGGACCGAGGCATGGTCCACGACTTGCCGCGGCTGCTGGCTCGCCGATACCGCCGAGGTGCCGACCATCGGCGTCGTTCGCGAGATCCTCGTGGCGATTGTCGACCTCGCGCCGGCGATCGAGAAGCGGGCAGGCCTCGTCGACCGCATCGAGAAGATGGAGAAAGACCAGGCCGCGTTTCGCGACGAGGTGGCGAGCCTCGCGGGCGGGTTGGGGATCCCGGTCGGAACCGGGCCGGTTATCGAATTGGCGCAGCGCATCGCCGAGAAGGTCAGGGAAGCCGGTACCGAGCGCGACAGGCGCGCGAAGCTGCTCGAACGACTGGAACAGGCGAGGGGGCGGCAGCGCGCGCTTGCCGATACGTCGGCGATCCACGACGAGCAGAAGCACCGGATGACCGCGTTCTTCGAGGTCGTGTCTCTGGCTGAGGTGTCGGATAAGCTTTCTGACATCGCGCGGCGGGCCGAGTTCAGTGTACAGGCCGAGGATGCCGGCCGTGAGATCCTCGACGCGGTGCGCGCGCCTGATCTCCAGAGCGCCGAAGCTGCCCTCGATGCGGCGGATCGGCCGGCGCTGGAAGCGGAGCTGATCGAGCTCAGAGCCCGGTTCGAGGACCAGGACAAGCGTTGTCACGAGCTCTTTGCGACGCGCTCGGCCGCTATCGACCAGGTGGAGGCGATCGGGGGTGACGCCCGGGTTGCCGGCATCGATGAGCGCCGACGTACGACATTGCTCGAAATCGAGGATGGAGCGGTGCGCTGTCTGCAGCTACGCGCAGGTATCGCTGCAACGGAGCAGGCACTCGCCACCTATCGCGAGCGCCATCGCAGCTCCATGATGGCGCGGGCCTCGGCGGCGTTCTGCACCATCAGCCGCGGCGCCTATACGGGTCTGGCCGCCCAGCCCGGAAAGGACGGCGAGACGCTCATCGCGCTTTCTGCGACTGGGGGTTCGAAGGCTGCCGCGGAGCTGTCGAAAGGCACCCGATTCCAACTCTATCTGGCGCTGCGTGTCGCGGGATACTACGAGTTCGTGCGGGCACGCAGCGCCGTGCCGTTCGTCGCCGACGACATCATGGAGACCTTCGACGATTTTCGGGCGGAGGAGGCGTTCCGCCTGTTCGCGGACATGGCGCAAGCCGGACAGGTGATCTACCTCACACACCATCTCCATTTGTGCGACATCGTTCGCAAGGTGTCCCCAACCGCACGTTTGCACATGATCGACGACGTCCCGGCACAACGTCAAATCGCCTGACGGAGCGTTTCGGACGTTTCCGTCACTTGGCAGCCAGGCATGAGAATGCGACTGTTTCAATAAGAGTGGAGCTGCCGATCAGCAGCCGGCCGGGATGTTGGTTCCCGACGCTTCCGGTTTGAGCCGCGCCAGCATGGCCCCGCGAAAGCCGTGATAATGAACAATGTCATTGCGCATCAGCTCGCCGAGCTCCAGGACCGGATCGGCGGTAGCACCCCCAACGGGAGTGCTGACTGGCGCGATGGTTGTCTGATTTCAGGGAGACTATGAACAAGAGACTATTGTATTGCTGTCGCTCCCTGCATTCTTTGTGCTGTCGATCGTCAATGTGGGAGCCGGCGGCCTCCCTCTATGGCCGTCGCCAGGTCGCATGATCTGGAAATAGGCGGCGAACAGCGCGGATCGGCCGGCGACAGGTGGGGAGCGCTTCCGTCGTGGCGAACGTTGGTGCGCGTCCAGGAAATCCGCAAAGCGCGCGATCATGGGCTCATGGCCGCCCGCGGCCACGATCATCCAGCGACGGTATGCCCCGGCGGCGTCCATGTCGTTCACAAGCCAGTCAGGAGTTTTTGCTGCGAGCGCTTCGAAGCAGCGAATGCGCGCGGCGGTCGACAGGTTCGTGAGTGTTCTCCCCGACCGGACCTCGGCGGCTATCGGCATGCGCTGCACGCGCGTGACGGCGTCACTCGTTTTCGTCGAGCTCTTGACCGCCTCCACCCTGCATATGTCTGCGATCGCGCGTTCCAGCTGACGTGCGGCCGCATTGACCTTGGCCTTCGGAGCAGCGCGCAGGTCGAACCCGCATCGTGCGCAAATATGCTGCGGAAGGAGTTCGCCGTGGTCGAAGGCCGCGACGCCGGCGCGGCAGGCCGGGCATCGATCCCGAAGCCCGCAGCCATGCACAAAGCATGACACGCGCGATGCCAGCCTCCACTGCCGCCGAAAATACGGCGCCTCGTCCGTTGCAAGGCATTGGGGGCAATACTGCATCCAGGTCGAACGGTTCCTGTGTGCGCTGTCGCGCAGCGGCAGCAGGAGCGTGGCCATCGAACAGCCGCTAATCATCATTGCCGAGATCGCCCCCTGCGGAACGCTTGTCTCATCGGCAAGCACCCCTGCGACGTGACGCGGTAGCTGAAGATCTAGGCGCGGCGACCACATCCTCTCGTCGAGCCCGAAGACACCCGCGAACGACCGCGGCGCGATGCCGTTCGCGAGCGCAAGACGGTGTAGCCAGCTCGACAGGAGTTCGTCCGCGAGCGGGTCGACGGAGACCGGCCAACAGTCCCGTGCGACATCACCATATCGCTCGCGGATTTCGATCGCGAAGTCGGCCCGTGCGGTATCAACCCTCAAAGCAGGTCATCGCGAACCGGCGCCCGGCGGCGCTTCGAGACCGGGACGTAGCTCAGCGCCTCGATGTTCGATTTCGTGATCCGATCCTCGCCTGATCTCACAGCGGTCGTGGCCGCCGCAGTAACGATCGCCACGACCTCACCGATCAGTCCTTCGGAGAGCTGGAAGATCCTTCGCGCTAGCGTTTCATCCGACAGATCGGAGGCGCGGGCGAGCGGCAAGGCGCTCTCAAGGCTGTCAAGCAGCGCAAGAAACTCCTCGCCATATTGCCAACGCGGCACGGCGTGAAGATCAAACCGGGTCGCCATTTCAGCGGTCTGATTCACGAAGTCATAGACGGCGACCTCGCCGATCAGAACCGGCGAGATGTCGAACTGGCGGCCGATCCTCCGTAGGAAGGCAAGCACGGCCTCAACGTCGCGTGCACGGCCGCGGAGAGCATTGTGAAACTCATCGAAAATCAGAATCCTGGGCTTCAGCCTCTCGAGCAGATGATCGACCTGCTCGGCTTTGCGACCCACATCCCGGCTGCTGCCCGTCGGTGCTCGCAACGCCTGCAGGATACTGCCGTAGAAATGTGCAAGGCCCGCGCCCTCGCGCGTCTGCACCACCCACACCCGCTGCTGTTCGGCTGTTCTCAAATGTCCGACGGCGAAGCGTTCGGCGATCATGGTCTTGCCGTTGGCGTATGGTCCGACGAGCATCAGTCCTCGGGTCCGCAGCGATGGCGGCCGCGACAGAAGCTCGGCAAGACGTTCGTGCGCTATGAGCGCCACCTGATGTCCGATCCACCGAGGCACCTGGATGTAGGCGATCCGCTCTTCCGTGCTGCGGTCAAGGTACGGGCGAACGTGATCAAGCAGATGGTCCGCCACGTCACCAATCCTCTACCGGCAGGCGGCGCTTTGGGCGAACGGGATGGTCGGCAGGCACCGGCGTTGCCGGCCGCATCGCGTCGTAGGGCTTGGGCGCGTCTGCCGCGTGAGATTTGCGCACGGCATTGCGCAGATCTGCCTTGGACGGCTTCGGTCCGCCTGCGATCTCAGCTATTTGGCGGCGCAGCATCACCTTCTCCACGTCCGTTCGTGCATTCGCGGTGCGTCGCGACAGCCGATCAGCCTCGTGCTCCCACAACGTCATCGGCGCAAGCATGCCGTCGCGCCGCTCCACCGATCGAAACTCCCGGGTCTCGGGGTCGCGGGCATAGACGTGGCTGATATCGCGTGGATCGTATCGAAGCTCGAGCTTTCCTAGCCGATCCCGCTGCGGAACCAACTCGCTCAACCAGGGTGAATAATAATCGAGTGCGAACATACTAACGCCCTGCGGCGAGATGCGTCGTCCCGTTCCGGGCATGAATGCCAGCAGGACCCGCATGGGATCATCGTCGAAGCGTGCAAGTTCATGTGCCTGCCGATCCCATTCTGATGCCGGTACCCTCAGGGTTCTGGCATTTTGCTGCAGGTTGTGGTCGATCACCGCGAGCGCGACGCATCGCTCGAGATCGGCGAAGCTGAGACGCGCCAGGCGCTCCGCGGGATATTGGTCGCGGTCCGCCACGGATCGGCCCGTCGAGCCAGGCTGCGTTGCAAGAACGCCGTTGAGCTTTCCGAGCAGCCTTTCCACCACGCCACCCTGATGCACGCGGCCGCGATCCCGGTAGCGGATACGAACGCCGTAGTCCTCGCACCCGCGCTGAAAGGCATTCTCTTTGAACTCCTTGGCGGAGTCGGTGACCAGCACTCGCGGTCGACCGAACATGGGCCACCCATGCTCGATGCCGCGCGCAACCAGCCATTCGTCCTTCGGGCACATTGCCTGCGCCAGGCACAAGGCGACCGACAGCGCCGACGGCTTTTCGAGCGTGAGGCAGAATCCCAGTATGCAGCGCGTCGCCACGTCGGTGACGATCGTCAGATAGGCCCGGCCGACGAACGTTCCGCCGCCTTCGACAACCTCTACGAAATTGATGTCGGTCGGCGTGTGATCGATCTGGCAGACATCCAGCGGGTACGCCGCGTGGATGTACCCGGGCCTGGCCCTGAGCCGATGGAGATGTTTCGGGTTCGCGGATCGCTTCTTTGCGATTTCCTCTGCGCTAAACAGGGCGGGTATCCGACGAGCGACAGTTAGATAGGACGGAGGAGTGAGGCCCGCCTCCTCGCAGCGGGCGCGGATCTCGGCCACGACCGGAGCAAGGGGTGGAGCCTCCAGCACCAACCACTGCTCTCGCAGTGTCGTCGCGATGATCCCCTCAATGTCCTGCGGGAGCCGCTTCTTCCGGGTCCTGTCTCCGCCGGGCAAGAGCGACGTCACCGTGCGATCGACACGGTACCGTGCCAGCAGATTGTAGACCTGTCGCGTCGAAAGGCGCAGCTCGGCGGCCGCGCGTGCGATTGCCGTCCGCCGGGAACCCGAGCCGTCCAGAATCCTGTCGAGTTCGCGCGCAACGTAGCGCGCCGTCGCCCATGCTTCTTCGGAATGTGACGCAGCAGGCGCCGGTTTCAGGCTGTGCAATCGGTTCGGCAAAGCGAGTGGTCAGTGAAATCATTAGCGAAAAATCGTGGTCTTCGTAGCGACCAATCCTAAACAACACATGACGTTCTCACGATTGAAATCGGGAAGTGAAAGCGACACAGAGGATCAATTGGCGCGCCTCGATGAGGCGGTGCGCCGGAACCCAGCCGGACAGGGCTACATCGAGCGAGGGCATTTCTTCGATGCTGCGGCCAGCATGTGGGTGGCCGGAGAACTTGTCCATGTCGAGGACCTCGTTCTGCACGACGCCCACATGGATATTCGAACTCCGACCCACGAGCTGACCATTGCGCATGCCATCCTGCGATCGCGGCCCGGATCGCGGCCGCCGACGCAGCTTGGTCGATCGGCGAAGCTGGCATGGCCGCTCTGACAGGCGCGACGTCAGCGATGGTCGAGGCGGTCAGTCATGCCGTCGTCGAGCGGGGAGGGGAGGAGGCTGAGGAACTGGGCGAGACGGAGTCCAATCCCTTAGCCGTTGAGTTTGCGCATATCGATGCCGTCCTCGAGCGGTCGCAACGGCTGATGGAAAAGTTCGTCACGGGCAGCACCGTTGCCGTACCGGAACGTCCGGTTCTGGCCGTGGGCGACCTTGTGATCCGAGACTCAGAGTGGGGCGAAACTGAACGACTATCGCTTTGGCGAAATGTCCTGAAGGCCGTGGAAGCTTTCCCACCGGGATTGGCTGCTGCACTGCTCTTTGATGCCTGGGAAACCCTCGATCCGATGCAGCGGCAACACTGGCTCGGCGGACAGCTTGTGAGCGCCTATCTGCGATCGCGCGGCAAGGTGGTGTCTCACCTGCCGACGTTTAATGTTGGGCTGAAGTCGATCCCGCGGGAGCGGCGTCGAGCAGGGGCTCGGACGATGCGGCTGTTGGCCTTCCTCGAGGCGATGTCGGGCATGGCTGACGCGGGCATGAAGGAGATTGCCCGTCTCTCACAGGCGCGGGAGTTGATGGAGCGTCGGCTCCGCGGCCGACGCTCATCAAGCAATTTGCCCGTCACCGTCTCCCTTGTGCTGTCCCGGCCAATCATATCGGCGGCAATGGTGGCAAAGGCAGCGGGGGTGACCCCAAGAGGGGCGCTTAACCTGATCGGCGAGCTAGGTCTGCGCGAAATGACGGGAAGAGGCCGATATCGGGCTTGGGGAATTCTCTAACCGTCGAAATAGACCATCCTACTGCCGGGTCGTATTCCGACCAGTCCCCTATACTTGGCGCTAGACGCAGCCCTTGAGTGTCAGAAAAAGATGTGCTATTTTCTGACATATGAAAACCGTTACCACATCGGTCCCACACCAGATCATGAGGCGCGCCCGCGCTGGCGGGCGTGGCGGCGTCTTCACGCCCAGTGATTTCCTGGACGTGGGCGGACGCGCGGCAGTCGACCAGGCTCTCTCACGACTGGCTAAGAGCGGGAAGCTTCGGCGCCTGGCGCGGGGCTTGTACGACTTCCCGAAGGTTCATCCGCAACTTGGTCCCCTTGCGCCTACACCTGACGATGTCGCACAAGCATTAGCGCGGGAGACTGGATCCCAGGTACAGATCGCCGGTGCGCGCGCGGCGAATGCGCTTGGTCTCTCCGCTCAGGTTCCGGCAAAGAGTACCTATCTAACCGATGGCCCGTCCCGCCGTGTCGTATTGGGCAAGCGCGTGGTCGATCTGCGTCACGCCTCGCCCAAGCATCTGATTGCTCCGGGCAGCGCCGTTGGCACGGTCGTACAGGCCCTTCGCCACTTGGGAGCCGTACGTGCCGCCGACGTTGCGCAGATCGCGGGGCGTCGCCTGTCGGCCAGCGACAAGAAGACGCTCGCATCCACTGTGGTCCAAGCCCCCGCATGGATGCGGCCGACGCTCGTTTCGATCGCCAACACTACGTCGGGTGGGATCGATGGATAAGGTCGCTCTTCTTCCCGCCGACGATAGGGCAGCTCTCTTTGGCGAGACCGGCGCTGGCCGAGGGGTCGCCAATACGATCATTGAAAAGGACTTCTGGGTCTGCTGGACCTTGAAGCGGCTTTTCGGCCTGCGGGAGAAGGACGCTGCCACCCTCGTCTTCAAGGGCGGCACGTCCCTTTCCAAGGCCTTCGGCGCCATCCGCCGCTTTTCCGAAGATATCGACCTGTCTTTCGATCGAGCGGACCTCGGCTACACAGGTGATCGCGATCCCGAGAAGGAGGGCATCAGCAAGAAAAAAGCCGATAAACTCATCGGGGCGCTGGTGAGCGATGTCGAGCAGCATATTGCCGAGAAGTTACTTCCAGCTCTCCGCGCCACGATCGTCCAGCAACTCGGCGAACCGACCAAAGGCGAGTGGTCGCTGGAGATCGACGCCAACGACGCACAGACGGTGAACTTCCACTATCCGACCGTGTTGCCCACCTCCGAATATGAAGGCATGGCCTACATCACTCCACGAGTGAAGCTCGAACTCGGCGCGCGCGGGGATCCATGGCCCACCGAGGAGAAGGTCATTCGCCCCTACGCGGCGGAGGACTATCCCAACTTCTTCGAAGACCCTGACAGCGTTGTGACCGTTCTCTCGGCGCAACGGACCTTTTGGGAAAAGGCCACCGCGTTGCATGCGGAGGCACATCGTCCCAAAGAAACGGCGACACCGCAGTATTTCTCGCGGCACTATTACGACCTCGCCATGCTTCTCGACGCCGACGAGGGCAAGGCCGCCGCCAAGGATTTCGACCTTCTGGCAACGGTGGCAAAGCATAAAGCGACCTTCTTCCGGTCGGGCTGGGCCAGCTATGGCACCGCGCGGCCGGGCACGATGCGACTGATGCCAAGCGTGGCGCGGATCAAGGACCTGCGCGCCGACTATCGGGCCATGGCGCCGATGATGTTCGATGAGAGCCCGCCCGCTTTCGATGACATACTTGCAAAAATTGAGAAGCTCCAAGAAACAATCAATAGCTAGCACTTAGCCATAAGCTGCGGAGGGGAAGTTCATTAGCTCTATACGATCCATCGAACTGCGTCTCGTAGATGACCTCGTCGACTTCGTTCGAGGGCCTGGCTTTGTGCTGGACTTCTCCGACGCCAGCTTCTCGGACTTTTTCGCCTCGGAGATCAAGGCCAGCATCGACGATCCGAAATATGCGGTAAATGGGGGATCAAAGGGCAAGCGCCTCCGCTTCTTCCTGCAGAACTGCGACGACGCCACTGCGGTCCGCACGCTCTCAGCGCTCTGGGAGCACCGCTCGGAATATCTCGCCCGTACTGGCAGCAAGGATCCTGTCGTCAATGCCCAAGCCCTCTATCAAGGGATGATCGACCGGATTTCGGGCGGTGCCGCTGCACAACCAGCAGCACGCAGCGCTGCTGGCGGCGAAGTGGACCGGCAGAAGATCGCGAAGATCAAATCGAACCTCTTGCAGGTCACGTTGCTCGCTCCACATGCTCGCGGCTATGCGTTCGAGGTCTTTCTCAAGGATCTGTTCAACGCGTTCGGCCTGGTCGCCCAGGAGCCTTTCCGGCTCCGGGGCGAACAGATCGACGGCAGCTTTCTGCTTGCAAGCGACATTTACTTGCTCGAGGCCAAGTGGCACGGCCAGCCCATCGGCGTCGCCGAGCTTCATACCTTCCATGGCAAGATTGAGCAAAAGGCAGCCTGGACCCGGGGCCTCTTCGTCAGCAACAGCGGATTCACCGATGACGGACTTGTCGCCTTCGGGCGCGGCAAGCGCGTCATCTGCATGGATGGTCTTGACCTCTACGAGATGCTGGAGCGAGAAATTCCGCTTACCCAGGTTCTCGAACGGAAGGTTCGCCGAGCCGCCGAGACCGGCTCCGCCTTCGTTCGCGTCCCCGATCTCTTTCTTCACTGACCGGGAGGTAGAGCGTGGCGCAGTTCAATGATTGGTGCATTTCGGTCGACGAGCCCATCGGGAACCATTTCCGTCAGGTGATGACCGGGCAGGCCGCGAGCTTCGCCACGGGGATCCAGGCAACGGCGGCCATCGTGCCGGGGCATTATGCATCAGAGGAGCAGGTGGCGCGCGCGCTCGCGCGTCTTGGGAAGCCGGCCTCGGCAGCGCTGATAGACGGTAAACTCCCGACCACCAAAGCGATCCGCTCCGGTGATCTCGGCGAGATATTCGCAACGGAATGGATCGATGCCCACAGCGGCGGGTACCGCGCGCCGATCAAACGCTTGCGCTGGAAGGATCATCGCAACATGGCAATGCGTGGTGAGGACGTCATCGGCATCCTGCAGGATGCCGCCACCGAGCGCTTGCATTTCCTGAAGACCGAGGCCAAGAGCCGCGTGGCGCTTACCACTCAGGTCCTTACCGACGCCCGGGCGGGCTTGGACAAGGATGGCGGGCTGCCGTCCGCTCACGCGCTGTCCTTCATCTCGGCACGCCTGCTGGAGCTGGACAATCTACCGCTAGCCGACGCGATCGATGACGCGTTGCTCAAGCACGGCATTCCCCAGCAGAACGTCAAACATCTGCTTTTCACGTTTTCCGGCAACGCGCCAGATGCCCTGCTAACCGCCTCTCTCCAGGCCTACCCGGGACCCATCAACCAGTGGGGTATAGGCCTGCGTGTGGAGGGACACGCCGCCTTTATCGGCGCGGTCTATGATCGAGTGATCGCCGATGCCAACAACGCCTGAAGCAATCGCGGCTGACATTACAGAAGCGGCGACTGCCGGCTTTCGCGGCCGTCTCATCGCACGCGGTCAGGCGCGAGCTATCATCTGGCGGGACGGCGCGCTTCCGCTGGACGCGCCAGCCTTTGCGCCGCAACTCAGCTACGACTTGCACTCCTATGGTTACGCCCTTCTCGGGCTTGGCCTTCGTCTTCGTGAGCTTGGCGGCGACGCCGCACAGGCGCGCATCGCCTTCGAACAGGCTGCCACGGCCCTTGAGGCGGCGATCGCCAAAGGCGACCGCCTGGAGGCCGATCGCGATTTCCATTTTGTAATGGCGGCCGCAAGCTATCATCTCGCGCATCTCTCTGCCCGCGCCTATTCTCTGCTTGCGATCGTTGAAGCCGACGAGAATTTCTCGCCTGTCGAACGCAGCCTCACTCGGTTGATGCGGCGGAACTTCAACGATCTCCGCGCCGGCGTCCTTAACTATCGGGTTTCAGGCGAAGGAAGCGACGCGGGGATCGCCGCCGCCATCCAGGCCACCCTCGATGAGCTCGAGGGCGCAGCCGACCCGGTTGACGGCGGCAACGAGTTCCTCTTCGAAGGCCTCGACACGGCGCTTACTGACGCCTTCATGGCGTCCATGTCCCTGTTTCTTCTCGCTCTGGAACGCGGCGAGCGCGCCCTGCTCGACCAGGCGCTGGAGCGGCTCCGCGTGAGCCTTTCCATCTGCAGCGAGATGAACATGCTGCCGCAGTGGTGGGCCCATCGCATCGCGCTCCACCTCTTGTCGGATCTCTGGTCGAATACCTTCCACGAAAAGGTGCCACTTCAGCCCGCCGGCGGCGAGGCGGCCGACTGGCCTCGCCTCCGTGAACTGTTCATCGCCCTATTGCAACGGCGCCCGAGGGCCGAGGTCGATCTGTGGCCGTCGCAGATCGAGGCGGCGACCCGCGCGGTTGACCAGTCCGACGACTTGGTGGTCTCACTTCCGACAAGTGCCGGCAAGACACGGATCGCCGAGCTGTGCATCCTGCGCTGCCTCGCCGGCGGCAGGCGCGTGGTCTTCATCACGCCGCTTCGCGCGCTGTCGGCGCAGACGGAAACAATCCTGCAGAGGACTTTTGGTCCACTCGGTAAGACGATCTCGGCCCTCTACGGTAGCATCGGGGTAAGCGGCTTCGATGAAGACGCGATCCGGGAACGCGACATTGTCGTCGCAACGCCGGAAAAGCTCGACTTCGCGCTACGCAACGATCCGTCCCTTCTCGATGATGTTGGCCTGCTCGTCTTCGACGAAGGCCACATGATCGGGCTCAATGAGCGCGAGGTCCGCTACGAGGTGCAGATCCAGCGCCTGCTCCGCCGACCCGACGCCCACACCCGCCGGATCGTGTGCCTCTCGGCCATACTCCCCGACGGAGACCAGCTCGACGACTTCGCCGGATGGCTGCGACGAGATCATCCGGGGGGCCTCATCAAACACGACTGGCGGCCGACGCGGCTGCGTTTCGGCGAGGTTGTCTGGACGTCCCCAAACGCGCGGTTGAACCTGCGCATCGGCGACGAACGGCCTTGGGTTCAGCGGTTCCTCACAGGAACGGCGCCGCCGAACTGGGTGCCACCAAAGCGTCGCAGAACCCGGCTCTTCCCCGACGACCAGCGCGAGCTCTGCCTGGCTACGGCCTGGCGGCTGATTGAAGATGGGCAAACTGTCCTTATTTTCTGTCCCCAGCGACGCAGTGTGGAACCATTCGCAGACGTGATTGTCGATCTCCACGAGCGCGGCGCCTTGAGTTCCTTGCTTGAGGCTGATCCTGCGGTGCTCAACACCGCGATCGCGCTGGGCGAAGAATGGCTCGGCCCGAATAGCGCCATCCTGAAATGCCTCCGCCTTGGCGTAGCGTTGCACCACGGGGCGCTGCCCACGGCGTATCGTAAGGAGGTTGAGCGGCTGCTGCGCGATAACGTCCTCAAGGTCACGATCTCGTCGCCAACTCTGGCGCAGGGTCTCAACCTCTCGGCGACGGCGGTGGTGATGCATTCCCTCCACCGCTCCGGCGAACGGATCGAAATTTCCGAGTTCAAGAACGTTATCGGGCGAGCCGGACGCGCCTATGTCGACGTGGAAGGCATCGTGCTCTTTCCGATGTTTGACGAGATCGCGAAGAAGCGTCGCAATTGGGAAGCTCTGATCAGCGATCTCGGCGCGCGCAATATGGAGAGCGGCCTTGTTCAACTGATCGCAGCTTTGCTGTCGCGCATGCGCGCTCGCATCGGTGGCGACCTCGATCAACTCGTCGAATATGTCGTCAACAATGCCGCCGCGTGGACCTTTCCCGAGATCGCAAACGAAAAGCCCGAGGACCGCGAGCGCGCGCTTGCCGATTGGGAGCGCCATGTCGCAACGCTCGACACAGCCATCCTCAGCCTCATCGGTGAAAATGACATTCCTGACGAGGGCATCGAGGCCGCGCTGGACGACATCCTACAATCCTCGCTCTGGCACAGACGCTTGCTGCGTCAGAACGAGCAGGTGCAGCAGGTTCTGAAGGCCGGCCTCGTGTCCCGCGGCCGACTTATCTGGAGCCAATCGACGGCAGCGCGCCGGCGAGGCTATTTCCTTGCCGGAGTCGGACTGACGACGGGGCATGCGCTGGACGCCATCGCGGCGGATGCGAACCTCCTGCTCATTCAAGCCAATGGCGGGATCCTCGAGGGCGATGCGGAGGCGGCAATTGCGGCGATTACGGGGTTGGCGGCGCGCGTCTTCGCCTTCTACCCCTTCATCCCTGATCCCATGCCGGCGAATTGGCGCGCCATCCTGCGCGCCTGGCTCCTCGGCCAGCCTCTTGCCGCCATCGCAGCCGGTCAGGAGTCGGAGACGCTGCAGTTCATCGAGGGAGGCCTGGTCTATCGTCTTCCCTGGGCCATGGAAGCGATCCGCGTCCGTGCGGCCGCGAACGGCGATACGGTTGGCGTCTTTGATCTCGCGCTCGAAGACCATGAGCTCGGTCTTGCCGTTCCCGCCGTCGAGACCGGAACGTTAAATCGATCTGCCTCCATTTTGATCCAGGCGGGTTTCAACTCAAGGCTCGCGGCTATCAAGGCCGTCACCGACACCGGCGCGGCCTTCCAAACGGGTCAGGAGCTCCGGCAATGGCTCAACTCGGAAGCCGTCGCGGCGTGGAGCGCACAGGCCGATTGGCCGACGGCCGAGACGAAGGCGATGTGGACGGAATTCACGCAAAGCTTCACGCCCCCGGAAAACCGCACCTGGGCGGACCGTCGATACTGGACGAACGTGTCATGGCTTGGCGTCCCCCCGCAGCCAGGAACGCCCGTACAGCTTCACCGTTGGTCCGATCAGCCACGAGTACTCTCGGCCGATGGTGTCCTGCTCGGGACGGTACAGGCCGCGCTCAATCCAGCGCGGGTGGGATTGGTGCGCGCCCAGGTGGCTCAAGACGTCACCCGGATCGATATCAGCTATCTTGGGCCGGCCGACCTGTCCGCGGAGTAATGCCGTTAAGGAGGTGCCAGGCGATGATCCACCGCTCAATCTTCCGCGGCTGTCGCTTCGTGCCGCTAGATGCAACCCAGCGGCCGTGCGGTCTCAAGCGGACTGCTCGCTTATGCGCGGACGACGATGAGCCGGAGCGAGCCTTCGAAAATTTTTCATTTCCCCTATTGACCTTCCAGCGGTGGGAAGCCCCACTTTAAGCGCGACTTGGAACGAAACAAGGAGCGTTCAATATGATTTCGACGGTCGCCGCAGACAGCAGCGCCGGGGCGACCCGGGGCGGGAATTTACTCGTTAGCATCGGAATTGAGGGAATGAGTTGCGCCTCCTGCGTGGGGCGCGTCGAAAACGCGATCCGTGCCGTGCCCGGCGTGACCTCCGCCTCCGTTAACCTGGCGACCGAGCGAGCTGACGTTGCCTTCGCGAGTGAACCCGATCCGCTAGCTGTCATGCACGCGATCGAGCAGGCGGGCTATGAGCCGAGGGTTGACACGACCGAACTCGCGATCGAGGGCATGAGTTGCGCTTCCTGTGTCGGCCGCATCGAAAAGGCGCTGAAGAGCGTGCCCGGCGTTCTCACGGCAAATGTGAATCTGGCAACAGAGAAAGCGTCGATCCGCTCCATCGCCGGCGTCACGCAGGCGCCGGATATCGAGGCGGCCGTGCGCGCGGCGGGTTACGAGGCCCGGCGCACAGCACTGGAGAGCACGGCCGATGTCCAGGCGCAAAAACGGGAGGTCGAGACGCGCCGCCTGCGCTCCAGCGTACTGCTCGCAGCCGCGTTGTCGCTGCCCATCTTCGCCCTCGAAATGAGCTCTTATTTCGTACCGGGCGTGGCGGCATGGATGCACGGCACGCTCGGCGAGCGCAACATGCTCTACCTCTTCTTCGTGCTTGCAACCATCGTCCAGTTCGGCCCAGGCCTACGCTTCTACACGAAGGGAGTGCCCGCCCTAATGCGCGGCGCGCCCGACATGAATTCCCTGGTCGCGCTCGGCACGAGCGCTGCCTGGGGCTATTCGGTCGTGGCGACCTTCGCGGCGGGCATCCTGCCGGAGGGGACGGCAAATGTTTATTTTGAGGCCTCCGCCGTAATCATCACCTTGATTCTGCTTGGCCGCTATCTGGAAGCTCGTAACAAAGGCCGCACGGGCGAGGCCATCAAGCGCCTCATCAGCCTGGCACCCAAAACGGCGCGCGTTTTACGCAACGGCGCCGCAGTCGAGCTTCCGCTGGACCAGGTAAAGGTCGGCGACATTGTTCAGGTCAGGCCCGGCGAGAAGATCCCGGTCGATGGCGAGGTGACCGATGGCTCGTCCTTCGTAGACGAGTCGATGATCACGGGGGAGCCCGTGCCGGTCGCCAAGGGCGCGGGCGCTGAAGTCGTCGGCGGGACGATCAACAAGACGGGCGCGTTCTCCTTCCAGGCGACAAAGGTCGGCTCAGACACAGTGCTGGCGCAGATTGTTCAGATGGTCGAGCGTGCGCAGGGGGCGAAGCTCCCCATTCAGGCGCTTGTGGATCGGGTGACGGCCTGGTTTGTGCCCGCAGTCATGGTCATTGCAGCGCTGACCTTTCTGGTCTGGCTCGCTTTTGGGCCTACGCCGGCGCTCACCTTCGCACTCGTGAACGCGGTGGCGGTCCTGATCATCGCCTGTCCCTGCGCGATGGGACTGGCGACCCCGACCTCGATCATGGTGGGAACAGGCCGTGCGGCCGAAATGGGAGTGCTCTTCCGTAAAGGCGAGGCGCTGCAGACACTGAGAGACGCGCAGGTGATCGCGCTCGACAAGACAGGCACGCTGACCAAGGGACGGCCGGAACTCACGGACCTGACCGTGGCCGACGGCTTCGACCGCGACCAGATCCTGGCGCTCGTCGCTGGGGTGGAGAGCCGTTCCGAGCACCCGATTGCGGATGCGATCGTGGAAGCCGCGCAGCGGCAGGGCCTTGAGGTGACCGCGCCCTCCGCTTTCGAAGCGATCCCCGGCTTCGGCGTCGAGGCCCGCATGGGCGAACACACAGTCGCGGTCGGCGCAGACCGGCTGATGCGCAGGCTCGGTCTCGACGTGTCGTTTTTTGCGGACGAAGCGGCGCGGCTTGCCGACGAGGGCAAGAGCCCGCTCTATGCGGCAGTCGATGGCCGGCTGGCGGCCATCATCGCGGTCGCCGATCCGATCAGGCCCACGACCCCAGAAGCGATCGCGGCGCTGCACGCGCTGGGCCTCAAAGTTGCGATGATCACCGGTGATAACCGGCGAACGGCGGAAGCGATCGCGCGGCGTGTCGGAATTGACGAGGTGGTCGCCGAGGTCTTGCCCGATGGCAAGGTGGAAGCAATCAAACGGCTGCGAGAAGGAAGCCGGAGCGTGGCCTTCGTGGGCGACGGCATCAACGATGCGCCGGCGCTCGCGGAAGCCGATGTGGGGCTGGCGATCGGCACGGGCACCGACGTGGCCATCGAGAGCGCCGACGTGGTGCTTATCTCCGGCGACCTCAGGGGTGTGCCGAACGCCATTGCGCTGTCGAAGGCGACGATGCGGAACATCAAACAAAACCTGTTCTGGGCCTTCGCCTACAACGCAGCCCTGATTCCGGTCGCAGCCGGCGCGCTCTTTCCCGTCTACGGCGTGCTTCTGTCGCCGGTGCTAGCGGCAGCAGCAATGGCCCTGTCGAGCGTCTTCGTGCTCAGCAACGCCCTACGGCTGCGGGGTTTCCAGCCGCCCATGAAGGCGGATGCGAGCGCCGCACCGGACGGACGGGGCCATCTTGCGCCAGCGGAGTGAAAACCAAAAAGGAGATGAAAAAATGAACATCGGACAAACAGCTGCCGCCTGGAACGTGTCGGCGAAGATGATCCGCTACTATGAGAGCATCGAGCTTATCCCTGCTGCGGCCAGATCAGAGGCGGGTTACAGGGTCTACTCCCAAACGGAGGTGAACACGCTTCGGTTCATCCACCGCGCCCGCGAACTCGGCTTTTCCATGGACGACGTGCGGCGCCTCCTCGCCCTATGGCAGGACGAGAGCCGCACCAGCGCTGAAGTGAAGGCAATTGCTTTGGAATGTATCGAGGAACTTCAGAATAGGACTGCCAGACTTCAGGCCTTGAGGGAGTCCCTCCTACATCTCGCGGCCAGGTGCAATGGTGACGATCGTCCCCAATGGCCGATCCTGGACGACTTGTCGGGAGAGGGGGGAAAATATGCCCTGCTTCACTGATCGTTTGAAGTTGAAGCGGCAATTGGGCGAATAACGGTTGCCGCGCCTCTTCCAGGATCGACACCTGTTCGCCCGATTTGCCGCTGTTGCCCGACTACGCTGTGTCGAAAATCGTCGTGAATGATCGATCGTGTGGCGACGCTTCGCCTAAGCCGCATCCATTCAGCTGCCCCAAGTGCGCAGTCCACGCAATGCCTGCCCCCGAGCTTGAAAAGAATCACCCCAGGAGCAATCATGGATCTATTCCCGTTGACTTTTCCCGCCATAGACCCTGTCCTGGTCGAGTTCGGGCCGCTTGCCATCCGCTGGTATGGGCTGGCTTACCTCGTCGGAATCCTTGCTGGATGGCGCTATGCTGTCTATCTCGCCCGGCTCTATGGCGGACGACCCACTTCCAGCGATGTGGAAAGCCTCGTGCTCTGGGTAACCTTCGGCATCATTCTCGGGGGGCGGCTGGGTTATGTGCTATTTTATCAATGGGAAGCCTACCTGCAGAATCCCTTGAGCATCCTGGCAGTGTGGCATGGTGGCATGTCCTTTCATGGAGGACTTCTGGGCGTCACCGCCGCGATTGTAATTTTTGCCTGGAAGCGCGAACTCCCGCTGCTCAAGCTCACCGATATTGTTGCTCCCGTTGTCCCAATCGGACTTTTCTTCGGCAGGCTCGCCAACTTCATCAATGGCGAGCTGTGGGGGCGCGTCAGCGACGCGCCTTGGGCTATCGTCTTCCCGGGAGCGGGCGATCTGCCTCGCCATCCCAGTCAGCTCTATGAGGCATTCCTCGAAGGACTGGTGCTGTTCATAATTCTGGCCGTACTCGCGCACAAACCATCAATCCGCAGGCGGCCCGGGATGATCACCGGCGTCTTCCTGCTCGGATACGGATTGAGCCGCATCGCCGCGGAATTGTTCCGAGAGCCCGATGCTTTTCTCGGTTTCCTGTTCGGCAGGCTGACCATGGGCCAGATCCTGTCGTTGCCGATGGTGCTGCTCGGCATTCTCCTGATCCTGTGGGGCCGAATTCGGGCATCTCGCGAGCCGCGGCGCCATCCACTAGCAAACAGCATAGGGCAGGAAGAGAGAAACCGACCGTGACGATCAACACGCGCTGACCCCAGCCATGGTGTTGTCGTTCGTGCCACCGGAAGCCAGAGTATTGGCGAGTTGAAGAGATTTTGCGGATGAGCTTCTATCGCAAGAAAGTATGCCCGTGCCTGACCCACCTTGCCATGAGCGCCGATAGGCTGCGGCCCTATCGTGAGACTGTCGCTGGGCAGGCGAGCGGACGCATTTTGGAGATCGGAATCGGTTCAGGATCAAACCTCGGCCACTATGGGCACGCCGTGGAATCCGTAACTGGCATCGACCCTAGCGAAAGCGATGCTTCGCCGGGCGGGGAGCGTGAATTCGACCGCTCCCGTAACACTGCTGCAAGCGGCAGGGGAGGCTCTTCCCTTCGAGCCAAGCAGCTTTGACTGTGTTGTCTCGACCTGGACGCTGTGCTCTGTTTTGGATCCCGACCTTGTTCTGCGCGAGATCGGTCGTGTCCTGAAACCCGGCGGCCGCTTCCTTTACGTTGAACACGGCCGATCACCTGACGAGAATGTTTCACGATGGCAAGACCGCCTAAATCCCGCCTGGCGCCGTTTCGCAGGCGGGTGCAACATCAACCGGCCCTTCTCAAAGATATTGGCCGAAAGCGATCTTCGCGCTTTGTCACAGAATGCGGCGTACGGTCCAGGGCCGCGTCTGTTCGCCTTCTTCTATCAAGGGACCGCCGTGCGTGGATGCGATTGATCGCGCATGACTGGAGCAATGCTGGGCCGGCTGACAAGTCCGTACGGTCGGTCCAGCGGTGAGAGGGAACCGACGGGCTGATGAAACGCTGGAGGGCTCAGCCCGGCCCCCAGTGTAAACGTCGGCGTGGATATCATGCCCATCCTGCGGGCTCTACGATTCGAGGGCAACAACGGAGCGTGATCTTCCAGCAGGTGGAAGGTCTACAGGTCACGGGTCACAGGAGCATCGGCCATGAAACAAGGTCACGAGAACCACGGCGGTCACAGCCAATCACCCATCGATCACCGCCACGCGGCGCCCGGCGCCGAGGTCGGGGTCACCCGTGACCCAGTGTGCGGAATGACCGTCGATCCGGAAGCGGGCAAGCCGACTGCGGTTTACCGCGGCCACACCTATTATTTCTGCAGTGCGTCCTGCCGCGGCAAGTTCGTGATGGATCCGGAAGCATATCTACAGTCGACCGATCCCGTCTGCGGCATGAAAGTGGATCGTGCGACAGCGAGGCATTTCACCCGGCATGAAGATCAAGGATTCTATTTCTGCTCGCCCGGCTGTCAGAGGAAGTTTGAGGGCAATCCGGACAGCTTCGTCAGCGCACGACCGGCGATCGAGGTGATGGCGGCGGGGACGCAGTACACCTGTCCGATGCATCCGGAGATCATTCGCGATGAACCCGGCTCCTGTCCGATCTGCGGCATGGCGCTGGAGCCAATGGGCGTGCCGACGGGCGAGGAGGGGCCGAATCCCGAGCTCGTGGACTTCACGCGCCGGCTGTGGGTGAGCGCCGTGCTCTCCGTGCCGCTGCTCATCCTGACGATGGGGCCGGTAGTCGGCCTGTCGCCCCGGGAGTGGATCGGAGAGAGGACCGCGGCCTGGATCGAACTCGCGTTGGCCACCCCGGTGATGCTGTGGGCCGCGGTTCCGTTCTTCCGCCGAGGCTACGATTCCGTCGTCAACCGCAGCCCGAACATGTGGACGCTGATCTCAATCGGCGTCGGCGCGGCTTATGCCTACAGTGTCGTCGCCACGCTCTTTCCAGGCCTGTTCCCGGATCAGTTCCGCACGCACGGCGGCGCGGTTCCGGTCTATTTCGAGGTGGCGGCGGTGATCGTCGCCCTGGTCTTCCTCGGGCAGGTACTGGAGCTTCGGGCGCGTGAGCGCACGGGCTCCGCGATCCGGGCGCTGCTCGACCTCGCCCCGAAAACGGCAAGGCGGCTTCACGACGACGGCACGGAAGCGGATGTGCCGCTGGAAGAGGTGCAATCCGGCGACAGGCTGCGCGTCCGGCCGGGCGATAGCGTTCCCGTCGACGGAATCGTTCTCGAAGGTCGCTCCTCGGTAGACGAATCCATGATCTCCGGCGAGCCAGTCCCCGTCGAGAAGACCGAAGGCGACGCGGTGACCGGGGGTACGCTCAACAAGAACGGCTCGCTGGTGATGCGCGCCGACAAGGTCGGCAAGGACACGATGCTGTCCCAGATCGTCGAGATGGTCGCCAAGGCGCAGCGCTCGCGCGCGCCCATTCAGGGCCTGGCGGATCGGGTCTCGTTCTACTTCGTGCCGACCGTGGTGTTGGTCGCGGTCGTCGCCTTCATCGTCTGGGCGCTGTTCGGACCCCCGCCCAGCATGGTCTTCGCCATCGTCTCGGCCGTCTCAGTACTGATCATCGCCTGTCCCTGCGCGCTCGGACTCGCGACGCCGATGTCGATCATGACGGCGACGGGGCGGGGCGCGCAGGCCGGCGTGCTGATCAAGGACGCCGAGGCGCTGGAGCGATTCGCCAAGGTCGACACGCTGATCGTGGACAAGACCGGGACGCTGACCGAAGGCAAGCCGAAGCTGACGGACGTCATCGCTTCGCAGGACTTCGACGTGGGCGAGTTGCTCGGACTGGCCGCCAGCCTGGAGAAGGGCTCGGAGCACCCGCTTGCCGAGGCGATCGTCGATGGGGCGCGGGACAGGGGGGCGTCCGTTTCCGATGCTATCGATTTCGAGGCTGTGACGGGCAAGGGCGTTTCGGGCAGAGTTTCGGGGCGCCTGGTCGCGCTCGGAAACCGCGCGATGATGGACGATCTCGGCATTGCCGTGGAAGCGCTGAAGGACCGTGCCGACGAACTCCGTTCCGCGGGCAAGACCGCTATGTTCGTTGCGGCCGACGGCAAGCTCGCAGGAATCGTCGCGGTTTCGGATCCGATAAAGGCCACAACCGCCGACGCAATCCGCGCCCTGCACGAGAGCGGTCTGAAGATCATCATGGCGACGGGCGACAACGAACGGACGGCGAGAGCCGTCGCGGCCAAGCTCGGCATCGACGAAGTCCGCGCCGACATGATGCCCGAGAGCAAGAAGGCGCTCATCGATGAACTGCGGGCGAGGGGGGCCAGCATCGCCATGGCCGGCGACGGCGTCAACGACGCGCCGGCGCTCGCCGCGGCCGACGTTGGTATCGCCATGGGAACGGGTGCTGACGTGGCGGTCGAGAGCGCAGGCATCACGCTGGTGAAGGGCGATCTCAACGGGATCGTGAGGGCGCGCACGCTCGCCCAGGCCACGATCCGGAACATCAAGCAGAACCTGTTCTTCGCCTTCGTCTACAACACGCTCGGCGTGCCGGTCGCCGCTGGCGTTCTCTACCCGGTCCTCGGAACCCTGTTGTCGCCGATGATCGCCGCGGCGGCGATGAGCCTGTCGTCGGTATCCGTAATTGGGAACGCGCTGAGGCTCAGGTCGCTGTCCCTCCGATGACGAGGTTCCGTCTCCCATGCGAAGCTACGCCACTCGCGCCGCCATTTATGAAGCAGCGGTCCTTAGCATCTATCCCTCTGTCGGCGCGCCGGGCAAACGGAAGCTGCCGGCCGAAGCCAAACCGGCCGGGGTATCCTCGTGAGCAAACGGCCCTGGATATCTGCGCTGCTTGCGCTCTTCGTTCTTGCGCTTGTACCGCCGCCGGCGGGGGCAGTACTTCCCGATGAGGTCCTGGCCGATCCGGCGCTCGAGGCGCGGGCCCGCGATCTCTCCTCCGGCCTGCGCTGCTTGGTGTGCCAGAACCAGTCGATCGACGACTCCGACGCCGAGCTGGCGCGCGACCTGCGCCTGCTGGTGCGCGAACGTCTGAGCGCGGGTGACATGGACGCCGAGGTTGTTGAGTTCGTGGTCTCGCGCTATGGCGAGTTCGTACTGCTGCGTCCGCGCTTCAACATGCGGAACTTGGCTCTCTGGTCAACCCCTCTGATCCTGCTGTTTGGGGGCGGGCTCTTCGTTTTCCTGAACGCGCGGGGTCGGCAGCGAAAAGAGGCGGAGGGCCTCTCGGCAGACGAGCAGGTAGCACTGCAGGAAGTTTTGCGCGAAGGCGAATAGCTGTTCAGCTATCTTGATCCGCCGGCCTCGCTCTCGATTTGACGCCCAACCAACAGCGATTTCCTCAAGCCAGGTTCGATTTCATTGTAGGTGCTGTCTGGCTGCGCGCCCAAAGCATCCAGCATCTTGCTGAAGAAACACCTGGCAGCGGCAGCAGCCGCAACGTCGAAAATCTCTTGGTCCGACAAGCCATGGCTTCGCAAGCCTTCGATATCACCCGAGCTGATCGAAGTAGCGTCCTGCACAACCTTGCCCGCGAATTGCATCACGGCCCGATCGATCGCGTCAAGTGAGGACGCGTTAGCATCTTCAACTATGGCTTGAACCTCTTCTGCTGTGAAATGGTCGCGGAGTAGGATGGAGCCGTGCGCAAGCATGCAATAAGAGCTCCGCAGCTGTTTCGCCGCGGCGACCGTGACGAGTTCATACCGCCGGAGATCCATGTTGCTCTTTATGCTTTCAAGCAAGGCGTTCCATGCGCTCATCACTTCCGGGCGGTCGCCAAAGACCTTCACCATGTTTGGGAGATAGCCAAATGAACGTACAGCTCGCGTGAACATCTCCGCCGTCTTTTCACCGACGGGTTCGTCGGTCGACGTTGCAATAAAGGGCATGGTGCGGTCCGATCGAATGGCTGTCGGGGCTCAGAGGACGATAGCGAAAATTCGGATCCACGCAATGCAGGAGCGTGCGAACCGCTTAGCAGCGTTGAACCTTCCGGTCCGCCCAGGTCAACACCGTGGGCGCCCAAAGAACCCAAGTCCTGCCTGCGAGCTGGCGAAGAGTTCGCGATCCCGGCATGAGTCATTGCCAAGACGTCGCGCGCCGGAGACCAGGCGGGGACAGCTCGTCCTCACGGCGTTCAGCGATCTGGTTTAGAGGAAGCCCGGGCGTGCCTTTCAGTCGCGCTTGAGCATTTCGCCTTCGGCCACCAGAACAGAACTGTCAGCCGATTCGGGTGGCCAGCTCAACCGCGCAACCAGATCGATAACCAAACCGTCCGGCCTTGTCCTTCATCCAATAATCATCATATCTCGCACAAGGCATGCTGGAGTCACGCCAGCGGCGCCTGGGCCATTCCCTCCGGGATGATGGGCCTGACACCGGACGGGACAGAAGCAAGTAGAGGAAACAATGGCTGACCTTCGCAACTACCAGGCGCGCGTCGCACCGGCGGGAACCCGCACCGACGCCGGCATCGACGAGGGCCTGCGCGCCTATATGATCAAGGTTTACAACCTGATGGCGCTCGGCCTCGCAATCACCGGCGTCGCCGCATTCGCCACCGCGCAGATGGCTGTCTCCAACGGGCAGTTGACCGGCTTCGGCCAACTGATCTTCGCAAGCCCGCTGCGCTGGGTGATCATGCTTGCCCCGCTCGGCTTCGTGTTTTTCCTGAGCGCGCGCATCGAGAAGATGAGCGTTTCGGCGGCGCAATTGACTTTCTGGGCCTTCGCTGCCCTGATGGGCCTATCGCTCGCCTCGATCTTCCTCGTCTTTACCGGCGAGAGCATCGTGCGCGTGTTCTTCATCACCGCGGCGTCCTTCGGCGGCCTGTCGCTCTGGGGCTATACGACCAAGCGCGACCTGACCGGCATGGGCTCGTTCCTGTTCATGGGCCTGATCGGCCTCATCATCGCGATGGTGGTGAACATCTTCCTCGCCTCCTCGGCGCTACAGTTCGCCATTTCGGCGATCGGCGTGCTGATCTTTGCCGGCCTCACGGCCTACGACACGCAGAAGATCAAGGAGATGTATTGGGAAAGCGACGACGTGCTCGCCACCGGCCGCAAGGCCATCATGGGCGCGCTCAGGCTCTATCTCGACTTCATCAATCTGTTCATGTTCATGCTGCAGTTCCTGGGCAACCGGGAATAGCGGCAGCTGAATCGACGGAAAATGCGAAGGGGCGGCCTTGCGGCCGCCCCATTTCCTTACGCCGCGCAAGCGGTGGGAAAGCCGGCTTCCTGGTTGGCGCGGCCGAAGGCGCTGGAGGTAGCGCGGAACGATGGCACCTAGGAACTTTTGTGTAAGTTCGTAGCTAGGGGAGCCGTCGCCGAGGTCGCCCGAAACTTTGACCTGTCTCTTGCGTTGAGCCTACACCGATCTCCAAAAGGAGATAGGTATGTGCCCGAAGCGAGGTTGATCCGATGGCAATCAAACCGAAACGTGACGATAGGTATTCGCGCGAGTCCTTCACCTTCCGCCGGATGGAAGGATGGCAGATGTGGGGCCTTTTGATCATCTGCGCACTAGCTGCGATTGGACTTGTCTTCTGGATTTGACGAAAGCGGCGTTCCGCAGCCGTCATTTCTGGCCCCGTGTAAGGGCGGCGCGGCAGTTAAGCCGCGTGACTGTGTTCATCGAACGGAGGGAGCAGGGCTGAAGACCCTGTGACCGTATCCGGCGATCCGGCGCTTCCGTTGACCTCCAATGTGGGTGGCATAACTGACGATCGGCCTCATGCACGTCGGTTTGAGAGCCATGCTAGATGATTCGTCGTGTCAGGTTTGCGACGAGCAGTGGGACGAATATCCACTGCAGGAGTGGCGAAAGGCCTGTGCCTAGGGGCGGTACACGCGGCATCAGCTCGGAGTACGACCAGCGGCCCGTCACCTCGACGTAATAATATTCGAAACCGATTGTGAGCCCGACGCCGACGCCAACAAAAACTCCTAGCTGCCACAGCTGCGGCGAAGCAATCCACCGGCGCGAGCGAGAGGCGGCGGCGGTCGCCCAGAACGCGACAAGCGCAAACCCGACATCTCCAACTGTCGCAGCCGTGCATATTTTGATGCCCTGCCAATGGGGACGCTCAGACATGCCTTCAAACGTGGGTACCTGGAGAAATTCCCAGATGAAGTGGAATGCGAATGAAAGGATCACTACGGGTACTTCGGGCACTTGCCAGAGACTGTCTGCCGCGGAAGGCTTCTGAACCCTCCGGCCGCCAAGAACTTCCTCTTCCTCCATGGGCCGCTCCAATCGCTCCTTGTCGTGCCGCAATGATAACGGCGTTCCAAATAGGGCTGTTCCTCCGGAACTAAAGGTAATCTCCTATAGAGATCGGTGAGGGCATCGGTTTTCTTAGGCCACTCGCCGAATGCGAGCCTCGACCTCTCGGACAGGAACAGCGTTGGCGTTCGGTAAAGGAATCTTGATCGGCCATTCGTTGGGGATCGGTTATCGTTCCCCGAACCGGCCTCAATCCCTCGGCGCTTTGACAATGTTGGAAACGGTAATTAGCGTCGCAGTCAGAGCGGCCGCCGCGTATGCGGTGACCTACATGGCCTTCTCGCTTGTCTGCAAGATAACCAAACATGATAGCTTGATCATGCTTCACATGTACTCGTCGCCGGTGGTTTTTTCTTTCTTGGCCTCCGCAGTGTTTCTGTTAACCAGGCGCAGTTGATTTCGGAGCCCTGGTCAAGCCAATTAGCGCCAAGCCAAGTCGCCCGCCCCGATTCCATCCAAACCGGAGACACTGGAGAAGACTTGGCACGCAAGCATCGAATCGGGGATTCAATTTTACCACCCAGCGCGCGTAGCGATGGTATTTTGACAGCGGAACAGTTCCATTTATTCCAGCTTCAGTGCCGCAGGGGTGCAGTGTAGTGCTTATGTCGCCCTAAGGTTGACGTCGGAGAGAGCGGCAGAATGATTTGGCAGCACCGCTGTGTGCTAGCGACGGCGTTGCTAGCCCCGCGATCTGTCGTCGGCGCGGCGCGGCTTTCCACGCGGTTTCAGGGAAATGATGCGTATAACGGCCCTTTCAGGATAGTCCATGGCATTGCGGATTGAAGACTATGCGCTGATTGGTGATTGCGAGACGGCAGCCCTCGTCGGCCGCAACGGTTCGATCGACTGGCTATGCTGGCCGCGTTTCGACTCGGGCGCCTGCTTTGCCGCCCTCCTCGGCGGGCCGGAGCACGGTCGGTGGCAGATTGGACCTGCGGGTCCCCCGGTGAGAACGGCCCGCAAGTATCGTGGCCAGACGCTGATCCTGGAGACCGAGTTCGAAACCGCCGATGGCGTCGTCACCGTGACAGATTTCATGCCTCTGCGCGGCGCAGCCTCGGACCTAATCCGCACAGTCACTGGCAAGCATGGCAAGGTTCTTATGCGGACGGAACTGATTATCCGGTTCGAATACGGCATTGTGGTGCCTTGGGTTACCCGGCAAGAGGACGGTGCCTTGCGCGCGGTTGCCGGACCGGACATGCTTACCCTGCGAACGCCGGTGAGCCTTCACGGCGAAAATCACAAGACAATAGGCGAGTTCACAGTCTCTGCAGGAGAGACGGTGTCTTTCGTGCTCACCTACTCGTCATCTCACCTTCCTCAACTAGATCCGGTCGACCCGCTAAAGGCACTTCACGAGACGGAGGCCTTCTGGGAAGAGTGGGCCAACCGATGCGCCTATGACGGCGAATGGTCGGAAGCGGTGGTGCGCTCGCATGTCGTGCTCAAGGCGCTAACGTACCGGCCAACTGGGGGAATGGTAGCAGCTCCTACGACATCGCTTCCCGAGCAGTTGGGCGGAGCGCGGAATTGGGACTATCGCTTCTGCTGGTTGCGCGACGCCACCTTCGCGCTCTTATCTCTGATGGATGCCGGCTATGACGAGGAGGCTCAAGACTGGCGCGAATGGCTGCTCCGTGCCGTTGCCGGCAGTCCCGACCAGATTCAGATCATGTACGGTCTGGGCGGCGAGCGACGGTTGAGCGAGTGGCAGGTGCCTTGGCTGGCAGGCTACGAGGGTTCTGTTCCCGTCCGGATCGGGAATGCCGCCTACGGACAGCTTCAGCTCGACGTTTATGGCGAGGTTCTCGATGCGCTATATCAGGCCCGGCAAGCCGGTATACACGCCAGCGATGCTGGTTGGGCTTTGCAGCGGGCTCTCGTCTCTCACGTCGAAACGATCTGGAGCGAGCCGGACGAAGGGATTTGGGAAGTGCGAGGCGGCCGCCGACACTTCACCCATTCAAAGGTAATGGCATGGGTGGCTATGGACCGCGCCGTGAGAACCATTCAGGAATTTGGGCTCGAGGGACCCCTGGAACGCTGGATCGCTGTGCGCCGACGTATTCATGATGAGGTTTGCCGCAGCGCGTTTGACCCGGAACTCGGTTCATTCGTGCAATCCTACGGGTCCAAGCAGCTCGATGCCAGCCTGCTGTTACTTCCGCTCGTTGGATTTCTGGCACCGACGGACCCCCGGGTCAGGGGCACAGTAGAGGCAATCGAGCGTCACCTGATGCCAGACGGGCTTGTTCTACGTTACGACACGAGGAGCGCCGATGACGGGCTACCTGCGGGCGAGGGCGGGTTTCTCGCCTGCAGCTTCTGGCTGGTCGATAACCTGATCCTGCTCGGGCGGCATGATGAGGCCCGGCGGCTGTTCGAGCGACTGCTACTACTTAGGAATGATGTCGGACTGCTGGCCGAGCAGTATGATCCACGCGCCAAGCGGCAGCTCGGCAATTTTCCCCAAGCGTTCTCGCATCTGGCGCTCGCCAACACCGCACGCAACCTGACGCAGTTTGCAAAGCCGGCGGAACAACGCGCAAATGTGCGGCCCAGCAGATCATCGCAAAAGTTTCAGTTTTGAACGGTTTTTGCACGAACCCTCTGAGGAGGAACCTGCTGCGACGAGCTCATGGGCAGCGCTGGCATTACGCCCATGGCCATTCCACCAAAAAGCAAGCGATCTGCGGTCAGGCGTGCGGAATAGCCTCACGACGTGCGGGACGATGGCCTACAGGAATACCTAAGGCGGGGCTCGCGTCGCTGTAGCCGTTAAGGCGCCCTCCCGCACAGCATGGAACGCTTTACAGCCTCGCACGTCCGATGCGTAATGTGGGTTATTCGGCCGCCTTCTGCCCCGCCAGATCGTTCAGGATGGGACAATCCGGCCGATGATCGCCGTTGCAATTGGCAGCGAGATCCAATAGCGCTCTGCGCAAGTCCTGGAGATGGGCGATTTTTAAGCGAAACGCTTCGATATGCTCCAAGGCTAGCTGTTTCACCTCGGCGCTGGCACGGCTCCTGTCTTGCCACAAGGCCAGAAGCCGGCGAATTTCCTCGGTTGAAAAACCAAGGTCGCGTGCCCGACGAATGAAGCGAAGCGTGTGGACGTCAGCTTCACTGTAGATGCGGTAGCCGGCGGCGGTTCTAGCCGCCGAAGGAATGAAGCCTGTACCTTCATAATAGCGGATGGTTTTAGCCGTCACTCCAGAGGCGGCGGCAGCTTCTCCTATATTCATTTTTGGTTCTCCATCAGTTTTCACTCTGCCGGGTCCAGGTCCCTGGCTCGGCATTGTCTCGGCAAGTCCGGTTGTCTCGACTGTGCATCGCAGCCTCCCTATTCATCGCGCACACGACTGCCACCGCGTCGGGCTCGCCCGCGAAGACGACGTCTGCTCACTTCGTCGCCAGGTTAATGGAGACGGAGGCGACGCCCAGCACGGCGCGGATTGCCTTTTCGACGCGCCCCACACATGGGGTGAACTGCTATACCGCATCACGCCCGTCTCAGCTCCTGCGGCTGTGCTACCACGCAAACGTTGCCTCCGATTCAAAGTCGCCCTCTCAAAGTGGGGCTTCCCCCCACTGGAAGGTCAATAGTACATAGAAAAATTTTAGAAATCGGGAAAGAGTACCCTGGCACGGGCGAAAGCCGGATCACTCGTCACCCGTGAGTAGACGGTCCGTCGAACGGGATGCGACGAATTTGCCCATGTTGTGGGTTGGCAACCACGCCCGGCGCCCCTATATTCACGTGCAATGCAAAACCTGCGCCGCCTATTTGCTGTTCTGTTGCTCCTGGCCCTAGGCCTCGGGACGCCAGTGCTTTCGGCTCAGGCTGGCGACATGTCCCAGCAGTCCATCGAAGCAACGGCCGATCAGTCGGTGCCCGGTACCTGTGATGGGTGCGGTGGCGGCGACATGGCGATGTCCGCGTCGGGATGTGTTCTCAGTTGCCCAGGCTCCTCTATGGAGGCCTGGGGAAAGAACATCCAGCTCGACGCCGGCAGAGCTGGTCATATCGTTGCGCTCCAACAGCGGTTCAGAGGCCTCGTAGGGCATCCCGAACCTTTCCCTCCCAGACTGAACATCCTCGTGTGAGACGGGGCTGACCGCGGCGCGGTCACGCCCCTGTCTCGTCCGGTCCGAAGCGCGTTAAGCGCATCGGGACTCCTTTCGCACCACCCAGCCGACAGTCCAACTGTCATGGATTTTGGGGCGAACGAATGAGGATGCGATATCATGCTTTCCGAACCCGCTCGTTTTGACGCGGAACTATACACCCGTGCCGCCGGTGAGGCGGTACAGGCAAGGGACCTACCGTCCGCATCACGCAGGCGCGCGCTCGTGCTGCTACCGCTTGGCGTCTTTACCGGTCTCGCCGTCGTACTCGGCTGGGGCCTGGGACGTAACGCGCGCGTCATACCTTCGGTCCTGATTGGCAAGCCAGTGCCGAAGTTCAGCCTGGCGCCGGTGCAGGGCCGAGCGCTCGGGCTATCGAGTGCTGATCTTTCAAGCGAAGTGTCGCTCGTAAACGTATTCGCCTCCTGGTGCGTCGCATGCCGCGAAGAACACCCTGTCTTCATGGAACTCATGAGGACAGGGACCGTCCCGATCCATGGCATCAACTATAAGGATCGCCCTCAGGACGCGGAGGAGTGGCTCGATAGCATGGGCGATCCCTACACGCGAACCGGAGCGGATCTGAACGGCCGGGTCTCGATCGACTGGGGCGTCTACGGCGTGCCGGAGACCTTCGTGATCGATGCTCAAGGCCGGATAGCCTTCAAGCACGTCGGCGCCGTCACTCCTGAAGTCTATCGGGAAAAGATCGGCCCGTTGATCGAAAAGCTGCGGAAGTAAGGGGAGCAACAGTCATGCGCTGGAAGATAGTCATCCCTCTTGTCGCAGCGGCCGGCGTGGCGAGCCTCATCGCAGGCGGCGTTTATCATCACTCCGCAACGACCAACGCTCGTGAGGCGGCGACGCAACCGTCATCGCGGTCTCAGGCCGTGGAAACACCCACGAGCGCGGGTGTCTTCACCATGCATGAACAGCCGAAGCAAGTTCCTGAGCTTCAGTTTGTGGATGGCGAGGGCCGCGCCATGGGCCTCGACGCTTTTCGGGGAAAGACGGTGCTGCTCAACATCTGGGCGACCTGGTGCATCCCCTGCCGCGAGGAAATGCCGTCCCTCGACCGGCTGCAGGCACAATTAGGTGGTCCCGACTTCGAGGTCGTTCCGCTTTCGATCGACCGTGAGGGACTGCCTGCGGTTGAGGCCTTCTACCATGAACTCGGCCTCGAGGCGCTCGGCATCTACGTCGATAAGTCGGCAAGCGCCGCCTACCGGCTGGGCACGGTCGGCATTCCGACGACGCTGCTTGTGAATGCCGCCGGTCTCGAACAGGGCCGTCTGATCGGCCCGGCCGAGTGGGACAGTGAGGACATGATTTCGCTTCTGCGGCGGGAGCTTCAGTCCATCAACACAGCGAGCAATCGCTAGCAATCAAGACAAAGGAACCAACACCATGACAAAATCTCTACGATACTCTCTCATCTCGGCGGTCGCTCTGGTCGCGGCCGGCAGCGGCTTGGCTTTAGCGGAACCCGCTGCTGTCCCGGCCCTAGTCGTTGCGCAAAACGAAAAACCGGCGAGCGAGCTGGCTCCCAGCCGCTTTGGCGGACACGTGCACGCGCTCGCCGTAAACCCCAAAACCAACGAGCTTTTTCTTGGAGCCCGGCCGATCTATCGCAGCGGCGATGGCGGCAAGACCTGGAAGGCGGTCGAAGGCATTCCGAAGACCGAGGAGCGGGCAAACATCACCTCCATCTCCATCGACCCGTCCGATGCGCAGGTGATGTACGCGACCGGCCACGGAGTCGGCGTGGTAAAAAGCACCGATGGGGGAGAAACCTGGGAGGCCGCCAGCGCAGGTCTCGACGGCATGTCGACCGAAGGCTTTGCCATAGACGCGAAAGACCCGAGCAAGCTCTATGTCTGGGTGCTGGGCACAGGTCTCTACCGCAGTAATGACGCCGCGGCCTCATGGCAGCGAGTCGACGACGGACCGAAGAAGCAGGAAATCCGCGCGCTGGCTTCCGCCAACAACCCGACCGGCATGGGCGGGATTTGGCTCTATGCGGCCCTGGATACCGGCGTGATGAAGAGCCCGGACTGCTTCTGCGGCTGGGACCGGCTGTCCAACGCTGGACTGCCGGACGGCCGGGTCTACAGCCTGGCGGTGGATTCTTCCGATTCGAAGGTCCTCTACGCCGGTCTGCGCCAAGGCGTCTTCAAGTCGAAAGATGGCGGGCAGACCTGGGCGCAGGCCACGGATCTGGTGGAGGACGCGGTCGTCACCGTGAACGCAGCCAAACCGAATGAAGTTTACGCGGTGGGTGCCGACGGCACGCTGGTTTCCAGCAGCGATGCCGGCGCGAACTGGACCAAGGTGGAGGACGACGATGTCCAAGGCTAGTAAGACCAATTTCAGTAGGCGCAAGGCGGGCAGATTTTCGATCGGCGCGATTGCCGTCGTCGCCGTGATGCTCGCTGGACTCGGAATAGCTTCTTTCAACGTGCTTGCGCCGCGTGCTGACACGGCATCGGCCGCGTCCAATGGCATTCAGCCGGTCCAGCCTGTCGCCGGAGCTACTCTCAAAATCGACAGGGAGGAAGCCGAGCTCGGCGCCATCTCGGTCGAAGACGTGCGCAGTGCCGACTTCAAACTGACCAATACCGGCACCGAACCGGTGGAGATCAGCCAGGTCGGCACCTCCTGCATGTGCACGTTTGCAGAGATTACGCTCCCCGACGGGAAGAGTCCCAGGTTCAACATGGCGATGCACAATTCCCCGGACGCGAACAGCTGGAAGGGTATTCTTCAACCAGGGGAGACGGCAGTGGTCGCGGTCATCTACCAGCCGTCCTTGATGCCGGTGGAGGGTTCCGTAACTCGGAATGTCAAATTCGCCACCAACGATCCGCAAAATCCGAAGGTCGAACTCGGAGTTCACGCAACAGTGACGGGTAACGCTTCCGGGTAGCAGTTGCTTTTCAACACAGCCGACAACTTGAAAACATGAAAGGACCCCTCGATGAGCACTTCTGTTTCTGAGACCTCACTGAGTCAGGATATTGGGCGATACGTGCGCTACCAGCTTCGCGGCAGGCGAGGCGTAATAATCGCGGCAATCGCACTCGGCATCCCCGCCCTTTGGTTTGGATGGCCGTGGCTGGTGGTCGCTGGCTTGGCGCCACTTCTGATCGCGCTCGCGCCCTGCGCCATCATGTGCGGCCTCGGCCTTTGCGCCATGAAGGCCTGTTCGTCCTCGGGCTCCGGCGGGGCAGGATCCTGTTCGAAGTCGGAGCGGAGCGATGACACAACTGGAGCTACAACCTCAAACGTGCTGACGCGCGAGAGCGCAAGTGTTCCCGCGCTCGCGGCACCGACCCCATTCAGCCCGAGCTCTGTCCAAGACCAGAGCATGGCTGAAGACGCGGAAGCCGGATCATCCGGTGGAGTCCGCAACCAAGCAAAGGAGAATATGTGATGAACAAGATGATCCGAAAGATCGCGATGTCGTTAGTGGCTGCCGGTATTCTGGCTGCTCCCGTGGCATTCGCGCAGACCCAGACCGAGCAGCCTACGTCTCCCTCCATGAACTCTGACGAGATGCAAGGCATGATGCAGGGCGGCGACATGATGGGCATGATGACCCAGATGAACGAGATGATGCAGACCTGCAATGAGATGATGAAGGCCATGCAGTCGGACAAGGAAACGCCTGCCGGCGAAGGTGCGCAGCCGAACAACGGCTGAGCCATGGATCAAGCGCGGGCCGGGCAAGAGGCCGGCCCGCGTCCGTCCAGCGACAAGAGGACATCATGATTAGCAGAAGACGAATGCTAGCGACCGGAACCGCCGCGGCGCTTTTAGCGCCCATAGTTGCGTCCGCCCACTCGCTTGAAGACGTTCAGGAGGATCTCTTCGAAAAAGAAAAATACTTTCAGACGAAGGACGAACCCGCACCGGATTTCGCGCTTCAGGAGGCGGACGGCAATCCCGTCCGCCTCCAGGACCTCACAGAGAAAGTCGTGGTGCTGCACTTTCTTTATGCGGGGTGCCCCGACGTGTGCCCGCTTCACGCCGAACGGATTGGCGACATTCAACGGCTGGTCAACGACACCCCGATGAAGGACCGGGTGCAGTTCATCACCATCACCACTGACCCGGAGCGGGACACGCCAGAGGTTTTGAAACCCTATGGCCCTATACACGGCCTCGACCCGACGACGAACTGGATGTTCCTGACGAGCGGTCCAGATCGGCCCGAGGACACCACCCGCAAGCTCGCGGAGGAGTTCGGCCACGGCTTTACGGTGACGGACGACGGCCTCCAAATCCACAGCGTCGTCACCCACATCATCGATCAGAAGGGGCAGTGGGTCGCGAACTTTCACGGCCTCGGTTTCGAACCGACGAACCTTGTCCTCTTCATTAACGGCCTGACCAACGCAAACGTCCCGCACAAGGAGCCCGAGGCGCCCTCCTTGTGGTCGCGGATGCGCTCGATGCTCTAGGCACTGGAAACGGAAGAAAAGCATGAAAACCACTCTGAAAAGAACGAAGGAAAGTTGGACGGCTTGGCTGGCTCGGCTGGCCGTTTTGACGATGCTTCCCATGCTCGCCGTAGTTCACAATGCGCACTCATCGGAGCAGTCGCGCGATGCCGGCGTCGTGCTGACCTATGATGCCGCAACCGAGGCGCTCCTGAAGGTGGTTGAGGGGGCTCTTCACCGAAGCCGCGATGACGGGGAAAGCTGGGAGAGCATTCCATTGCCGCCGTCAGCGCAGGGGACGATTACTGGCGTAGCCACTCCGGCTGGGGACGGCGAGACCATATATATTTCTGGACCGGGGATCGGGGTGATCCGCACCCAGGACGGCGGCCAAAGCTGGACGAGCCTGAACGAGGGGCTGCCAAATACCGACGTCATCTCACTTGCCGCACATTCAACGCTGCCAGAGACGCTCTACCTCTACATACCTGCGAAGGGGATCTACCGAACGCAGGACGAAGGCGCGAGCTGGCAGCTCATGGATAGCGGCCCGGAAGCCATCCGCCAGCTTATCCATACCAATATGGAAGGCAGCATGGAGACGGGGTGGCTTTACGCCGCCACGGCGCAGGGCGCCAAGGTCTCGATGGACTGCTTCTGCCTCTGGCGTGGCGCAGGCGATCTCAACAGCCCGGTCTACAGTCTTGTTTTTGACCCGGGGCAGCCGAAGGAACTCTACGCCTCAACCGAGGAGGGGCTGTTCCGAAGCGAAAACGGCGGGCAGGAGTGGAAGGAGGCGCCGTCGCCTGAAGATTCTCCGATGGCGCTTACGATGTCGCCGTCAGGCGCCCTTTTTGCCGCGACCGCTAACGGAGCGCTGTTCAAGAGCACCGATCGAGGCGGAAGCTGGGAGCTGGTGAATGGCTAGGCTTTTGCTCGCGGTCTGCATGAGTCTCGCCGCTTCGACGACGGTATTGGCGGCGCAGGTCGGCCCGCCGGTGCTTGACCCGAAACGGGTCAAAGAGGGGCAGGCCATCTACCGCCAGAACTGCTCGTCCTGCCACGGCGCGAAGTCCGAAGGAGCATCCGATTGGCGAGAGCCCAATGAGCAAGGTGACCTCCCCCCGCCGCCCCACAACCAGGAGGGGCATACCTGGCGGCATTCGGACGCCGACTTGTACGAGATGATCGCCAAGGGGTGGCGCGATCCGTTCAACGAGACGGATCTCCTCACGATGCCTCCATTCGGCGAAGTTCTTGCGCCGGAGGAGATCGAGGCAGTGGTCACCTATCTCAAATCGCTGTGGACCGAAGAACAGCGGCGATACCAGTTGCAGGAAAGCCTCAAAGAACCCTTTCCTGCTGCGACGAAACATAACCCCTGACATGAGCAAGACGGAAGGAAGCATCATGCGCTATTTCATCACCCTATTGGCCGCCGTGTCCGGATTGGCCGCCTCAGCGGCACATGCCGCGCCACCGATCGAGGCGACTCTCTACAAGAACCCACAATGCGGTTGCTGCGACGCTTATGCTGAGCACTTGGAAGAGAACGGTTTCGACGTGAAAATGGAGAACACAGAAGACCTGTCGGTCATCAAGAAAATGGCGGGCGTTCCGGAGGAACTGGGGGGTTGCCATACGATGCGCGTCGGTAACTATGTGGTTGAAGGCCTGGTGCCGCTCGACACGCTCAACCGTCTTCTGACGGAGCGGCCGGACATCAGGGGCATCGCTTTGCCGGGAATGCCCTCTGGCGCGCCGGGTATGCCTGGGCCGAAGCCAGAGCCGTTCAAGATTTACGAGATTTCGGACGCAAAGCCGCCGGTGGTCTACGCCACCGAATAGCCGACTCCATCGAACGCAACAGGAGCTGGTGTTGGAACAGGTCAGCCAACGAAAGCGGTTCACTCAACTGCTCCGCCGCGCCGCACCCGGCGCGGCGGAACATAGAAAGCGGTGGACCGCAGCGACTCTCGCTCTCCTCGTCCTCGGTATGGTGGGGCTTAGCTTCGCCGCAGTGCCGCTTTATCGCTTGTTCTGCGCTGTAACGGGTTACGGTGGCACGACCCAAGTCGCCGAAGCGGCGGCAGCGTTGTCCGAAGAACGGATCACCGTTCGGTTCGATGCTAACGTCGCTGGCGGCATGCCATGGGTCTTTGATGCCCCGAAACCTGTCGAACTCGCACTGGGCGAGACGGGTCTCGTGGCTTACAAGGGTCGGAATCCGGCGAACCGGCCGGTCCTTGGCACGGCGACCTACAACGTTGTGCCGCTTCAGGCCGGTCAGTACTTCAATAAGATCCAGTGCTTCTGCTTCACCGAACAGCTGCTGAAGCCGGGCGAAGAAAAGGAGTTCCCGGTCACCTTTTTCGTCGATCCGGCGATCCTGGAGGATCCGGACATTGCAGGCATCAAGTCCATCACGCTCTCCTACACCTTCTTCGACAGGGGGCCAGAGGCGCTCAAGCAGTATATGGCCTCGCAGGAAACCAAGGCCGCGGAAGCCAAGAGCGACATCAATGTCCAGTGACGGTTCCCTCATTGAGCATCCGACGGAGCCGCATATCACGCCGTGGCTTTCCACCCTGCGGCGTTACCTGCTTGTCGTTGTCAGCGGGATGCTCATCTGGGAGACTCTTCACCTTCCGCTCTACACTATCTGGCGCGAGGGAACGACCGGCGAACTGGTCTTTGCCGTCGTCCATTGCACCGGAGGCGATGTGCTGATCGCCCTCTCATCGCTGGTGCTGTCTCTCATGCTGCTCGGCACCCGGAACTGGCCCAGCCGCCGTTACGTACCGGTTGCAGCGCTCACGATCATCTTTGGGATTTCCTATACGATCTTCAGCGAATGGCTGAACATCGTTGTGCGGGAGAGCTGGGCCTATTCCGATTTCATGCCCATCATTCCTGTGATCGACACAGGCCTCTCGCCCGTCGCGCAATGGGTCGTCGTGCCGCTCATTGCCTTTTGGTGGGCTCGCCAGTTGAGGTCCGAACATCCGGCAACGATTGCACAAGCAAAGATCGTTCCCCTCCGGAGGAGCAGTCATGTCAAAAGCTAATACGGGCCTCGCCGCCTCGATTATCCTTTCCACCTTGGCCGCAGTTCTGTCCGGCTTGGCCCTGCTCTTCGCGACCGGCTTTCTCGACGCGGAAAGTTCGGGAGTCTCGACTGACTTCGAAGCGCAGACGCGCGAGTATCTGCTCGCGAACCCGGAGGTTGTGGTCGAAGCGCTACAGCAACTGGAGGAACGCCGTCAGGCGACGGAGGCAAACGAGATGGAAACGCTCCTTGCCGAACGCGGCCAGGAGATATTTAATGATCCGGCCTCTCCCGTCGCCGGCAACCCGGACGGCGACGTTACGCTTGTGGAATTCTTCGATTACAATTGTCCATACTGCCGCAAAGCTGCGCCCACGATCGAACAGGCGCTGGCGGCCGATTCAGGCCTGAAATTCGTCTACAAAGAATGGCCGATACTGGGCCCCGGTTCTGAATTTGCAGCTCGAGCGGCGCTCGCCGCGCGGAAGCAAGACAAGTACCAGGCTTTTCATGATGCCATGATGGCCTATTCCGGATCGGTCGACGAGACCTCCACCATGACAATCGCCGCAGATGTCGGTCTGGATGTTGAACGGCTCGAACAGGACATGGAGGATCCGGCCATCATGGCGGCCATTGAGAACAACCGCGCTCTCGCCAACGAGCTTCGTATCACGGGCACGCCGACTTTCGTTGTCGGCCATGAAATCATTCGCGGCCTCGTCGACTTAACCACGCTGCAACGCTCCATTGCTGAGGCAAGAGACCAACCCGAGGGGTAAGTGGTGTTCGAGATCTCTAATATCGGCATCATGACGGCGCTCGCGGCGGGGGCGATCTCGTTTCTCTCGCCGTGCGTTCTGCCGCTCGTTCCCGGCTACATTTCCTACGTGGCAGGAAATGCCGCGGTTGCCGGTGGACCGTCACGACCGGTGGGCAGTCGGCTTTCGGCCGTTCTGCTCAGCACCTGGTTCGTTCTCGGCTTCTCCACTGTTTTCATAGCGCTTGGCGCCAGCGCGACGGCCTTGAGCCGCCTTCTGCTCGCGTATCGCTATGAAACGAATATCGTTGGCGGGGCCATTATCATCGTGTTCGGCGTGTTCATGACCGGGCTTGTGCGGTTGCCCTGGCTTCAGCGCGAATTCCGCTTCCACGGTAATCTGGCCGGAGGCCGTCCGGTGGGGGCCTATGTTCTGGGCCTCGCGTTCGGCTTCGGCTGGACGCCCTGCATCGGACCGGTTCTTGGCGCGATCCTGACCGTCAGCGCCTTTTCCTCGTCCGCCTCCAACGGCATCGCGCTGCTCAGTATCTATTCGCTCGGGCTCGGCGTGCCCTTCCTCCTGTCCGCCCTCTTCACCGAGGGGCTGGCGAAGCGGCTCAAGGGAATGCGGCGGACCGGACGCATTCTCCAGATCGGCGCCGGCGCGATCATGGTCGTGATGGGGGTCGCGATGATCAACGGCACCATGTCCACCTTCTCGTTCTGGCTGCTCGAGCAGTTCCCCATTCTCACGAAGATCGGCTGAGGAGGACTCCAGATGTATCGAGGATCCCAATTGAAGATCAAGCTGCTGGGAGTAGCTGTCGCTATTGCCCTTGCGCTCGGAGGCGGCCTGCTCTTTCAGGACCGCGCGGTTGGTGAAGAAGCCGGCGACGAAGCGCCCATGAGTCGTTTCGAATATCTGAGCGAAAACGGCAACAGCAATTGTTCCCGCGAATTCATGGACTCGATCGCGCATATGCCCGCGACCGCGCTGATCCAGGGCTCGTGCTGCAGCCCGATGGACGCTCACCGCTATGTCGAGCAGGTGAACGGGCTGAGAAAATACAAGGACATCTCCGCGATCCCGAGCGATCCGTACGACATTCCCGCGGGGCTCGCGCAGAAACTGATGCCCTATTATGCGGTGGAACTGAACGAGGCGGAGCAGGCTGCGTATGATTATGCGATGGCGAATTCCGACGAGCGGGGCCCCTGCTGCTGCCAGTGCTGGCGTTGGCAGGTTTATGGCGGGCTGGCGAAAAAGCTGATCCGCGAAGAGGGCTTCACCGGCGAGCAGATAGCGGAACTCTGGGACCTTTCGGACGGCTGCGGCGGCGGCGAAGACCACAGCCATACCTGAACTATGCTTCTCCTGATTGCAGCAGAGGCAAAACTGGAGGCTGAGAGCAAGGAAGCGAGCAATGGATGCCGGCTACGGCAACTGGACCACCCTCTGGCCCTATGCGGTGCTCCTGAGCGCTCTGGGGGTATGGGCTGTCTATCATTTCCTCGCGCCTTCAAGCTGGCGCGACTGGGCCGGCGCGGGACTCGTGCAGGCCTTCATCATCGCTCTTTACGCGGAGATGTACGGATTTCCGCTAACGATCTATTTGCTTACCAGCGTCTTGCCGCTCGAAATCCCACTTGTTCACCCCAGCGGACATCTGTGGGCCACCCTGTTAGGTTATGGCCGTCTCGGCGCGGCGGTCGAGATGGTTCTGGGCTTTATCTTCGTCGTTACCGGGCTGCTCCTCATCATCAAGGGCTGGATCAAGGTTTACTTTTCCCGTGAGAAGCTCGTGACGGACGGCGTCTACGGCCTTGTTCGACATCCTCAATATCTCGGCATTTTCCTGATCGTGTTCGGCCAGCTGGTGCACTGGCCGACGATCCCCACCTTGGCGCTCGCGCCGGTCATTGTGTGGCTATACGTGCGTCTGGCTAAACGCGAGGAGGTCGCTCTGATCCGAGGGTTTGAAGATCGGTACCTGCGGTATCGAGACAAGGTGCCGAAGTTTGTTCCCAACTGGCAGCGCCTGCGCGGGGCATTGATATGAAGGCCGGGCTACGGCGCTTCGGACGCACTGCCGATTTTATCGAGGATCGCGGCTGAAAAAGGAGTCGCAAGATGAGCAGCAATAACGAGCAGTTTGATGACAGCACGCCGGCACTCGGCAGCAGACGCGATTTCCTCTACATTGCCACTGGCGCGGCCGCGGCTGTTGGAGCTGCCGGATCCGTCTGGCCGTTCATCGACAGTATGCAACCGTCAGCGGATGTCGGCGCTCTCGCCGCAACCGAGATCGACATTTCACCCATCGAGCTTGGTCAGCGTGTGACCGTAAAGTGGCGCGGCCGGCCGGTTTTCATCGTCCATCGCACTGAGAGCATGATCGAGCAGGCTCGGGCGGGCGACGGCGATCCGGGTCTCATTGATCCGCAACCCGACAGCGCGCGAGTCGAGCAGCCTGAATGGCTGGTCATGGTTGGAGTGTGTACGCATCTCGGCTGTATCCCCCTCGGTCAAGAGGAGGACGATGCCCGGGGCCCCTATAACGGGTGGTTCTGTCCTTGCCACGGGTCCATCTACGATGCTTCCGGACGGGTACGGAAAGGGCCTGCGCCGCGCAATCTGGATGTCCCGCCCTATGCATTCCTGAGCGATGCGAGAATCCGCATTGGATGACGTTGTTCGGTCCGTAAGGACCCCTGACGATAGCCCATTCCGGCGGCGCCGGTGGGGGTCGCCGCTGCAGCGCATCAAGCCCAGTAAAAGGGGGAACCGAGTTTTTCTTTGATGGTTTCCCCTTATGCCGGCCAGTAGCCGGCGGAAACGATCATCCCGTAGCGAAAGGACCGATCATGCAAGTACAGGAAATCATGACCAGCAATCCTGCCTGCTGTACGGCTGATGCCAGCCTGAAGGAAGCTGCCCGGTTGATGGCCGACCATGATTGCGGCGAGATTCCCGTTGTTGACGACAGCGGCCGGCCGGTTGGCGTTGTCACGGATCGAGACATCGCCTGTCGGGGCATGGCTCAAGGCAAGGCCGCCGACGCTCCCGTATCCGAGGTGATGTCGAGCCCGGCCGTGACCGTCACGCCGGAGACGAGCCTCGACGACTGCTGCAATACCCTCGAGGACAACCAGATCAGACGGGTACCGGTCGTGGACGAGAGCGGCTCGTGCTGTGGGATGGTGTCGCAGGCGGATATCGCCCGCAATGCTTCCGAGCACGATACGGCGCAGGTCGGTCGCGACGTTTCAAGACCCACTGAAGAATCGTCGCGCGCAGGATGCTGCTGAATGTGAACCGAATCGCGCTGCGGCTCCCGAGCAGGGGACTCAGGCGGAAGCGAGTCGGCTCCGCCTGCGGCCGCGCAGGCGCTTGAACAGCCGATAGGCCAGAAGCGTGGTGACGATCGCAAAATAGACCAGCGGCTCCATGGGCCAGGATTTTACCACCAGCAGGTAATGGACCGCAGCAGCGGCCGCAGCGAGATAGACCCAGCGGTGGAGGCGATTCCATGCCGGTCCCCCTAAATACCTGATCATCATGTTGCTCGATGTCAGCGCCAGGGGCACCAGAATGACAAAGCTGAGCATTCCGACAGTGATGTATGGCCGTTTGAGAATGTCCGCCCATATCGCCGCGAAATCGAGCCCCTGGTCCAGTACGACATAGGTGAGAAGGTGCATGAGAGCATAGTAGAAGCAGAGCAGACCGACGGTGCGCCGGTAGCGTAAGAGATTGAGCCCGAAGAGATCACGCACAGGGGTGATGGCGAGCGTGACGATCAGGAAACGTAGCGCCCAGAGACCGAGAGTCTGCTCGAGCGTTTTCATCGGATCAGCGCCAAGCTGATCGATCACTCCAAGATAGAAGGTCCAGGCTGCCGGAGCAAAACCGATCCCGTAGATGGCAACGCGCGCGATCCGGACACGCGCGGTAGCGGAGATGCCTTTCATCATGCTCAGTCTTGCGTCACTTCCAGTCAGTAGAACACGCGCAGGTCCATGCCGGCGTAGAGGTCCGCTACCTGCTCGGCATAGCCGTTGAACGGCAGCGTCGGGTTTCGCTTCGCAAACAGGCCTCCTTGGCCTATCGGCCGCTCGGTGGCCTGGCTCCAGCGCGGATGATCGACTTCAGGATTGACGTTCGAGTAGAAGCCGTACTCGTCCGGGTTCTGACGATTCCACGAGGTCTCCGGCTGCTTTTCGACCAAGCTGATCCGCACGATCGACTTGATGCTCTTGAAGCCGTACTTCCAGGGGACGACCAGTCGGATCGGGGCGCCGTTTTGATTTGGGAGCGTCTCTCCGTAAAGTCCCACGGCGAGGATGGTCAGGGGGTGCATGGCTTCGTCCAGCCGCAAGCCCTCGACATACGGCCACTGGAGCGCTTGGAGGAAGCCGCGCTGGCCCGCCATTTCGTCGGGCCTGAGCACGGTCTCGAAGGCCACGAATTTAGCGTTTCCGAGCGGCTCAACGCGACTGAGGACCGCGGACAACGGGAAGCCCACCCAAGGGATGACCATCGACCAGCCTTCGACGCAGCGCAGCCGGTAAATCCGCTCCTCCAGCGTTACCGAGTTCAAAACATCTTCCAGGTGAAATTCGGTTGGGCGCGCCACAAGACCATCAACCGAAATCGTCCAGGGCTTCGTCGTGAGGGTGTGGGCGTTCGCAGCCGGATCGCCTTTATCAACCCCGAATTCGTAATAGTTGTTGTAGCTGGTGATGTCCTCAAAGGGGGTCGGCTCATCCGCGGTAGAAAGCGGACTTGGGATCGCTTCAAATGCTGCCGCCTCTGCGCTCCAGCTTGGCAAGCCTGCCGCCAATCCCATGGCAGCGGCTCCCATGAGCAGTTCTCGACGAGAGACGTAACAGTCGTATGGCGTGATTTCCGAGGGACGGATGAAGGGTGGGCGACTGATCAGCATCGGATTGTTCTCGACAACTACTTCAGGGTTTTGCACGCAGAGAAAGCCGCGTCCACTTTAGCTAGAATTGCAGTGATGAAAGGTCATTTCTAAACACATTGTCGTGCTCGCCAACCACGGGTTTCCGGACGTGAGATCTGTCTAGAGTTGTCACGGTCGAGCATTCCAAGCTCGTCCTTTCCGTTTGCCTAGGCGGCAATGAAGCGAAGTCTGGAACCATCATCTGGGAAATAGGTTCTGACCAGGATCCCTTCGCATACAGGGAACAACCTCGTGCGAGCCGGCACCAATGGTGCAGCGCTGTTTCTGAGAGGGTGTCGCAGCATTGTTGGGCGGCAGTGGATTTTGAACCAAAACGGTATTGATCATGATGATGGATTGTATGGGCATGCAGGGGATGGGTTGGATGATGGCTGGAATGGGCTTGGTCTGGCTTCTAATCCTGATTGTGCTTGTGCTGGCTATCGCCGCACTCATCAAATTCCTCAGGCGCTGAGGCCGAGGTCCTACTGAATTCGGAGCAGGGGATGGACGTGTCCAAAGATATTGTCGTCGTTACAGGAAGCAGCGGCTTCATTGGGTCGGCCGTCATAAAAAAGCTGGCCACGCGCTTCACGCTGGTCGGCCTCGATCGCGAGACGCCACCACATCCGCCTGCGGAAGCCGAGTGCATCTGCATCGATCTGACATCGGACGAGAGTGTCAAAGCCGCGCTCCATCGGCTGCGCAACGGACACGGCGACCGGATCGCATCGGTGGTTCATCTCGCAGCCTATTTCGACCTGAGCGGCGAACCGAATCCGAAATACGAGCAGGTAACGGTGAGCGGCACCGAAAGGCTGCTGCGCGGGCTTCAAGACTTCGAGGTGGAGCAGTTCGTGTTCGCGAGCACGATGCTCGTTCACGCGCCTGGCCGGAAGGGAGTGCCGATCGACGAGGACTGGCCACTTGATCCGAAGCTTCCCTACCGCGCCTCGAAGGTCCGCACTGAAGAACTAATCCGGGAGCAGCGGGGTTCGATTCCTGCGGTGATGCTGCGGCCGGCCGGCGTCTATGACGATATGTGCCACTCGGCATTCCTGTCCCGGCAGATCGCCCGTATCTATGAGCGCCAGCTCGTCAGTCACGTCTATCCGGGCGATCTTGATGCGGGGCAGCCGTTTCTGCATCTCGACGATCTCACGGATGCGCTGCTGCTTGTGGTCGAGCGCCGGAAGGAATTGCCGCCGGAGGTGCCCATCCTGCTCGGAGAGACGGAGACGCCGAGCTTTGATGAACTGCAGCGCGAAATCGGCCGTCTCGCCCATGGCGAGGAATGGGAGACGCGGCAAATTCCGAAGGCTTTGGCCAAGACCGGCGCTTGGGTGCAGGGCGAGATTCTCGACGAGGATCCCTTCATCAAGCCCTACATGGTCGACATTTCGGACGATCACTACGAGATCGATATTTCGCGCGCGAGGAAGCTGCTCGGCTGGGAACCGAAGCATTCGCTCCTCGAGACGCTGCCGAAGATGATCGCCGCGCTCAAGGCCGATCCTGTCGGCTGGTACAAGGCCAACAAGCTGAACTCCGCGCAGGTAGCAGCGGAAACGGTCGCGATCGCAGAGGAAGAGCAGAAGGAAGACGCCAAACAACATCGCGGCATGATGCAGAAGCACATGCAGGATATGCGGGGAATGCATTTCGACATGCTCTGGGTGCATTTCCTAAACATGCTGCTCGGGCTGTGGCTGGCGACCAGTCCGTTCGTGTTCGGCACGTTCGGCGAGGACACGTTCAGCGCCGCCGTGATGCGCGTGACGGAGGAAAGGGGCCTCTGGGAGCCGTCGCTGCGCAATAACCTGACCGCCTGGAGCGACGTGATCAGCGGTCTTCTGATCATGGGCTTTTCCGCACTTTCGCTGTCGCCCCGGTTCAACTGGGCGCAATGGGCCAACACCGCGGTCGGGGTATGGCTGCTCTTTGCGCCGCTGGTCTTCTGGACTCCGAGCGCGGCCGTCTATGCCAACGACACCTTCGTCGGCGCGCTGGTGATCGCCTTTGCGATCCTCGTGCCGATGATGCCGGGCATGAGCATGGAAGGCATGATGGATTCTTCAGACATGCCGCCCGGATGGACCTATTCGCCGTCCACCTACCTGCAGCGGATTCCGATCATTGCACTCGGCGCCATCGGCTTCGTCATTTCGCGCGTGCTGGCGGCATACCAGTTGGGGCATATCGACGGGGTGTGGGAACCGTTCTTCGCAGGCGACGCCGTCCGGAACGGCACCGAATTCATCATTACCTCCGACGTGTCCAAGGCTTGGCCCGTCGCTGACGGCGGCCTGGGCGCCACCACCTATGTATTTGAGGTGCTCATGGGCGTCATGGGCGGCCGGGCCCGCTGGCGTACCATGCCATGGATGGTGCTTCTCTTCGGCATCGTCGTGGTGCCGCTTGGCGTGGTCTCGATCTACTTCATCATCATCCAGCCGATCATGATTGGCACCTACTGCACGCTGTGCCTGCTGGCGGCGCTCGCCATGCTGATAATGATTCCTTTCTCGCTCGACGAGCTCGTCGCTATGGGCCAGTTCCTCGTCCAGAACACCCGTCGGGGGCAGCCTTTCTGGCGCTCCTTCTTCATGGGCGACGCGCTGCCCGGGAGCGGCAAGGACGAGAAGCGGCCCGGCTTCGATCTTCTACCGCGCAGATTGGTTTCGGACGCGGCTCGCGGCGTCACCGTACCCTGGACCCTCGTCGTCAGCGCGGTTCTCGGCGTCTGGCTCATGTTCAGCCGCCTCGTCTTCGGCTCGGAACCTCCGATGGCCGACAGCGATCATCTCATTGGGGCGTTGATCGTGACAACCGCGGTGATCGCGATGGCCGAGGTCGCGCGGCCGCTTCGCTTCATTAACGTCGCCTTCGGTCTGTGGCTGATCGCCGCGCCATGGCTTCTCGCCGGGGCGAATGGAATCGCGGCTGCGAACAGCGTGGTTGTCGGTCTCCTCGTGATCGGCCTCAGTCTGCCGCGCGGTACCCGCAGCGAGGAACATTACGGCGGCTGGGATCGGTACATCGTTTAAAGCCGTCGGCTCGTCCGTTGCGGGATGATCTCGACTGACGAGGGTGGCCGGCTAGGCGCTAGTTCATAGGCTAGAAGGATCGCGGCGGCACCAACAGGCAAATCGCGCGATTCCGTTGACCGGGGCCGAGCACAGGTGAAACGCTCCATCGGGAGAGTTTTTCAAGCGGGGTGCCCTGGTAACGACGATTTCGCCAGTCCCCTCTATGACATAGCCATCCGGTCCTTCACTGATTTTTCCATGCACCGGCTGACAGTCACGGTCGCTGCAGCATTGACATGGGTAAGCCCACCCGGAAGGCGCAACGTGAGCGTCAGCTGGAAGCCGCGCCGGCGTACATACCGATATTGCTGCTGCGTTGCTGATGGGTCGACGGAGAATGGTCTTCGGAGCGTCGCTTCCCAGGAGCCGCCGACAACGGTGAGAAATTGTCGTCAGGACCAGCCCTGAATCAGACTCATTCATGGCCTATTCCCCGAAAATTGCTTAACTGGGATCCAAACCGGCAAATGGCTGCATGCATTCGGCAGCCGGAGGAAACGCAAATTCAATTTTTCGTTGCTCAGTATACAACCGGTGCCGAAACAGCCGGTCCGCCTCGGCGTTGGAACGTCGCAGGAGCCAATCCTACTTGCGCCGACCACGCTTCATCAGGCAAGCAGCGTAATGCGCCTCAGGTCGTCGGTCGTCAGTCTCGTGAAGGGTCAAGAGGTTTGTTTTTCCTGCCTTGGCAATTCACGTGTGTTGGAAAACAGGTGAACGGGCCTGATCTTTCGCTGCGCAGCGACATGTGAGATCATGTTTTCATGAAGCGGTTTCCATTTCGCGGGTTTGTTTTGATGCTGACGGTGCTGAGCCTTGTGCTTGGCACGTTCGCCGCTCCCATGAGCGCCGCACCTATGGCAACTGAAATCACAATGTCGGCGGCCGACGAGGTGCCGTGTCCGGCTGAAAGGAAGGCCGTCGATTTCGACTGCGAAAGAGCCTGCCCTCTGATGAAGGTCTGCATAGGAAGCTGCTTTCTGGGCAACACGGCTCGTTCGTCGGCAACTTTGACGGCCCAAGCGAAGTCCGATCTCCTCTTCCCCGCGCGTTACGACAGCGCAGACCACCTAACTTCCGCACCACCGTCTCCTCCTCCTAAACCCTAAGACGTCCGCCAGCGCGAAGATCGCTGGACTGTCTGCGCGCAATCGAACTGCGCAGACAACGACGCGCGGCATCAGCTGCGGTCGACGTCATGGGCTGCGCGCCCATCCACCTAGGGTTCCTGGAGAAAAAAATGATTCCGACCATCAAACGCGCTGCTGGAGCAGCGCTTGTCGTAGCTCTGCTTATGGCGGCGGGCACTGCCCATGCCGACATCAAGGATTACGAGTTTCAGCTCGTGCAAACCGACGTCAAAAAAGGCGACGGCGCAACTGTCGCTGTTCGCCTGATCGACAAAAGGTCCGGGAAGCCGGTGCCTGATGCCGTGATTTTCGCAACCCGGATGGATATGGCTCCGGATGGAATGGCGGCTATGACGACCCCCATCGAGGCCATTCCATCGGCTGAGCCGGGCATTTACAACTTCAAGACAAACCTGGTGATGGAGGGCGGCTGGAGATTATCGCTCGCCGCGAAAGTCCAAGGTGAGGAAGGCACGCTCGAGAACGAGCTCGTTCTGAGGGCGGCGCCATGAAGCATTTCTTTCTTGGCGTGGTCCTTCTGGCCGGGTTCACCGGCGTCGGGGCCGGAGCTTATTGGGCCGGCCGGCAAGGCGTTGAGCTGCCCATGGTTGAAGCCTTTCTTTTGGAAGTGGCCCCCTACGCGTTTGCGAAGGGCAACCCAGCGGCGGAACCAGCCGGTCCGGCGCCCTCCGGTCCTATCATCTACTACCGCCATCCGGACGGTGAGCCGCGCTATTCAGCCGAACCAGTCAGGGCGGAGGATGGGCGAGAGTTCATCCCCGTTCGCGCCAGCGCTGACATCAGTTTCGACGATTCCGCCGCACTTGAGACTGTCGCTCCCCCCGCCGATGGAGAGCGGCGCATTCTCTACTATCGCAATCCCATGGGCCTGCCGGATACGTCGCCCGTTCCCAAGAAGGACTCGATGGGAATGGACTACATCCCCGTCTACAAAGGCGAGGAGGAGGCCGGCTCAACGGTCAAAGTTTCGCCCGGGAAGCTGCAGCGCACCGGCGTCAAGACCGGGCTCGCGACGCGGGCTGTCATTACACGCCCTGTTCGCGTTCCTGGCCAGATCGAGATCGACGAGCGCCGGGTAAATATCGTTTCCACCCGTACGGAGGCCTTCGTGGAGGAGGTTTCCGACGTGACCACGGGCGACAAGGTCGCCGAAGGAGAGCCGCTTGTCCGGCTCTACGCCAAAGAAATCGCCGCCGCCGGCGCGCAGTTTCTGACGGACCTGAAGAGCGGTGCGGGAGGCGATGCTATGAAGGGCAGCCGGCAACGCCTGATCAATCTTGGTGTCCCGGCCGAGGCGATCGCCGAGATCGAACAGACCCGAAAGGTTCCGATCACGGTGACCATGACCTCGCCCCGCAACGGGGTCGTGCTTGAGCGCGCCGCAGTCAACGGCATGATGGCGGCCCCTGGAGAAGCCTTGTTTCGGATCGCTGACATCTCTTCGGTGTGGGTTCTCGCCGACGTTCCGGAATACGAACTCGGCTCAGTTACGGCTGGGGCCAAGGCGACTGTCCGCGTCAGGAGTCTTCAGGGGACGACTTTCGAAGGTAAGGTCGATCTGATCTACCCGCAAATCGATCAGCAGACCCGTACGACCCGTGTTCGAATCGAACTGGCCAATCCCGATGGTCTTCTGCTCGCCAACATGTATGCCGAGGTGGAAATCGTCGCCGGCTCGAGCGAGGCGGTCGTCGCCGTTCCTGACAGCGCCGTGATCGACAGCGGCGATCGCCAGGTCGTGATCGTCGACATGGGCGAGGGCCGTTTCGAGCCTCGCGAAGTCGAAGTCGGCAAGCGGGGCGAGGGCGTCACCGAGATCATGGAAGGCGTCGCCGAGGGCGAACGCGTGGTCGTTTCAGCCAACTTCCTGATCGACGCCGAAAGCAACCTGAAGGCGGCGCTCAGCGCGCTCGCACCCGGGGAGACGCAGCCATGATTGCGAAGCTCATTGCCTGGTCGGCTCGCAATCTCGTCCTCGTCTTCTTCGCGACCGCGCTTGCCGCCGCTGCCGGGGCCTATGCGGTCAAGACCTTGCCGCTCGACGCCATACCTGATCTTTCGGATGTTCAGGTGATCGTCTTCACCGATTATCCCGGTCAGGCGCCGCAGGTGGTGGAAGACCAGGTCACCTATCCGCTCACGACTTCGATGCTGACCGTGCCGAAGTCGGAGGTCGTGCGCGGCTTTTCCTTCTTCGGTATTTCGTTTGTTTACGTCATTTTCGAAGATGGCACCGACCCTTACTGGGCGAGAAGCCGCGTGCTCGAGTATCTGAATGCCGCAGCAAGCCGACTGCCAGACGGCGTAACCCCGACCTTGGGACCGGATGCGACGGGCGTCGGCTGGGTCTACCAATATGCCGTCGTCGCCAAGGAGCTCTCGCTTGCCGAATTGAGGTCCCTGCAGGACTGGGTTGTCCGCTTCGCAGCCTCCAAGGCGGAAGGCGTGTCGGAGGTCGCAAGCGTCGGCGGGTTCGTCAAGCAGTATTCGATCGTGGTCGATCCCGCGCGGCTGCGCGCCCAAGGGATAACGCTGTCAGAGATTGGTGACGCGGTCCGCAGAAGCAACATGGATACGGGCGGCCGCACGGTCGAAATCTCGGAGTTCGAATTCATGGTCCGGGGGCGCGGTTATCTGAAGAGCGTCGCCGACATCGAGAGCATCGCGCTCAAGACCGTCGGCGGCGTACCGCTCAGGCTCGGCGACGTGGCCAAGATCGAGATCGTCCCGGACGAACGGCGCGGCATTACGGAACTGAACGGGGAAGGCGAGGTCGCGAGCGGCATCGTGCTTCAACGTGTCGGCTCGAATGCGTTGACGGTGATCGAGAATGCGAAAGCGGCTCTCTCGGATGTGGAGAGGAGCTTACCCGAAGGGACCGAAATTGTGCCGGTCTATGATCGATCAAAGCTAATCGAGGCTGCGATCCAAACCCTGAAGACCACTTTGATCGAGGAAAGCGTCGTAGTGGCGCTGGTCACCATCGTCTTCCTGCTTCATGTGCGAAGCGCTCTCGTCGCGATCATCATGCTGCCGGTCGGCATTCTGATGGCTTTTGCCGCGATGAAGCTCCTGGGCCTCGGTGCAAATATCATGAGTCTCGGCGGCATAGCGATCGCCATTGGCGCCATGATTGACGCCGCGATTGTCATGATCGAGAACGCGCACAAGCATCTGGAGCGCGCCCCGCCCGAGAAACCACGCACCGAGGTGCTGATCGAGGCGGCGGCGGAGGTCGGTCCGGCGCTGTTTTTCAGCTTGCTCATCATCACCGTCTCGTTCCTGCCAATCTTCACGCTGGAAAGTCAGGAAGGCCGGCTGTTCGGACCACTCGCCTTCACCAAGACATTTGCAATGGCCGCCGCGGCGCTGCTGTCGGTCACGCTTGTGCCGGCGCTGATGGTGATTTTCGTGCGGGGGCGGATCGTGCCCGAGCATCGCAACCCGATCAATCGGATGCTGATCGGCGTCTACCGGCCGATTATCGCGGGCGTTCTTCGGGCGAAGACGCTTACCATCGTGCTTGCGCTGGTGGCTCTGGCGGTCACCGTCTGGCCGGCTCGTCAGCTCGGCAGCGAGTTCATGCCGAATCTCGATGAAGGCACGCTGATGTACATGCCGACGACGCTGCCCGGGCTCTCGGTCACCAAAGCCGCCGAACTGATGCAGATGCAGGACCGGATTATCAAGTCCTTCCCGGAGGTGGAGTCCGTCTTCGGCAAGGCGGGCCGGGCGCAAACCGCGACCGATCCCGCTCCCATGGAAATGTTCGAGACGATCATCAATCTGAAGCCTAAATCGGAGTGGCGGCCTGGCGTCACTGTCGAAAGCCTGAAGAACGAGATGGATGCCGCACTGCAGTTTCCGGGTGTTTCCAACGCCTGGACGATGCCGATCCGAGCCCGCATCGACATGCTTTCGACAGGCATCCGAACACCGGTTGGCGTAAAGGTCTACGGGACAGATCTGGGGGAAATGGAGGTTGTCGCCCGCCAAATCGAAGCCGTGCTGCGGGCGGTGCCCGGCACGTCCAGCGCGTATGCGGAGCGCGTCATCGGCGGCTATTACCTCGATATCGTTCCCGAGCGCACGGCTCTCGGCCGCTACGGCCTTTCTATCGCCGATATCCAGGACGTGATTTCAATGGCGCTGGGGGCGGAGGTTGTCACCTCGACGGTGGAGGGCCGCGAACGTTACGGAGTGTCCATCCGCTACCCGCGAGCATTGCGCAGCGATCCGCAGGCCATCGCCCGGGAGGTGCAGATCGCGCTGCCCGGCGGTGGCTTCATCCCGCTCGGCGAAGTAGCCAAGGTGGAACTGACACGCGGCGCGACGTCGATTCGAACCGAGAACGGTCAACTGGCAGTCTACATCTTCGTCGACATCGCCGGCCGTGATCTGGGCGGCTACGTCGCCGAGGCCCAAGCAGCTGTCGCGAGCGAGGTGAAGCTGCCGCCGGGCTATTCGGTTGCCTGGAGCGGGCAGTTCGAATATCTCGAGCGTGCCCAGGCGCGGCTGAAAATCGTTGTACCGCTCACACTGGCTCTCATTTTCCTGCTGCTCTACCTGAACTTCCGTGCCCTGACAGAATCACTGATCGTGATGCTGTCGCTACCCTTCGCACTGGTCGGCGGCATCTGGATGATGTGGTGGCTAGGCTTCAACATGTCGGTTGCAGTCGCCGTCGGCTTCATCGCTTTGGCGGGCGTTGCCGCTGAAACCGGTGTCATCATGCTCATCTATCTCGAGCAGGCGCTCGCAGACGTGAAGGAAAGATGCAGGCTCGATGGACGCTCAATAAGCAAAGCCGACCTTCATGAGGCGATCATGCACGGGGCTGTGGAGCGCGTCCGGCCGAAGATGATGACGGTCGTCGCCATCATGGCGGGTTTGCTGCCGATACTGTGGAGCACAGGCGCCGGTTCGGAGATCATGCAGCGAATTGCTGTGCCGATGATCGGAGGCATGATTTCGTCGACGCTCCTGACGCTGGTTGTGATTCCGGCGGTCTATGGAATCGTGAAGGGCTGGGGGTTGCCAACGCAGACAGTAGCCGAGACGCCGATTGGAAACTTCCAAGCCCTGAAAATCGCTGCGGAATAGGGCCTGGAGCTCCTAGCCATCGCTATCTCCTCAGTTGGAAGGCAGAAATGATCCTCGGCGGTACGAACGGAATACTGTATGGGGCACGATCATGGTCGGACTATTCGTGACAGGAACGGTTTCGTGCCCCCAGGATGATGGATTGGGTGACAGCGCACCACCGCATCTATCGAGGAAAGACCGATGGCGAAGGACCAGCAGGGTAGGCGGAATCTCGTGATCGCCGCAGCGGGAACGGCGGCGGCTTCGGGCATGGCGACGTTTCTGCTGCTGTCCTGGATGCCAGGACTCCCGGAGGGTGCATTGCTCGATCCTGGAAACAGCGATCTCGTGTCGCGAGGAGGCGAAATCTACGCCGAGCACTGTGCATCCTGTCACGGCAGGAGCCTCGAGGGGCATGCGGAATGGCAGGTGCGAGACGCGCAGGGATATCTGCCGGCCCCGCCGCACGACGAGACGGGACACACCTGGCATCATCCGGACAAGCTCCTGTTCGACATCACGAAGTTCGGCGTAGCGGAAGCGGCCAAGCTCGATGATTACCAGGCCAGGATGCCCGCCTTCGAAGGCGTCTTGACAGACGAGGACATCGTTTCCGTGCTGTCTTTCATCAAGGCGCGATGGCCGGAGCAGGTGCGCCAGCGCCACGACGAGATGAACCGCCGCTTCCACCAGCGCCAGAAGGACAGACAGTGACTGACAGCCGGGACTGCCCCTTGACCTTCCACCTGCTGGAAGGAGCACAGTGCCCGCGATGAAGAAAAGGGACAGCGATGCGACAGGCAAGCCAACCTCTCGACCGTTCCATTCTGGCCGCGTTCAGGCATGCGCATGACGCTGGCAGGCTCGATGTCGCCGAGCATCTCCTTTGCGCGCTGGAATGCCTTTGTGGTGAAGCCATCGAGGGAAGCGCCGCCGGGGAGGCGTATCGGATCATCTGCTGCGGGTGCGGGTGCGGGCGCGGGGACGGAAGACCGGAAACCGAATGCGAATGCGAATGCACGAAAGGAAGAAAGCAATGACGAAACGAAATAGGTTCCGATTGACAGCCGTGCTCGCGGGGCTGGCGCTCTCCGCCGCGGTCGGAGTGGACCTGGTTGCGCGGGCCGAGTCTGTCCCGGTATCGGAGCTCCAGCAGCAGACCCATATCCACGGGCTCGCCGTGGATCGCCAGAATCCGGAATACCTCCTGATCGCCACCCATCACGGACTTTTCCGTTCCAGCCCGGACGGCAAGGCGGAGCGCGTCTCGGTCGTGCAGGACTTCATGGGCTTCACGCCGCATCCCTCGGATCCGGGCACGCTCTACGCCAGCGGCCATCCTGCGGACGGAGGGAACCTCGGCTTCATCGCCTCGACCGACGGCGGCGCGAATTGGGAACAGGTGTCGCCAGGCGAGGGCGGTCCTGTCGATTTTCACCAGAGGACAGTGAGCCCGGCTGATCCGATGGTCGTGTACGGTGCATTCGGTGGCCTGCAGGTCAGTCGCGACGGCGGCAAGACGTGGTCCGTCGCCGGACCGTTGCCCGAGCGGCTGATCGACCTCGCGGCCTCCTCTCGGGACGCGGAAACGCTCTACGCCGCCACCGAATCCGGGCTGCTGGTCAGCAAGGATGCGGGGGGCACGTGGGCGGCGGCGGTCGAAGGCTCTCCGGTCAGCCTTGTCGAGGTCACGCCCGAGGGCACGCTCTATACCTTCGTGCTCGGGAAGGGACTGATGCGGTCAGCCGAGGAGCAACTGGACCTCGCTTCAGTCGGGGCCGATTGGGGAGACCGAATCCTACTCCATCTGGCTGTCGATCCGGCGGACAAAGAGCGGATATTCGTCGCGTCGCATGAAGGCGAGATCCTCGCCAGCGATGATGGCGGAGTCACCTGGACCGAATTCGGGCAGTGACGAGTAGCTTGTGCTGCCGCGCGCTGATGGCCAGCGCGGCAGCGAAGCGACCATTCCTCGGATGGGCGTTTGTTCCCCAAGGCGGCGGCGACCATGATCTTGGGCACCGCTGCGCGGGCGAATGGATCTCCATAGAGATCATGAAAGCGGCGATGGGCTGACCGAGGAAATTGCTTACGACGTGCCGGAGCAGGACCTGCGCATCGACATGAGGCGGCTTCCGGCTGTCCCTCGAAGCGGTTTCGTGATGCAGAACGTCTCGCGCGCCTGAGAGGCTTGGCAACGGGGAACGCAGCGCGTCAGGACGGCTCCTTGCCCACACGCGTTTCGACGTTGCCGGGAGCCTGAACTCCATCGAGCAGCATGAGCGCCGCGCCGCATACGATCGCCACATCGGCCAAATTGAACGCTGGCCAATGGTACCCGCCGACGTGAAAGTCGAGGAAATCCGTCACAGCGCCCAACCGGACTCGGTCGACGATATTGCCAATCGCCCCTCCAGATATCAGTCCCAGCGCGGTGGCCACCACTGGCCGAGCGGTGCGCCACATCCACGTCAGAAGGATTCCCACGATAACCAAGCTTGCAAGCACCAGCAGCCACCGCGGCATCCCGCCTAACATGCCGAAGCTGATGCCTGGATTCCGCAGGTAGACGAGGTCAAGCACAGGCAGCACTTCCACCCCGAGCGAGAGCGCATCCATGTTGCCGAGGACGGCTGCCTTCGTGATCTGGTCTGCGGCCAGCGCCATCGAGGCGCACGAGAAGCCGATCAGCCGGGCCTTCATCCTTTTGCGTCCCGCAGGTCGCTCCGCGCATCCCGGATGATCAACCAGGCCGATTGCAGAAACAGGCCCGCGATGATGAAGGCGACGACGAGGTCTGGCCATTGCGTACCCGTCCAGAAGACCAGGCCGGCCGCAAGCACGACCATCAGGTTCCCGATGGCATCGTTGCGGGAAAACAGCCAGACCGCCCGCACGTTCGCGTCGCCTTTCCGGTGGGGGAGCAGCACCGCGGCCGCAGCGACGTTCACCGCGAGGGCGACAACGGCGAATCCGCCCATGAGGAGGGACTCGGGCTGGTGTTCGACGAAGATCCGGTACGCGGTCGAGGCCACCACGCCGAGACCCAGGAGGCCGAGGAACACGCCCTGGAGCAGCGCGGCCTTGGCGCGCGCCGCAAGGCCCCAGCCGACGGCCATCAGTCCAAGGAACGAGATCAGCCCGTCGCCTATGAAGTCGAGCGAGTCGGCCTGCAGTGCCTGCGACCCGGCGACGAAGCTCCCGGCAGCCTCGACGATCCCGTAGCCGACGTTGAGGAGCACCACGATCCAGAGGGCGCGCTTGTAAGCGGGCGTCACGTGCGAGAGATCGGGAATCCTGTCGTCGTTGTCGTCATCCGAGACTTCGCCAACGCGGTTCAGCCGATAGCCCAGGTCGGTCACGGCGGCTTCGACGGCCGGAAGGCGCGCTCCCGGATCGTCGACCGAGAGCTTCATGACCTGGGAGGCGATCGACACCTTCACGTCCCGGACCCCCGCGACGCCGCGCGCCGCCTTCTCGATCTTCGCGGCGCAGGACGCGCAGTCCATTCCAGTCACGTCGTAGCGCACCGCCTCTGTCGACGAAGTTGCGTTGCCGTTGGCCATTGCCGTAAATGCCTCTTTCTGGAACTTGCCAGTTACATATCATTGTGTGGTGATATGTCGAGAGGTGGATAGATGCTCGTAGAGACCCGCCCGGTAGACCTTCAAGCCAAGCTCTTCCGGGGATTCTCCGATCCGTCGCGGCTTTCGATCCTGGAAGTGCTTCGCGGCGGCCCCGCTTCGGTGAGCGACATCGTCGCCAGGACGGGCCTGTCGCAGCCGAACGCCTCCAATCATTTGAGGTGCCTGACCGAGTGCGGCCTCGTACTCGGCCAGCAGCAGGGCCGATTTGTCCACTATCGTCTCAGCGACCCGAGGATAGACAAGCTGATGGCGCTGTCCGACGAGCTAGTCGCAGGTCCCGCCCGCCTGGTCGATTCGTGCGCAAATTATGGTTCGCGAGGATGAACGGCAGCGGCCAGTGCTCCCGTTGAGGAAAGGGCATTGGCCTCAGTGTTCGCTGTCGCACAGCCCGTGATCCGACAGCGCGCGGATGACGTAGCAGTCCCCGACCGTTTCGCCCGTGCAGCAGGTCGCGATCCGCTCGAGCTCCTTCTCCAGACGCCTCAGCTGCGCGATACGCGCCCTCACCGACTGGAGCTGCTCCCTGGCGATCCTGTCGGCGTCGGCGCACGGCTTCTCGGCATGACCGCTGAGGTCGATCAGCTCCCGGATGGATTCGATGGTGATGCCGAGATCCCGGGCGTGCCGGATAAAGGCCAGCCGTTCCAGTTCCTTCTTGCCGAAGCGGCGCTGGTTGCCTTCCGAGCGCTCCGGCGCCTCGAGCAGCCCCATCTGCTCGTAGTACCGGATCGTGGGGACCTTGACCCCGGTTCGCCGCGAAAGGTCGCCGATCGAGAACATGAATTTTCCTCTTGAAGCTCTAGCTGCTAGAGAGATTATGTTCTGCGGACGCAAACGCAAGAGGCCTGTCATGAGCGCGTCCGAAACCTTCCGAAACGACATTCCCGGCGTGATCGCGCCGCCCCCGCTGGTCTTCGCCTGCTTCCTGATCCTCGGGGTCGCGTCCGACCGACACTTCCTGGGCGGATTCAGCTATCTGCCGGAAGTCCTGCGATACGTCCTCGCCCCGGCGCTGGTCCTGGCCGCGCTGGTCTTCCTCGCGGGCGCGCTCGGCGGCTTCCGCAGTGCGCGGACGCGGGCGGAGCCGTGGAAGCCGACCACGGCAATCGTGACGGGCGGGGTCTACCGCTTCACCAGGAACCCCATGTATCTCGGCATGGCGCTCGCCTACGCGGGCATCGCGCTCGCAATGGACAGCGTCGCGGCGCTCGCGCTGCTCGTCCCGGCGGTGCTCGTCAACCAGCATGGCGTGATCCTCCGCGAGGAGCGTTACCTGGAGGCGAAGTTCGGCGGCGAGTACCTCCGCTACAAGACGCGCGTCCGGCGCTGGCTCTGATCCCGAGGAGATGACGAAGATGACCGCCGCCCAGATCAAGACCCGTTACCGCGTCGAGCGGATGGACTGCGCCTCCTGCGCGACCAAGATAGACACTGCCGTTCGCCGCCTGCCCGGCATCGAGGACGTCTCGGTGTCGGTCCCCGGCCGCAGCCTGTCCGTCACGCATGGCGACGGAACCTCGCCCCGCGAGATCATGAAGCAGGTGTCGCGCCTGGGGTATGCCATCGCTCCGGCTGCCAACGGCCAGAAGCCCCACGACGGCGACGACTCCCATCACTCGCACGTCCACGGGGACGAAGAAAGCGGGACGCCATGGTGGCGCACCAGGCGGGCCCTCCTGACCATCGCGTCCGGAGCGGCGCTTCTCGTGGCCTACGCGGTCGGTCTCCTGGTTCCCGGAGCAGGATACTGGGCATTCGTCGCCGCGCTGCTCGTCGGCCTCGTGCCGATCGCGCGGCGCGCAATTGTCGCCGCCACGATGGGCACGCCGTTCTCCATCGAGACGCTGATGTCCGTCGCGGCCATCGGCGCGGTGATCATCGGCGCGGCTGAGGAAGCGGGAATGGTGGTCCTGCTGTTCCTGATCGGCGAAATGTTGGAGGGCGTGGCGGCGAGCCGCGCTAGGGCGAGCATACAAGGCTTGTCGGCCCTCGTGCCGAAGACCGCGCTCGTGGAGCGCGAGGGCGGCACGGTCGAGGTGCCCGCCGACACGCTCGCGGTCGGCTCGGTCATCGTGGTCCGCCCCGGCGACCGCATTCCCGCAGACGGCGAGATCCTGGAGGGCTCGAGCGAGATCGACGAGGCTCCCGTCACCGGGGAGAGCACGCCGAAGCGCAAGAGTGTCGAGGACCCGGTGTTCGCCGGGACGATCAACACCGACGCCGTGCTGCGGATCAGGGTCACAGCCGCCGCCGCCGACAACACCATCGCGCGTGTCATCCGCCTGGTCGAGGAGGCTCAGGAGAGCAAGGCGCCCACGGAGCGGTTCATCGACCGCTTCTCGCGCTACTACACACCCGGCGTGGTGGCCGTGGCCGCGCTGGTCGCGATCCTGCCGCCGCTCGTTGGCGGTGCGGAGTGGGGCACATGGGTTTACCGCGGACTTGCGGTCCTGCTGGTCGGCTGTCCCTGCGCGCTCGTCATCTCGACCCCGGCGGCTGTAGCGGCGGGCCTTGCGGCGGGCGCGCGGCGCGGACTCCTGATGAAGGGCGGAGCCGTTCTTGAGGGATTCGGCAAGATCACCGCGGTCGCCTTCGACAAGACGGGCACGCTCACCGAAGGCAAGCCCGTGGTCACCGACGTCATCGGCTTCGGCCGCTCCGAACGCGAGGTGCTCTCGTTGGCGGCGGCGCTGGAGCAAGGTTCAAGCCATCCCTTAGCGAGGGCGATCCTGGACAGGGCGAAGGCGGACAAGGTTCCCGTTCCCCCTGCGCTGGATTCCGGCGCCATCCCCGGGAAAGGCGTGGTCGGGAGCGTCGGCGGAACGAATGTCTTCCTGGGTTCGCCCGTCGCGGCGAACGACCGGATCAGGCTATCGCCGGAACAGGAAGCGGACATCGTTCGCTTGAACGACGAAGGCAAGACGGTTTCGGTACTCCTCGCTGGCTCCAAGATAGCAGGGCTGATCGCGCTCCGCGACGAGCCGCGGGAGGACGCGAGGCGCGGCATCGAATGGCTGCGCGACGAAGGCATCCGCACCGTTATGCTGACTGGCGACAACCGCCGCACGGCCGAGGCGATCGCCGGAAGCCTCGGCATGGAGGCGCAGGCGGAGCTCCTGCCCGAGGACAAGCAGAGGATCGTGCGTGAACTCCAGGCGGAAGGATTCAGGGTCGCCAAGGTCGGCGACGGCATCAACGACGCCCCGGGACTAGCGGCGGCCGACATCGGCGTAGCGATGGGCGGCGGCACGGATGTGGCGCTGGAGACCGCAGATGCCGCATCGCTCCACGGCCGCGTGATGGATGTCGCCAATATGGTGTCGCTGTCGCGCGCGGTGATGGGCAACATCCGACAGAACATCGCGGTCGCCTTGGGCCTGAAGGCGTTGTTCCTGGTGACCACCGTCCTCGGCATCACCGGATTGTGGCCGGCCATCCTCGCCGATACGGGAGCGACGGTGATCGTGACGGCCAACGCGATGAGGCTGCTGGGTTGGAAAGCGCATCCAGCAGGAGCAGCCTGATGCCGCGCTTGCGCAAGAGCTCTGGTCCTGGCCGAAGACGAATGGCGCGAGAAAGGCAAGGGAACGTTCGGGATGTTCCGCAACCCCACGGCTCACGAGGGCAGGATCAACTGGCAGATGTACAAACAGGACGCCGAGGATCTGCTTTCGCTTGTGTCCCTCGTCCATCGGAGGCTTGACGCCGCCCGCACGCCTCCGCGCGCGTGACAGTGGGGCGTTCGTGAAACAGGTGGTTGCCAGTCACCGCAGGACAAGGGGTCGTTTGCGGGAGGGGGCGGAATCCTACGCTAAGGCTTTGGCCACCGATATTCGCCGGTGAGGTTGATATGCTCCCATCCCAGCGGCGAGACATGGGCCAAGAGATCGGGCGACAGCGGCTTTCCATCGCGTTTCTGGTTGGCGACGACTTCGCCGAGCTTCATGGTGTTCCAGAAGATGATGATGGCGGCGAGCAGGTTCATGCCGGCGATCCGGTAATGCTGGCCTTCGGCGGAACGGTCGCGGATTTCACCCCGGCGATGGAAGCTGATGGCTCGTTTCAGCGCGTGATGGGCCTCGCCCTTGTTGAGCCCGATCTGGGCGCGGCGTTGGAGATCGGCGTCCAGAATCCAGTCGATCATGAACAGCGTCCGCTCGACGCGGCCTACTTCCCGCAGAGCTGTGGCCAGTTCATTCTGCCGCGGATAGGAGGCGAGCTTGCGCAAAATCTGGCTAGGCGCGATGCCTCCGGCTGCAATGGTGGCGGCGATGCGCAGGATATCGGGCCAGTTGCGCTCGATCATGGCCTGATTGATTTTGCCGCCGATCATGGCCCGCAAGTGGGCCGGCGCGGCCGATGGATTGAACGCATAGAGTCGCTTGGACGGCAGATCCCGGATGCGAGGGGCAAACCGGTAGCCGAGAATGGCGCATGCGGCAAAGACGTGATCGGTGAAGCCGCCTGTATCGGCGAACTGCTCGCGAATATGGCGGCCGGCATCGTTCATGAGCAGGCCGTCGAGGATGTAGGGAGCTTCGCTCGCCGTCGCAGGAATCACCTGGGTCGCGAACGGCGCATATTGGTCCGAGACGTGGCTATAGGCTTTCAGACCCGGGGTATTGCCGTATTTCGCGTTGACCAGGTTCATGGCCTCGCCTTGTTCCGTAGCGGCGAAGAATTGCCCATCGCTCGAAGCGGAGGCGCCCATGCCCCAGAACCGGGCCATTGGTAGCGCCGCTTGCGCCTCGACCACCATGGCCAGCGCCCGGTCGTAAGCTTCGCCCTCGACATGCCACCGTCCAATGCGGATCAACTCCCAGAAGGTGTGCGTGTTCGTCGCGTCGGCCATCTTGCGCAGGCCGAGGTTGATCCCTTCCGCAAGGATGACGTTCATCAGCCCGATCCGGTCGGCGCAGGGCGCTCCGGTGCGCAGATGCGTGAACGCTTCGGTGAAGCCGGTCGCTGCATCCACCTCCAGCAGGAGATCGGTGATCCGCGTGGGCGGGATCTGCTTGTAGAGATCGAGCACCAGATCTTCGGCGCCGGTCGGTACGGCAGCTTCGAGCTTCTCGATATGCAGAACGCCGTTTTCGATCGACCCGCCGGGAATCGTGCCGGTGCGCGCGGCGCGGCCCAGTTCGCGTAACCGGATATCGAGGCGAGCTTGCCGATCCGCCAGCCATTCTTGCGGCCGCAATGGCACGGCGAGACGACCGCCTTCCGCGACAGCCTGCGCCGGAACGAGCGCATGCTTCAGGTCGCCATAGCGCCGGGATCGGGCCAACCAAATATCTCCGGATCGGAAGGCATCGCGCAGATGGAACAGCACCGCTATCTCCCAGAGGCGAGTGTCGCCGACCGCCTGGGCACGAAGATGGCGATGCCATTTCGAGCTGGGCCGAAGGAAGCCGGTATGTGCGGCATCGTTCAAGCCAGTACGCAAAGCCATCACCGCTTCGAGAAGCGGGAGCGCGATCGGCGCAGCCCGCAGATCGAGCAGGCGCAACATGCGCGGAGCGTACCGCCGGAACCGATGATAACCGTCGAGTACATGATTGAGAGGATCGTCCGCCATGGTGGCGGTCAGCCGGGTTGCCATTGCAACAAGGGTCTTGAAGCCGTCCCACCCTGATCCGCTCGCGATGACGTCGCCCAGCGGCTGGCCATCATCCTGTGCGTCGACCAGAGCGCCGCCGATTTCGGCGAAGGATTTTAAGGTGTCGCGCACCGCGTTCGCTTCGTCGGCGACTTTCGCTTGGCAAATGCGCTCCGATGCCCGGTAGAGCCTGCCGACGATCCGGTCATGGGTTTCGACCACGGCGTCAGCGAGCATCGCTTGCCATTCCGACGCGCAAACGGCCAGAATCGCAAGCCGCCTGTCTTCCGGAAGATCGCGCATGCCGTCGGCATAGTACCGTTCGCCTTGCCTGCGCAGGCGTGTCATCCGATGAGCAGGAACACCGGCCAGCAGTTCCTCGGGGAGATCGATACGTTGCAGGTATTCGAGCCGGTCGAGCAGCCGGTTGGCTGACGAAGAGTTCGAGCCCGGCTCGAACTGACGCAGCCACACGAAGCGGGTCACCCGATCGTCGGCCGTCTCCTCGAGCAATGCCAGCAACTGTTCCCGGATGGGCACGGACAGCCGACTGGCGATCCTCGTCTCGATCCGCCGCTCGGCATCGACCAGGGCCGTGGCGCAAAGCCGCTCGATCGTCGATGTTGCAGGAAGAACCGTGCGGGTGCGTCGGCACTCCGCCACGAAGCGACGGGCGATATCTTCGTTTGACACCGCCATCTCGGCTTCCCGAAACAGCCAATCCTTCAGCTCGCGCGCACCATGTCCGGAGAAGGTGCGGAATCCGTAGAGCGCCCGCAGTTCGGAAAGATGCTCGTGCCGCGTTTCCTCGCGGGCGGCGTAGTCAACGAGATCGTCGGCAAGCAGGCCGAGCTGTGCTCCGATGAATTCGACGATCTCTGCTGGGATCAGTTCGCCCGGAGCCAGCACCCGGCCGGGCTAGCGCAGGACGCACAATTGCAGGGCGAAGCCGAACCTGTTGTGAGCGCGTCGGCGCAGCCTGATGTGTCCAAGGTCTTCATCACTCAGCGTATAGTGCTTGAGCAAATCCGCCTGCGAGGTCGGCAGGCGCAACAGCGCGTCCTTCTGCCGATCGGTTAGAGTGACGCGACGCGGCATCCATGTTCCTTTTTCAAAATCCGATGATGTTCAAGACGCTTTGTTTATGAAGCTGGTTGAGATACATTTCCAGCGAACAAATCATTCGTGGCCAGCGCCCCCCCCTCAAACCACCGTTTAAGAAACATGCTGATCGGATACGCTCGCATCTCCAAAGCCGATGGCTCCCAGTCCCTCGATCTGCAGCACGACGACCTGCGCGCCGCCGGCGTCGAACAGGACAATATCTATGAGGATCGAGCTTCCGGCGGCCGCGACGATCGGCCCGGACTGGCCGCCTGCCTGAAATCCCTGCGCGACGGCGATGTGCTGGTGGTCTGGAAGCTCGACCGCCTCGGGCGATCGCTCGCTCACCTGGTCAACACGGTGAAGGATCTGTCGGATCGCAATATCGGCCTGCGGGTGCTGACCGGAAAGGGCGCCCAGATCGACACCACCACCGCATCCGGCCGCATGGTGTTCGGTATCTTCGCCACTCTGGCCGAGTTCGAGCGTGACCTGATCCGCGAACGGACCATGGCTGGCCTCGCCGCCGCAAGAGCGCGCGGTCGCAAAGGCGGCCGAAAATTCGCCCTGACCAAGGCACAGGTGCGGCTCGCCCAGGCGGCCATGGCACAGCGCGATACTTCCGTTTCCGATCTGTGCAAGGAACTCGGGATCGAGCGCGTCACTCTCTATCGCTACGTCGGCCCAAAAGGCGAACTCAGGGACTATGGGAAGCGCGTTCTTGGCTTAGCGTAGGATTTCGCCCCCTCCCGCAAACGACCCCAGGATCGCCGTGCGCGATGTGGTGCACAATGCGATTTCCCGACGATGGCTGCCTGCAGATTGCGGCGAGCTTCTAGCAATCACCCACACTCGAAGAATTACGGTTCAGGACAGAAGTGTTCCTTCGCTGCCGAGATCGAACCCCGTGATCGCTGCGGCGTGCTCCGCTACCAGCGCCTGAAACGCTTCAAAGGCGCGATAGCAGTGGTCACGCTCAATGGCGAGTAGATCGGCAACCTGATCGAGATTGAGCGGCTCGCTGCCGCCAATACCGTAGCAAATGCGCCCGTCTTCGCCGACGATACGCGTGACCATCGCGCTCATCCCGATCAGAAACCGGCTCGAGAAACGATGATTATAGGCGTTACGGAAGTCCCCGGTGGCCTGCTTGAACGCGCCGCCGGCGATAGGCTCGATGCGGCGCTTGAACGAGCGGAAGCGTCGCCATCCCCTGCAGATCTGGTCTATGTCGTCCAGATAGAGCGCTCGCTCATTCGGGAACTGGTCACGCCACCCTTGGAGATCGTTCGTCTTATTGGCTTGGTGGCAAAGATGGCCCGCCGCAAAGGCGAAGCGCGATTTGATCGCGTAAGGTCGCCCGAGTGCGACGGTCCCCAGCGTGTCAATGAACTCGTGCGAGACCGCGAGTTTTTCTTCATTGGACAGTGAGGCCGCCACTCGCGCCCATGCGCGCAGCCGATGCACGTCATGCGTCAGATCATTGATGATGTTCGCGAGCTCCGCGGCGTAGTCAGACAGCATGCTCGAATAGGGCATCCAAAGCCCGGCGAGCGGGTCGGGCAGCTTCCACCAGCGATAGGGCATGAAACGACCGCCGATCTGGCTATGGTCTAGTTCGTGACGATAGGCGGTATAGAGCCGAATTGCCTCTGCAGATTGCTTCTGTGTGAATTCGTCCGGTTCAGGCATTGTGGCGGACCCAATTGACCACCGACCAGACCAGCTCATCGACTGTGCTGCTTCCGACGCTGATATCCCGGTGCGGTTCGACTCGATGATACTCGCCGAGCGGCGCGGTCCCCGCGGTGAACCCCGTGCGGCGTGCGATGATGTTCTTGGTGCGCCGGTTTTCCTGCCAATAGGTTACGATCGCTCGGTGCTTCGGCTCGTTCGGGCTACCGGGATGCAGCGCCCGGGCGTCGGGAAAGTGCATGTGGCGATGATGCGCGTGAAGCAGCGTGACATCATAGAGCCGCGCGATGAAGGCCCGCATCTCGTCGACGCTGCCGGAGGTGCCGACATCCTTGCACTCAATCGCTACGCGCGGGCGACCCACCGGTATGCCACCGGCCTTACGGATCTCGGTCCCGACACTGCCCGGCACGATCGAGATGTCGATCTCGTGTGTCGCGGCGCTACGACCTGCGAATTGAATGCCGTTCCAGATTTCCCACTTCCTTCGGCGGCCCCAGCGAAAGCCGATCACGCTGGCATTGCTCGACCCCGCCGAGGCTGCGGGGACGCCGGCAGGCGCACCGCCGCGTTGAATGAAACGCCTATCGGCATCGCCGGGGCGGATGATAGTCCCGTCGGATCGCTGGAGCCAGACGCTGAAGCCGGCGTCTCGTAAGCCGCGCGCCATGCTGGTCATCACGAATAGCTCAAAGATCCGCCCGGCGCCGGAAGCGTGGTCGAGCGTCGTGACGCGACCTACGATCGTATTAAGAGCTGTCTGGACAGCGGGGATCATGTCGTCGCCTGTCCGCGGGCCCGAGCGGTCCAGTCCGCCAGCGCTGCATGCAGGGTGGAAAAGTCGTCGCGGGCGCCTGCAACATCGTCACGGCTGCTTTTCCGGTCGCCCTCGAGGTCCAGCAGTACCAATGTCACGTTCTGATCGGTCTTGCCGGATGCCTGTGTCGGTACGTCTTGAGGGTCCTGCCGCTCGATGGTCGCCTCGACGATGAAGTCGAGCGTTTCCAACGATGCCTGCAGCTGTTCGAGCGCCGCATCGAGCCGCTCTTCGACATAGGCCGCCGCCCATTCTACCTGCTCGTCCGCTGGTATCGGCTTCGGCTCCTCAAGCAGAACGTGCGGCTCGCCGCGGGCTTTGGGTTGGGCATTGCTGCGGACGGACTGGCGCGCCGCCGCGAGCACTTCTTCGGGTTCATCGGGCAAACGGCCGAGCCGAATTCCTTCAATCAATTCGAACGCCAACCAGTCCAGCCGGGCTGCCACCAAAGTCTCAATCAATTCGAGCACGCGCGGATCAAGGATCGCCACAACTTTACGCCCCCCAAGCAGATTGATCCCGCAGGTACGAAATTATTCCGGCGGGCACACCGACTGTCGTCGGCGCCCCAACTGTCTATGCGGTCCCCACGGATTGTTCTAGCCAAGGGAAGACGTTCGACGTCATGCAGAATGTCTCCCTGTAGGTGCCAGCGTCGGGTCGCTTCTTAACCCATTTTCTTGCCACTCGTTTCGCTGATGTGCCGGTCGAGGGCCCGCAGCGAGTCATCGAAATGCACCGCCCTGAACCAGCCAGGCCCGCGATTGGCAAGCACCTCAAGTTTCACCTGGCCGAGATGCCTACGCTGCCGCGGCCCATCGTATAGCTCGACATAATCGAGCCGCGTGTCTTGGGCTGCGGCATTGAGCAGCGCTAGATCGCTGGTCCGCGCAGTGATCCCTTCGCCGTCCGGGTCGATCTCTTCGAGATGCAGCAAGCAATGGTCGCGCGGACCATGCACCACCATGTTCCATCCCTGGGGCATGCGTCGCCGGGGCGGAGGGCCTTCCCCCATCCTGCCGAGATGGACCAGCGCATCACGCTGTCCCGACCTAGGTTCTGTCGTGAGCGGATCGCGGATGCAGCTAAAGTCTGCCGCATGCGAGAACAGGAAGCGCCGCGATTGCGTCACTTGTACTACGTTGTGGCGCTCAACCTCTTCATCGCTGATGGCGACGGGTTCTCCCGAAATCAGGCCCCGGCCGTAAGCACGTAGCGTCGCATGCTCTTTTCCTTCGGTGCACAGGAGACGGTCAAGGCGTGCAACGATCGTGGGGCAATGCCAGGTTAAGAGTAGTGTCGGGCTCAACGGCAGATGCACGAGGATACCCTGCGCCTGTAGCCCATGATCCCCATAGGGAAAGGGATTGGTGAACACGACCGGGTGGTCAGAGATCAAGAAGCGCGCCGAGCCCGCAGGCTCAACCAGGCCCGGCATCAACCGTAGAAAGGAATTTCGATGGCTGGTGCGCTTGGCGAATGCCTCGATCGTGCCGCGCTTGGCATCGGCGTCAGTCGGCGGTGCCAGTTGCGGGTCGTTCAAATCGGCTCCGAGTTTGTCCAGCAAGTCCCGCATCTCTTCGACGAGCACGCCGGGCGTTTCACGGGCCAATTTTGTTCGCAGCATCTGGACCGTTCCAAGGTCCGCCAGCGCCAATACCTGCTGATCGCCCATCCATGACAACGAGCGGTGCTCCGCGATCTGGGCGACAATCGCTGCTCCGGCATCATCAACCGCGTCGTACATCGCCTCGAAATTGAGCCGTCCGCCATCTTCGGTGATTGTGTTGAAGTCGTTCTCCGAACCCGCGTCCAAGATCGACGACATGAAGCTCTTGCCTGTCGTCTTGTCGAAGACGTGGATCTGGGTGCGGCCCGCGTCGCGCGCAAAGTGACGGAGTTGCGCCTGAGTTACATAATGGTGCTTTCTGGGAGGCTTGGATGGTTTCGACATAAATAGAAGATAAGCTGCACTTGCATGGCGACCAAGGCGGTCGATGTTGGCCTGGAACGACGGTCGGCAAGATAGCCACCTTTTCACAAATCATGTTTGAAAAACCGCTCGTGGCACGGAAACACGAGAACGATTTGTTCAGCCATGTCCGATCATGTTGAAATATCCGCGCTAAAAGCGGATAATAGAGCATGGTTCACGATCAACGCTCTGCCCTGTCAGCTCACATCGCAAGCCTGCTTTCCGCAGGACAGGTCGTCTTTACGAGCGAACAGGCGGAACAGGCGCTCGGCGTCGGACGCGGTGCATTCCTCGATGCGGCCGAGCGCCTTCAACGCCGTAAGGCGCTGATTAGACCTCGGCAGGGGTTCTATGTCGCAGTGCCCCCGCAGTTCGCCTCCTGGGGTGCGCCGCCGCCCCCATGGTACATCGATGCCCTGATGCGCCACGAACAGCAGCCCTACTATGTCGGCTTGCTGAAGGCGGCGGAACTTCACGGAGCCACGCACCAGGCCGTGATGGAATTTCAGATCGTCACCGCAAAACGCATGTCGAAGATCAAAGCCGGCCGCAATCTGATCGTCTTCTATTACCGCAAAGACATCGCAGCAGTGGAGTCGGGTATCGAGGATCGCAAAACGGATACAGGCAGAATGAAAATATCCTCACCCGCCCTCACAGCGCTCGACCTCCTGCGCTACCCACAGGCTGCGGGCGGGATCGATAACGTTGCAACAGTGCTCACGGACCTTGCCGAAAAGATCGATCCGTCCCAGCTCGCCGCGCTGTCCGATGCGGCCGAGCGGCCCGTCGTCCAGCGTCTCGGCCACTTGCTGGAACGACTGGGCCATGCGGATCGCGCCAATCCGATGCATGCTGCGCTGACGGCGCGCGGCGCCACGCCGTGGACGGAACTCGACCGCGATGAAACGCGCGATCCGGATTTCACGCCAGCGCCGCTGGAGCACGACGATCGTTGGCGTGTGGTCGTGCGCCGCACGCCGGAAGTCGATGAATGATTCCCGCTCAGAACATTGTCGCCTGGGGCAACGTCGTTCCGTGGGCCGATCAGCGTCAGGTCGAGCAGGACCTCATCATCAGCCGTGCGCTCATCGACATCTTCAATGACGATCTCCTGTCCGCTCAACTGCGTTTTCGCGGGGGCACGGCGCTGAACAAGCTGCACTTCCCGAAACCGCTGCGCTACTCGGAGGACATAGATCTCGTCCGAACGACTGCAGGTCCCATCGGCCCGATCTTGGATCAGCTGCGTGTCGTACTCGAGCCGTGGCTTGGCCGGGCGCAATTCGATCAAAGCCCGGTTGCTCCCAAATTTCGGTTCCGTGTGGATGCCGAAGACGGAAGCGGCGTTTCCATTCGCCTCAAAGTCGAAATCAACACGCGTGAAATCGAAGCCTACGATCCGCCAAAAACGCTGCCGCTTCGGATAGATAATCCCTGGTTTGCCGGTGTGGCCGCGATTCCGACCTTCTCTCGGGAGGAAATGCTCGCCACCAAACTGCGCGCTCTCCTGCAGCGAGACAAGGGGCGTGATCTCTATGATCTCTCCCATGCCCTTGATGTATTCGACGGACTTGACGTTGATCGGGTCACCGAGGTGTTCGGCCGCTATCTTCAGTTTGCCGGCCAATCGATATCCCGCGCTCAGGCCGAGGAACGGATGTTCGCCAAGCTGGCAAATCCTCGGCTGCTGACCGATATGCGGCCATTGCTGCCGGCAGCGCAGGCAGAGACTCTATCGGACGATGCCACCAAAGAGGCGTTCGAGCGCGTATTCGAGGGGCTGATTGCAAAAATCGCCGGCGACACCTGGGTTCGCACCGAAGAGATGAAGGAGCGATTTGGGCTAATCGGGCGGTCAACTCCGAGCGCCCCATAAGGTCATCCGATGAGCTTGGTCTATACGATAGCTCTCGCTATCCGGCTTGCCGATCGGCTCGAATCGCCTATGCTGGACAATGGCTGATCCGGCCATGCCGTCCACATTGGCAAAGCCCACGGGCAGGAATGAACGATGACCCCGTATGAACCTCTCTCCAAGGTGCGCGGGCCGAGTGGACACGCTGCTGCAAGCACCGCTGGAGCGGTTCCATGCGAATCCACTTTTCCGATCTCGTTCGGCCGAAACAGGCCGCAAAATATCTGACACGCGGCGCGGCCGAACTGAACTTGGCGACCGTGCATGAGGCACTCGCCCGGGCGCTCGGCTACCGGGACTGGTATGAGCTCTCGATCTTTACCAAGCCGAACAGTTCCGCGACAACGGAACACATCAGTCTCGATGATGCCTTGCGCATCATTCTCGAGCTGGCTGACGCCCTGGCCCTCCCGGAAGCCGACGTGCAACATGCGGTATCGAGAGCGCGGCTGTTGCGAGCGACCCCATGGTCGATCGACGAGCACATGGTCCTTCGTACCTCCTTCTGGAGGCAGCGTGTCTTCGGCCCGCCTGGTCGTGGCAAGCCCGGAACCATCGTGAGGGACAAAGCCTATGGTTCCAGGAGCCCGGCCTACCTTCGTTATCCCGGCCGTCCGACATACCTGCTCTTCGACACGGGATTTGGTGAGCGAGCCGACTTCGAGGTGGCCACGCCGCGCTCCCCACTCCAAGACTTCGTGCCCTCGCGGATCTGGCTGCCTTATGGGGTCTGGAAGTTGAGTGACGGATCGGAAGTCGTGTTCTCACGCGACTATCTGCCGATGTGGCGCATTTCGAACGATCGAACGGAGCGCATTGCGCCGTGGCTTTGGATCAAGGGCATAGTCGAGGAAATCCATTTCGCCAGTCCTGGAACCGCCACATGGGCTTCTGGTTCGGTGCGCGAAAAGGCAGTCGGCTACCTGCAACGGCATCGCATTTCAGAACTGCCGCGGCTGACCGACATCATGCCCTACCTCTTCGCGCCCCAGGTCGAGTCTCTCCCGGACGGCGTTGCCCGCCTCTATGCCACTCGACGGGGGATCGAGGCCCAGACGCCCTACGCGGAGCTCAACACCCGTATTTTGGTTTAGCCCCCAGTTTGTTGCCACATCAAACGGCAAGGCGGCCTCGAATCTGCTAGGCAGAAGTATTCACGGGCGCAAACCATATGGCTGCAGTCAACAAGAAGAGTAATCCGCCGCTAGAGTCTCGTTTCAAATTCGCAGAAGACTCGTTTGCGCGGTTGACAGGCGGGTGGGATTCTCACCTCCGCACTGCCGTCGGCATTGCGGACGGCGAGGCATACCTACTGCGCTTGTTCAAGAAGACGGGCACGGCACTGGACGATGATCTGCGGGCAATTGTCGCCCGTGGGCTGAGGCGGATTCGACGAGTGCTCTCCTCCCGCCGCGCTCGGGACGTTCTGGTTGAGGTTCTCGAAGCTGCGGAAGATCAGCACGAACTCGCCATCGTCATGCTCAATCCCGGGAGTCCGATTTCCGGAGCATCACACCGCCGGAGGGCAAAGGAGGGGCGCTATCTGACGAGCGCAAGTCGTGGGGTCTTCTGGCGGAATATGGTCCGCGTCGCAGAAGCGCTCGCGCTGTGTCACGACGCCGGCATCGTGCACGGCGGCGTCAGCATGCATTCGATATTTTCACACCGAGATGACAGCGCCGATTATCGCCTCGGTGGTGTCGAAGCCTGCGTCCATATCTCGGATGGTGATCTCAAAGATTCCGGGCACCTGCTTCGCGCCTCTGCCACGATCTCGTTCCGGCAGGACTGGATCGACCTGGCCGCGGTCGCAGGCGCACTCCTCGGCCTCGAAGGCGACAACCCTCCGGCGCTTCTGTCCGTGGAACGCCGAATGCTGGAACGGCTGGCCACTCCACCGCAGTTCCAGCTTTTCGATGGCGCAGTAGTTCTCGACGAGCTGCGAAACGTCGTGATCGAACTCGACAGGGTCGGCTCGACCTCCGATGGGGAAATGGTACTCTATCCCTCAAGGGGTGTGGTTCAGAGCGATTTGCCGGCCCTCTCTTCGGGCACCATACCCGCGGCCGATGCGGCAGCGATTATGCAGTTTGTCGCCGACGATCTGCTGTCGGCCGGCGTCCGCATCGTTCCGGCCGGTCCGGACACCGCACGTCTCATGACCGATCTCGGGATCTACAATGTTCGCATCATGAGCGACTCCGTCGGAATGATCGAAGGTGCGCACCAGCGTCGTGCAAATGAATGGATGTATGGCGCGGTCGAAATTGTTCATCGCCTGCACTTGTCAAGAAATCGAGCGAGCGCCGAAGAGCGGGTCCAAAACCTCGGGCCCGGCGCCAAGCGTTGGCGCGACCTCCTGGAACCCGTCCGATCCGCCGACGGGACGACCGACGTTCCAATATGGTTCGCTCTCATCCTCCTCGAGGCCTTCACCCTGCTAAGGGAACAGTTTCGCTTGTATCCCGTCGATGTGCTCGCACCAGCCAACGCCGAGGCGAACGTTGTCTGGCTGGCGCCCAGCGATGACCCAGCGCGTGATGCTCAGCGCGAAATGATGGGGTTGCGGCTGGCGGCCGAGGCACTCAGACGCGAGCTGAAGTATGACGACGGCAAACCCAACTGGACGCTTTCACAATCGGCGCGACTCGCGATGGGCCGCGAGCGCGTGCCTGAACTCAGCTACGAAGGCAGCGGTCTGATCAAGGGGAAAACCGCGTTCGCTTTCGGGACCAACCTGTCCATTCAAACGGGGCAACGGCTTTTTCTCCGCCCTCGCAGGGACACCGGCACCGAACGGGCCATCCGGCGGCGACTCCAGAATATTGTGGCCGCCAGGTCCAATATCGAACTTCTGAGGGCTTTGGATGATCCGGCGCAGGTTGCGATGGATGAGGTGTTGCGCGACATCGCCGCACCGGGTTCACCGCCAGGCGACGCGGACATGGAGCGGTCCAAGATCGAGGCGTGGGAGTCGATCATCGCCGGCAGATCCATCAATGTCGTTGTCGGGCCGCCCGGCGTCGGCAAGACATTCTTGATCTCGCACCTCGTGAAGAGCATCCTGCACGAAACCCCCGATGCTCGTATCCTCGTGTCGTCTCAAAATCATGAGACACTCGTCCATATGGAGGACGAGCTTCGCAAGTTCCTCCCCGCGACCTCCACCATCGTCGTTCGCGTCGAACGATCGCGCTCCAGCGAGAAAGAAAGCACGCTGAGGCGGAGTTCGCATTCTCTGTTGCGCTCGGTTTCGAAGCCGGACCCGGCCAGCGCCGCGATCATGACGAACCAGCTCAATCAGATCATCCAGGCACTCAAACCTGTAGATACCTCCGAGCAGTCGATCGCCGACCGCGCCCTGCGTGACACCGATAGTCTGATGCTGCGCTCGTCCGATGTGACGCTTGCAACCACATCGTCGCATATTCTTGAGGAGATGATAGCCGACGGCGAGCAGTTCGACTGGGTGTTTGTCGAGGAGGCCGCGCGGGCCAATGGCGCCGAACTAATCGGTGCTCTTCTTCTGGGAAACCGCAGGGTGATGATCGGCGATCACAATCAGCTGTCTCCCTTCGATGCGGCCGACCGCCAAAAGTTCTACGATGCCAGCCGGGCTAGCGAACTGCTACGTGATGCCAAGGAGAAACTCGCCGCGATCTCCGACCTGCCAAGCGAAGTGGAGGTTGCCCTCGACGCACTGAAGGCAGATCCCTTATTGCTCAGCGACGTTCTCGCCATCGCGTCTCGTCTCGAAGAGCCGTTCAAGTCAATTGCCGCGCGGGAAGAGATTAGGGCTGGGGACACCGGGCGCCCCAGCACGATCGCCAACACGCTGCGCGAGCAGAGCCGCATGCACCCGGCCATTTGCGAGCTGGTTTCCAACACGTTCTACAAGCGGCAACTGGTATCTTCGGACCGGGTGCAGGCTCGCAAACAGACCGTAGAGTGCGCCGACGGGTTTCCCGCTTCTCCGGTCGTTATTCTGGACGTGCCGTCGCTGAGCGTAGTCAAGAGACGGGCGTTCGAGCAAACGGTGAAGCGCTCAATTCGCAACGAGGTGGAGGCGACAGCGCTGCTGGCCGCCATGGCGAAGCTGCGGCCCGTCAGACGTGAGGGGGCGCCCGTGCCGACGCTCGTGGTGCTGTCTCCGTATTCGGCCCAGGTCAATCACCTTGAACGACTGCTCAAGCCTGAGATCGACGTGTCCGCAGGTACCCTGTTCGGCTTCGCCAGCCCACGAGGCGACGGAAAGTTCGTCTACACCAGCGACAGTTTCCAGGGCGGCGAGGCCGATGTCGTCGTCGCCAGCCTTGTGCGCAACAACGTCCTTGTGGGCTCGAGAGCCCTTGGCTTCATCAAGAACCCTCAACGCCTAAATGTGTTGCTGAGTCGCGCCAAGCAGAAGCTGGTCCTCGCGACCAGCCGGCAGTTTATCCGCAATGCCGTGGAGGGGATCGACCCTGACGGGGTCAATGATGAACTCAGCTTTCTGCGGATCATGCTCGACGAAATCGCTCGCTTGTCCGAGACCGACTTTCCGGTTGGCGGCAGGGGCGCCACCGTCATCCCTGTCGATGAGCAGGGGAGGCTATCCCGGTGAACAACATCTACATCCCGGCGTGGCACTATAGGGCACCCGGCATCGTCCAACGGACCTGGGGGTGGAGCCCCGTCGAGGAAATGATCCTGCTGTCATTGGATCGAAGCCCGGGCACGATCAATGATATCTCCCAGACGCTCAAGATCCCGCGACAGGTAGTAAGTTCGACCGTCGCCCGGCTCATGCAATTCGGCCTCGTCGAGGTCCGGATGTCACCGCAACCTGTCCTTGCGGCCAGCAGCGTCGGTCATGACTTCATACGGACCGGGCGCGCGCTTCCCGAACGCTCGACCGACCGCGAGATCGGTATCAGCGTCGTCTACGAGAAGGTCGGACTATCCGTTTTCAGGACCAGGGACGTTGACACCATCCCCGTCACCAAACTTCCCGCCACGGGCTCAATCATCAGATTTCCGGATGGTGAGCCGCCGGAGACTCACTACTCGATGATGCAGCGTGTCAACGAATTCATGGTCGGTATGCTCAGGCAAGGCGAATGGCTGCGGGGCGTACAGGCAAACAGCTCCTTCCTGGAGCCGAAATTTCTCGTGCTCGATCTCGACGAGGTGGGAGCCGGCGTATTTCCGCAAGGGGCGAGCGACCAGCTCGTCGAAGCCCTCAAGACGACGATCAAGACCGGCGTTCTACCGAAAACCACGACCCCGCCGCCAGAGCGCCCCGCAACCATCGAGACCCGATTTGACGTCGACCAGCTTGTCGTTGGTGCCGAGCAGCACTTGAAGCGCTTCGAGCAGATTGTCGGCGCCGCCACGTCCAACATATTCGTCCTATCCACTTTCGTGGCCTCGCAGTCCGATGAAAAGGGCAGGGATCGCCGCGAACGCATCGTGCGATCACTAGAGGATGCGTGCAGGCGGGGAGTCAGATGTCACCTCTTCTTCGGCACTTCGCTCGATCGCGCCAAGCACGCCACGGCCATGCAGGAACTCTTTCTCCGCTTGTCCGCCACGAGGCAAACAAGGGGCTATCTCCTGGTGCAGAGGGATCCTGTTGACAGCCATGCGAAGTTCCTCGTGGCCGACGACGGTCACGATGGAGCAGTTGTGCTGATGGGCTCGTGCAATTGGCTCCACTCCCCGTTCTCGGCCGTCGAAGTCTCGGCGGAACTCAGGGAATCCCAGGCGGTGGCGGAGGGGCTGGATCTGCTCCGCGAGATAGTCTCCAAACTTTCCAGTGCCAGCCGATCGGTGGAAGCGCTACAGTTCATGGCGTCCGAACTGCGGCGTCAGCGAAACATGCTCTCGACCCCCGAAGGCGCACAGGCGCCCGCCGCTACGTTGACGATCCTGCATGCCGCCGACCACCAACGTCTGCTGCGCGTCGCCGCCCACGATGCCCAACAACGCTTCGTCTGCTGTACGAACAAGGTCGGTGCGAACATGGTGCCGGCGCTCTTCGATCCCGCCGAGGTCGCTGGCCGGCGGCTCAGCGACGTCCGCATCTACTATTCGCGTCGTACTGGCCCGGTGAAGCGGGGCCACGTAACGAAGCACCGAGAACGACTCCATGGCATAGTCGACCTAACCGGCGTGCCCGAACCGCAGCTGCACGCGAAGTTTCTGGCCTGGGACAGTGACCACGTCGTCGTCAGCAGTTTGAATTGGGGCTCGCAGTCAGGTCTCGAGGACAACCCACTGGATGAAATCGGCCTCTATCTGGAGGGCCCGAACCTGGCAACGTCGTTGCTCGATAGATTCGAAGCCGAATGCAGCTGACGCCGCTCATTTCACCGGCTCTGTGTGATCGCAAGTGGGAAACTGACTGCAGCAGAGAAAGCGGCGATTGGCGGGCCCGGTTCGTTCAACCAAATGATCGGCACGACACGCAGGACACCGCCGCAGAAGGTCGCCGTCGATCGTCTCGAAGCGGAGGTTGTCGCCGGCGATCTCTGAGAGCTCGCGGATATACCGAGATGGTTCGCGGCTGTTGGTGAGAAGGAAGACGCCGCGGCTTGCGCGGGTCAGAGCGACATAGAACAGGCGCCGTTCCTCAGCGTACTCAAATGTCTCAGGTCGCGGCATGACCAGGTTGAGCAGTTCGTCATCCTCGATCCGGCTCGGAACCCCATAGTCGCCTTCGCTGACATCGAGCAGGATGGTGTAATCGCCCTCGAGCCCCTTGGCACGATGGAACGAAAGTCCGGATACCTCGATGTTCTCGAACGCGGGCTTTGCTTGCTTGAACGGGTCAAGCTGATTGTAGCGCCAGAGCACCATCACCTTGAGCTTCTGGCGCCCATCGCTCCGCCATTGGCCCGAGATACCGCCGAGGAAAATGTCGAGGCGCTTCAGCAGTCGCCAGCAGGCGCCGCCGAAATCGGGTTTACCCCCGTCGCTCTCGATCGGAATGACACGGATCGACCGGGCGATCGCCGGGCGTGTCGACTGCACCGACTTCTTCAGCTGCGCGGGATTGCGCTGCACGAAGCTCGCTGCAGTCTCGGCGATGAGTTGGTTGCAGCGATAGGTCTGCTCGAGCCGACCATGCCAGCTTGCGCCGAAGTTCGCCTCGAACTGGGTGAATATCGTGATGTCCGAACCGGCAAAGCGGTAGATGGACTGCCAGTCGTCGCCGACGGCGAAGATCTTGGTGAACGGCCTCTGGTGCTTCAGCGCCTTGATGAGGTTTGCGCTGGGCTCGGAGATATCCTGGAACTCATCGGCAAGGATCAGGGCGTATGGGCTTTGATACCGGCCGGTCTCGACGAGGCGCGTCGCATTGGCAATCATGGAATCGAAGTCGATGCGGTTGGCTTCCTCCAGTTTCCGGGAATAGGCCTGCGTGATGGTCCAGACCGCCCGCGCAAAGTCCTTGGCGCGGGTTCGATCGTGCAGCGATCCAGCCCGCTCGATGAGCATCTCGAGGGTCAGATGGCTGGCGCGGATGTGCTTGATGCACACCGCGATCAGCTTGTGATAGTGCTTGATCACCACTGGCTCGAGGGCCTGAACGATGGCTGAATAGCTCTTCCGGCGGAATGGAATGTTGCGCTTGGCAAGCTCCGCTTCGAGCTCGGCGACCAGAGATCCACTGCTCGCCTGTGCCGACGTGGTCTCGAACACATCCAGCTCCGCCTGGCGATAGGAAGCCCGCTTGCTTTGGGCATGGGCCACGTAGTCGGCGAAGGGCGACGAGCCGTCGGCGTTGATGGCCAGATGCTCGTGAATCGTTTGGCTGGCGGGGTAATAAAAGTCCGGATGCAGGTGCCTGATCGCGCCGTTTTCGTCTTCGAGCGCGATCTGCCTCTCGTACTCGAATTCCACAGAATGCAACCACAGCCAGTTGACGATCGTCTGCTCCTGAAGCGACTTCACGTAGACGCCGGCCATCGTGCCGATAGTCGCATTGCCATTTCGCCGACGCACCGACAGGTAGCGTTCGTGATCAGCCTTCGTATCGAAGACCTCGGCGGGGATATCGGCCTTGGGATGCAGAACCAGAAGGTCGATCCAGAGCCTGGCGAATTCCGGATCCGAGCCCAACAGGTCTTCGATGATCTTCTCGATCACCTTCGCCTCACCGGCGGGGTGCTCGACCCAGTCGGCGAGTTGGGGCGGTCGGCCTTCCGTCTCTTCAATGATCCCGCGCCCCAGCGCGTGAAAGGTGGTCACCCGGCATTTCAGGTCCGGCGCTTCGACACCGAGTTGACGGGCAATCCGTCCCTTGAGTTCCTCGGCGGCGCTCCTGTTGAAGGCGAGTACCAGGATTTCTTCGGCACGATGGAGCTGCTTGTCGAGCACGTACGCGACCTTGCCGACCATGGTGGCGGACTTTCCGGAGCCCGCCGAAGCAACCAGCAAATTGTTGTCCTCCAGGCGGATGCAGGCTTCCCGTTGCTCGTCGGACAAGGATAGTCCGTCGAGGTCGTCAAAGAACGATCGGTATCTGCCGAGTTCCGCGAAAACGAACTCATCATTGTACCGGTGGCGAACGCTCGCGTCCGTGAGGAAGGCGAGAGACGCCGGCAATGCGGCCTTTAGACCCGATGGCATCATTTCCGGATCGAAGAGCGGATGGGACAAAGCAGCTGCTGCCTTGCCCGGCACGGCCGCGATCACCCGCGCGAGATCGGCGTGGGCCAGGTATTGCCGCTGGTTCTCCGTGATCGTCCGCAGCCGGGCGTCCACCTCGCTCAATCGGCCGCTCTCGCACGCAACGAGGTCGAACAGGTGAGCGTTGACGAAACCATAGAGATCGGCCGCGAGCTGCACAGCGGCCTGTTCTCCCAGGCAGGCAAGACTATCGACACGATGGCTGGATCGAACCTCGACGCAATGCCACAGCAGGGCCTTGCTGACCGAGATGGCGGTTACATCGATGCATGGCAGATCGATGCTGCCGGACGAGACCAGCCGCATCACCTCCGGCATCGAAGGATTGAGCGTCAGCTTCCAGCGTCCGGACGGCAGAAACCGCGCGAAGAAACCAGGCCGATATGTTCGGGTGCGTCCAGACATCCGGACTAGGTGCCACAACAACGGCGCGGTCGTCACGCTCGCAGCATCTCGCAAGCGCAGCTTCTGTTCGTCACCGAGGCTCTTGTTCCTCCGAAAGCGCCAATCTCACCGCACCTTCCAGAGCGCCTTCGCCATATTCGCGATCGAACACGGATGACACGACGACGGGCATGCCGGGGTATCGCAGATGCAATTCCGGACTGTCTTCGTAGATTGAAATGCCGAAGGGCAGGTAGTCGACCTTGATGCGATAGCCGCAGACGTAGTCAAAGTGAAATGCATCATCGTGGCGGCGCCGTCCCCTGTGGTCGTGCGAGGCCTGGTGCAGGCCCTCATCGAGAATAGCGCTGAAGGCGTCACCCTTGCGTGCAAGGGCCTCGATCGCTCCCAATCCGACAGGCTCCGACAGGGCGAGGAGCTCGTTCAGCAGCCGACGTTCGAAGTCGGCCGGCAATACCTCATCTATCCAAATGTAAGTGACGGTTCGTTCGCCTTCCCGCTCGTGATCAACGATCATATATGGCTGCTCCCGATTCCCCTGAGCGGTGCAGTTGAACGCGTTGTTCGAAACGCGGCAAGCAAAAAGCAGGATGTGTGTGACGGCAGGATTTGAACCTGTGACCTTCCCGCCCGTAATGGATGGGTCCGCCAAGACCACATCCACCTGCCGAAAGCGGGGCGCTGACCGGTCGAGTTACGCCGCGATCTCGTTCACTCGCTCTTTACGAGCGTGAGCTTGGGCTTCTTCCGAGCAAGATGTTCCTCCAGGTGAGAGGGATACGGCGCTATCCTGGGGCATTGTCCAGCCCATGCCTAACCCGACATCGGCCTGCTATCGGGCGGCGCTGTTCGGCTGGCCCCACTTCTACGATGTCAGAATCCGTATCGTTCGTCGGCCCAACGTAGGAGCACCTTCGCATCATGATCGGGCAACCGCACCCGTGCTTCGCGCAAGCCCCGCGCGATTGCTTCGCCAACGTCCGGTTCCACGCTATTGCCGTGCGTCATCATGAAAAACCAAGCGAAGGGAAGCCCTACTTCGCGGTCGATCGCCTCTATGCGATCCATGAGCATATGGACGGAGAGTTCCCCGGCCTCCAATTTGTCCGTCGGCAGATGCAGCGGGCGGGTGATGAAGCCGATCTCACGCTGGCCTTTGTGCTCGTAGTCGTTGATGTCGAGCGCCCAATGCTCGTACATGCGCGCCCCGCGCGCGCTCGATTCCTCCCAATCCTGAAAGAAGCGCACTTCGCGAGGCACGAAGTCGAACCAGTTGGGCTGCAGTTCGAGAAAGGGTGTTCGCGTGCCGTCGGAGCCGACCCAAACGCGTCCCTCCATCTCCGGACGGCGCGCCTCACGCTTGTCGCGCTCTAGCCGCGCGCACCGCGCAAGGAAAGTGCGGACATGCACGACGCTGCTGCCCGCTCGCTTCGGCAAGCGGTACAACGGCCCAGCGACCACCTTGTCGTCAGACATATCGTCGTGCGCGATCCATGACGGATCGAGCAGCGCCTCTTCGCTCCAGGGCCGGTATGCTGGATTGACGATCGGACCCGCGCGCCATTCGATCTCGCGGCCAAGCGAAATCTGCACGTAGTCGGCCGCGCCCGGTCCGGTCGCGGCAAATGCATAGACACTGTTGCCGCGCCACTCCGAAATCTGAAGATCGGTGCCCTGCAATCGTGTCCACAGAGCAGAGACGTCGCCATCGTCCTTGGCAAGCTCGGCTTCCATCCAAGGTCGATACTCGGCCAGCCGCGTTCCGTCAGCGGCCAACACCGACCGTGTGTCCCGCCAATACTGGTCGTCGATGCTCGTCGCCGAAAAAGCGAATCCGCGGAACGCCTCGGTCAAGGCCGCCGCCAATGCGGTCTCGCCGGCGCCGGCCGGCAGACGCGCCAGCACAGCTTCGACCGAAGCATGGTCAGGCAGTCTTGCAGTCCCCAAAGTCTCAGCCATGCGACGATCCTATCATTTCACCCAAGCCCGGTGCCGATCGACGTTGGTTGGAGCGCGGCGTTCATGGTTCACCGACATTGGCCGGCGCTGCATTGAGATAGTGCTCAAGGGCCACGATGCTCGCCATGACGTCCGCGAAAGCCGGCGGCGTTCCGAAAATCATTGCCGACATCCGCTGGTAGTCCGCCGCGAGCTTGGCTCGCATGTCGTCCGTCGGAACCAGGCGATAGGTGCCTGGCACCGCACGGTCATAACGATGATCGGGCGCGCGAAACATCAGCTCCTTGTGCTGCCGGCAGATCTTGGCAAGCTCGCGCATGGATGCCGTTGCGACACCGTAGTCAGGATGCGTCCAGATCTGATGAACGTCGTAGTAGTGACGTGAGTACCGATTGAGATCGGGCACCGGCCGCTCGGGATTGGCATCCTGACGCCGCTTCTCTGTCATCTCTGCCATTGCATGCAGGATCAGCACCTTCTCCCAGAAGGTCCGCTCCGGCCTCACCGTCGTCACGTTGCGAACGGTGAGGCTCGCCCCTTCCGGCATTTCCGACGCGATGTAGGGCACGATCTCGCGTGGCTCGGCCGGCTCAGGATCGGGACGCGCGCCGCCTTCGATGCGGACCGCCGCCTGCACATAGCTGTCGGCGGTCTCGAAGACGCTCCTGTAGCCAAGCACCAGGATGTCGAGCGCTTCCTTATTGCGGTAAAGATCAAAGCCGAAATCCAGCGAAAAATGACCAGGCCGCTCGGCCGCCGCTTCGACGGCCGCGAGATCCTTCGTCAGCAGCTCTTTGAGCGGCCCAGAGATGTATTGTCGCGCGGCCTCGTCGACTTTCTCGGCAAGAGCGCGCTGCTGCTGATTGACGGAGGGCAGGGCGGCGATCTCGGCTTCCAGCGGGACATGCAGATCGGCCTTGTACATGCCGATGTCGATGTCCTCGGAGAACCGGCGGACCAACCCATACGCCTTGCTCAGGCTCGTGCCGCCCTTGAAATAGAGACCGATCGGATCGTCTCCGCGCTGGTTGAACAGGAAGTCGAGTACCCAGCAGACGTAGAGGTCCTTCTCGATGTTCTGCGCCTGCGTTTCCAAATGCGCGGCGACCGTCTCGAAGAGAGTACGGCGTTCGTCGACGGTCGAGCGCAGGATCTCAATGAACGTCTTCTGCATGATCGCCCTGCTCGGGTTTTGAACGCGGCTCGCTTTCGGTTTGATCCTCGGCGATCCTGCGCGTGATTGTCTCGACCAGCGGATACATCCACGCGGGCACCGCATGGATGTTGTCGCGCAGGTCCTGTGCAATCTTGTCCCGATCGGGATTGCGCGACAGGTGCCGGACGATCCCGTTGACGGCTGCATCCAAGCTCGATCGTTCATCCCGAAACCATGTCAGCGCCTGGACCACCCGCATGGCCGGCCGCCCAGCCCAAAACGCCGTCTTCGCCGCGATGCGCTTGAAATCGAGCTTGTAGATGACGGGCCTCGCCGCCTTCGGATCGCCCGCGCTTGCCTCGATCTCGATCGTCCGGGGATAGGTGTCGGCATAGATCGTCGAGCGCGCCGGGACAGCCGTCGTCAGCCCGAGGTCGTTCGCGGCAGTCATCCCGTCGACGAGGACGCGCAGCTTGTCGCGCCGGGCAATGGCGTTGACGAACGAGGAGCGGGGCGGAAACACCATCTTGCCGGTCAGCTTGCTGACGCTGGGCTTGTCATAGAGACCGCGATAGGGCCGGCGGATGTCGCCCCGCAGGGTCAGCCGCTGCAGCGCCTTCTCGACGGCATTCGGTGTCCCGATGTCGAGAAAGTCGGCGCGCGACCATACGCCGGCCGGCGCCGCCTTGGCGATCCGGTCGTGAATGCGATCGAGCGTATCTGACGTTGGGTCTGGCATCAGGCCCCTTTCTGACCGAAGATTATATATAAAAATTGGTCAGTAGCAATCGGCGCCAGAATTCTGACCAGAATTTGTATTCAAACTTTGGTCAGTACATCACCCTGTTTCCCCTCAAGCTTGCGCCCATCAGCCCGATTGACTCTTTGGGCTGCTGAGAACAAAAATAGAACATATCGCAAAACGGAGACGAGCGCGACGGGCATGGCCATGTCCTCGAACAGACCTGCATTGTCCGAACTTCGGGAGCGCATCACGCGCCTGGAGGGCGGCTCCTGAGGGATGTCGGTCTCAGACGACCGCGATCCGCCGTCGACAACAACTCCCCCGGCAGTCCCGGGGGCGAGGGTGCACTTACCCCTCAGGGGGTATGAGATCGCCGGCAGGAGCGGGATGGCGCCTGGCACAGCGAAAGTCAGCGGTAACAAAACCGCATCAGTGGATCGGATGGCATGAACTGGGTAAGGACCGCCACCAGGGCGGGAATGACCACGAAGTTTTTCAGCAGCAGGACGGCACGAAATCGGAAACGCGAGAGGGCCTGTCGCAGCTCGCCAAGAGGTGGAGGAAGGTCACGAACAGCATGATTGCGAGCGCAGGGTTGATGCCGAACTCTAGAGCTGTCGCACCCGAGATCGAGAGGGCGGCGAGCACCCCCGCGACGACAGCACTAAAGTAGATGCTCGCCTGGGGTTTTTCGTGGGCTTCACGGAATACAGTCAACTGGAACACTTTTCGTTGGGGCAATACTAACGAAAATTCGGGAAGAGCATTCTCCCGTGCATCCAGCGGAAAGAATCGGCTTTGTTTGCCACAGCGCCGCGCGTCTTATCAGACGCGCACAGGTCGCTGTAGCACTTTGAATTGCTGCATGTCTTTATCCTTAAATCGGCTACGATTTAAGGAAACATGCAGTAGGAAGGTGTAGCTTTCAGTGATATCGCTGCGACCGTGTGTGCACCAGGTGTGAGTCCAAGAACCCGACCGCATCTTAAAAAAGGGCATCGATTATCGGGCATTCCGGACACCTGCGAACTAATCTTGCAATGCCCCCTAAAACATCGCCCCAACGTATCATCTAACAAAATTGATTGCTGCGCCAACGACGCAGGTCGCTGCAACTGTTAGGTCCCCAGCGATCGTGGCGCTGTTACTGCAACATTCGGGATCATGCGGCGAGCGCGTCAATGATCGGGCATTCCGGTACGGCCTCGCCAGAGCATTGCGCCATCGTCTGGCTCAAGAGCCGCTCAATTCGACGAAGGTCAGCAATCTTCGCCCTGACTTCCGCCAAATGCGGCTTTGTCCGTTCCTGGACTTCCGAGCAGGTTTGGCATTTGCGGTCAACCAGGTCGAGCAGGCCGCGAATCTCATCGATGCCAAAACCCAGTTCGCGACTGCGCAGGATAAAGCGCAGGCGTCGGAGATGAGTCTCACCATACAGGCGGTATCCCTTCGGACTGCGCGGCGGTTCCGGCATCAGGCCGATGTTTTCATAATAGCGGATGGTCTCCAGATGGCAGCCCGTGTGCTTGGAGAGTTGGCCGCGTTGCAATCCCCTCACCGGAACATTTTCCGCCATCGCTAAAATTCCTCTTGAGCCTGTAGTTGGTACAGGCGTTATGTATCATGGGGATGAGTAACTGTCACGAGGTTTGGATATGGATAATTTACGTGAAGTGTCCCTGGAGTCCGCGCGTGGGATCGACAGCGGCGAGAGAGCGGTCTCGGAATCCAAGTTGGCGGCTGTGGGGGGAATTGTTGGAGCAATTGCAGCATCAACCTGCTGCGTGGTGCCCTTTGCCCTGTTCACATTTGGCGTCAGCGGTGCCTGGATCGGCAATCTGACGGCGCTCGAACCCTACCAGCCTTACTTTATCGCGGTGACCGTAGCGTTCCTCGCCTACGGTTATTACGCGGTCTATTGGAAGGCGAAGAAGGCGTGCGCTGAAGGCGGGTACTGCGCAAGTCCGAGATCAACTCGAATTGCGCGGATCGGACTTTGGACGGCGACGGCTCTCGTCATCCTGGCCTACGCGTTTCCCAGACTTGCCGTCAACTTCCTCTGATCGGCACGAATTGAAAGGAGAAGGAACATGAGGATTTCGTATTTACGCCAAGCTGCGAGCGCACTGTTTGCCCTCGCATTGCTCACGCCCGTTGCAGGTCATGCCGCGGAAAAAACTGTCGCCTTGAGCGTTGAAAATGCGACCTGCGCTCTCTGCGGTCCAGTCGTCCAGGCGGCCCTTCAACAGGTGCCGGGCGTTACCAGCGTCGATATTGTGGAGAACTACAACATCAATCCGCCGGTCACCGCTAGGGTCGTTTTTGACGACCAGGTGACCGACATCGACGCCCTCGTCAACGCCACTACGAATGCTGGATATCCTTCCAAGCTTGCGCTCAACACCGGAGGCTGAGCCAGGCTACCTGTTTATGGGCTGGGCCATCGAAACAGCCCGCCAAGCGAGTTCCAATCCAAATAACTTCGACATGGCATGATGCCCCATGTGCGAGATACCGCTTGACCTTGTATTGACTACAGGGAGTATTTTGGTCGGCAGTGACAATCTCTCGTGAGCCGCCATAAGTCTGGCGGCTCACAAAGGAGACAATGACGTGAAGTATCTTCCACAAATCGCTGTCGCAGTAGTCGCAGTTGGTGTCGGCGGTTTTGCTCTTTTCGCTTTCGCGCCGGCCCGAACGGGCCTGCCGGCCAGGACGGACAAGCCAGCGCTGGTACAGGTCGCTGCAACGGAACGGATCCAGAGCTTTGCCATAGACAATATGTACTGCGCTTCCTGCCCGATCATCGTGCGGCGGGCAATCGAACGTGTCGAGGGGGTTCGGTCCGTTACTGTGGATTTCGCCAACAAGGCGGCTATCGTTGTCTATGACCCATCCGTCACCACGGTCGATGCCATTGCAGATGCGCCGACGCGCTTAGGATATCCGGCTAAGGCGATCGGGAGTTGAGATCATGCACGGCGGGTCCCACGTTCACGCTGGACTGGTTGCGGCCGTCGTCGCGGTGGTATGCTGCCTCGCGCCGATCCTGCTGGTGGCGACCGGCGTGATTGGCGCGGGAGCCCTCACCGCGGCAATCTATTATGGCCTGTTTCCCGTGCTCATCATCGCTGTCGTCATAGCCGGCTACCTCCTGTGGCGGCACAGGCCGCGCGGCGATACCAGAAAACACTGAAGGAGAACCTTATGTCTGACTGTTGCGCGCCCAAGGGCAACGGGCGCTATGATCTCGCGGTCATCGGCGCCGGATCGGCCGGCTTCTCGGCCGCGATCACCGCGGCGGAGCTCGGCGCCAATGTCGCCCTGATCGGCCACGGCATGATTGGCGGCACCTGCGTCAATGTCGGCTGCGTGCCGTCGAAGACGATGATCCGCGCCGCCGAGGCGCTGCATGGCGCGCGAGCATCGCATCGCTTTCCCGGCCTTGCCGGCGAAGCCAACGTCGCTGACTGGGGGCGTTTGATTGCCGCCAAGGACGACCTGGTCACAACCTTGCGGCAGAAGAAATATGTCGATCTGCTGCCCGAGTATAACGGGGTTGCTTATCTGGAAGGTGCTGCGCGTCTCAACGGGCAGGGCGTCATCGTGAATGGCGCCGCGATCCCAGCCGGCAAGATCATCATCGCAACCGGCTCTTCGCCGGCCTTGCCGGACCTTCCCGGCGTCGCGGATATTCCTTACCTCACCAGTACAACCGCGCTCGAACTCCCCGAACTGCCACGTTCCTTGCTGGTGATCGGCGGCGGCTATATCGGCTGCGAACTGGCGCAGATGTTCGCCCGTGCCGGAACGGAGGTGACGCTCGTCACCCGTCGCCGCCTGCTACCGGAGACCGAGCCGGAAATCTCCGAGGCCCTGACCGGCTATCTCCGCGACGAGGGCATTTCCGTGCGCGCCGGCCTAGCCTATCGCCGGATCGCGCGGGCGGACCGCGGCGTCGAGTTGACGGTCGCCATCGACGGAGCGGATGAGGTCATCGCTGCCGAGCAAGTGCTTCTAACCACCGGGCGATCGCCAAACACCAACGGCCTCGGGCTTGTCGAGGCGGGAATCAGGCTGGCCGACAACGGCGGCATCGTTGTCGACGAGCGGATGCGCACTTCGAAGGCCGGTGTCTACGCGGCGGGTGACGTCACCGGCCGCGACCAGTTCGTCTATATGGCGGCCTACGGCGCCAAGCTCGCAGCACAAAACGCACTGAACGGCGACAGCCTCGTCTATGACAACGCCGCCATGCCGTGGGTGACGTTCACCGATCCGCAGGTGGCCGGCGTGGGGCTGACCGAAGAGGCCGCCCGGGCCGCTGGCTTCGAGACCAGGACCTCGATCGTCTCGCTCGACCAAGTGCCGCGGGCGCTGGCTGCCCGCGACACGCGCGGACTCATCAAGCTGGTCGCCGATGCCGAGACAGATCGTCTGCTTGGCGGGCAGATCCTGGCGCCCGAGGGCGCTGACAGCATCCAGACGGTGGTGCTGGCCATCAAACACGGCATGACGACAAGGGAGCTGGGCGAAACGATCTTTCCCTATCTCACCACGGTTGAAGGGCTGAAACTCGCCGCACAGGGCTTTGGCAAAGACGTTTCGAAGCTGTCCTGTTGCGCCGGATAGGAGGAAAATGGAGCCTTCGCACGGATACGGTCTTGCAGGGTTGCTGGCAGCAAAGATCGTCTGTTCCTGCGCGCTGGTACTTGCCGCGACCGGGGCGATCAGTTTTGCCGGCCACGCCAGTTGGCTGACCGGAGGCGGCCTTTTCTGGCTTGCCGCCGATGTCCTGGCCGTCATCGGAATCGTCGGGTGGCGGCAGCAATGTTCCAAAGATGCCGTCACGCATCCCCTTCACGGCCAGCATAAATAGGCTTTCGCCAGAACCGGCGGCAGCTATCATGAAGGGAAGGCAGTGAGTGTAACCGCTGCCATTCCACATAGGCGCCAGGCAGTTGGGAAGCCCACAACAAACCGGATATTGTATCGTCTGAAAGTGCGTGAACAGGGTCTAACAGCCGCAGCGGGCCGAAAGGAAAGAGCATGAGCGATACCAAAAGGTTCGATCTGATCGTGATCGGAGGTGGGACGGGTGGAAACGGTGTCGCTCGGATGGCTGCCAACACTGGCTGGAGGGTTGCCAGCATCGACAGCCTGCCCTTCGGCGGCACCTGTGCGTTGCGAGGCTGCGACCCGAAAAAAATGCTGATTGCCGTGACCGAGGGGGTCGAATGGGCCCGCAGCCTCGACGGCAAGGGGCTCGAGGCACAAACCGCCATCAACTGGCCGGACATGATCGCCTTCAAGCGCACATTCACCGACGCGATGCCCGGCCGAATCGAGGGCGGGCTGAAGAAAGCCGGCATTACAGTGTTGCACGGCGAGGCGCGCTTCACGGGGCGTGACAAGATCGAGGTGAATGGCGAGACCCTGTCGGCACGGCACTTTCATATAGCCACCGGCGCCCGGCCAATGGAACTGAACATCCCCGGCGAGGAATTGCTGGCGACCAGCACCGATTTCCTCGACTTGCCCGAACGGCCCGACAGAGTGGTGTTCGTCGGCGGCGGATTCATTGCCATGGAATTCGCCCATATCTCGAAGCGCGCAGGAGCGCGCGAAGTGACGGTTCTGGAAATGATGGAGCGGCCGCTGGGGAATTTCGATCCGGACCTGGTCGCGATCCTGTCCGAAGCGACGGCCGATCTCGGCGTCGATCTGCGGACGGAGGCCAAAGTTTTAAAGATCGAGAAGAATGGCACTGGTTTCACGGTCACCTACGAGACGCCGACAGGCGTACAGACTGTCGGCTGCGATTTGGTGGTTCACGCAACCGGTCGCGCGCCCAATATCGACCATCTCAACCTCGAAGCCGCAGGCGTTGAGTACAGCCGCAAGGGTATCAAGGTCAGCCCCTTCATGCGCACCACCAACCCCGCCATCTTCGCCGCGGGCGATTGTGCGGACAGCGGCCCGAACCTGACCCCTGTCTCAGCCAATGAAGGCCGGATTGCCGGCAAGAACCTGCTTGCCGGCAAGGATGAGCGTGAGGTGAATTATCCGCCGATCCCAAGCGTCGTCTTCACACTGCCGCAGGTGGCCTCTGTCGGGCTTTCCGAAGCCGCAGCACGCGACAAAGGACTGGATTTCGACATCCATTTCGAAAGGACGGCGGGCTGGTACTCGTCACTGCGCGTCGGCGCCAGGTACACCGCCTACAAGGTTCTGGTCGAGATGGGGACCGGAAAGATCCTGGGCGCGCATCTGCTCGGCCCCGGCGCCGAGGAACAGGTCAACCTTTTCGCAATGGCAATGGCCACAGGCCTGACCGCGAACAAGATCAAGGGACTCATCTTCGCCTATCCCAGCTTTGCGTCCGACATCAGTTCGATGATCTAGGAAGATTGGATGCGCGCTGGCGGACTAGCACCAAGGACCCGGCATATGCGCCATGATCGACGTTCTGAGCTTGTCGCCGAGGAAGACACCGGCAAGCTGCGCGAGGCCAGCGTATTGGTCGCTGAGGCCAGAGAGATCATCCTGGAAGCGACGCTCGCCATCCGCTTCGGTTTCCGGGCCCGCGATCTCGTGGAGACCTTCCACCCTTATCCGACCAGGGCCGAGGATCTGAAGGTCACCGCGATCATCTTCACCAAGGACGTCAAGCAGCTCTCGTGCTGCGCGTAGATGGGATGAAGGATCACGACCCTATTAGTTGTATCAGGCCACTGAAAACGCTCGACGCGACGGGACTAAAGGTTCGGGAAGCCGCTTATTGCGCCTCCACAATCTTTCCAGCCGAGCAATCCCGAGGGGCTGGGCTTTGCCTCACGATCGAGGGAAGCTACGAGGTGGACTGGGGTCGCACACGGCTCACCTGCGGTCCAGCGTCGCTCATATTCCATGCGCCCGGGCAGGTCTATAGCGCCCGCACCTCGGACGCGGGCAGTCTTTGCCTGACTGTCGATGTCGATCCGGCTGCGTTTGAGAGCGCCTCCTACCCCATCCACGACTTCGAGCGCTTCGATGTGGCACGCCGCCCGCCACCCCATTGGCTGGCCTTTCAACTGCGGCGCGAGCTCGATATAGCGGATGATCTGTCGGCAATCTCGGTCGCAGACATTGTCTTCGCATTGCTCGCGGAACTCGACGATCGTCCGGGTCTCGAAGCGCGCGGCGCGCCCGCGCCGTGGCTCGCCCGCGTGCGCGAGCAAATCGACGACGAGTTTTATCGGCATCACACGCTTGTAAGCTTGGCGCGGATGGCGGGCGTTCATCATGTGCACCTCGCCCGCGATTTCCGCCGACGTTTCGGCTGCACGGTAGGGCACTACATCCGTCAGCGTCGCGTCGAGTTCGCCTGCCATCGGCTTACAACATCGCAGAATCCTCTTTCGGAGATTGCATTCGATGCCGGCTTTGCCGACCAGAGCCACTTCACCAACACGTTTCGGCAGCTGGTCGGCATGCCCCCCGGCGTTTTCCGCGCGCGTTTCTTCGCATATCCCCAGCGATCGCCCTCTCAGTAGCTAATCCGCTTCAAGACGGCCGTTTGCCGCCGGGGTTAGATTCCCGCCAGACGACGCGCCCTTCTGGCTGCGTCCTGGAATGGAGACGATCACTATGATGCCTGACAACACAACGACCGTGGACGAACTGTGGGAGGCGGCGCGCCGCAACTTCCCTGTATTCTCGCCTGAATTACAGCGGGCCGGGATGGTGCTCCTTGGCGAGTTGACAAAAGGCGAGCCTGTAACAACCTCGCAGTTTGCACAGGCCCTCGGTGCGTCGTTCGCTACCGCGGGCGCGCTCGTAAAGAACTCGGTACTGAGCCCGTTCGTCCACCTGGACGGAGAGGACCGCATCCAAGGCTTCTTTGGGCTCGCGGTGACGCCTACGCACCATCAGCTTACTGTCAGCGATCGAACGCTGTATGCGTGGTGCGCGGTGGACTGCTTGTTCCTACCGGAACTCATCGACGATACCGCCGAAATCGAGTCTAAGGACCCAGAATCGGGCCAAGTGGTCCGTCTCACCGTTTCGCCAAGCGGTGTCAACTCCGTGGAACCCGCCGGCATAGTGGTGTCCATGGTGCCTCCGCAGACATGGGACCTCACATCGGCAGCCCGTGTCATGAAATCGGCCTGCCACTTTATCTTCTTCTTCACCTCGCGCGCCTCGGGCGAACGTTGGCAGGCAAAGCACACCGAGCCTGAAACCATCCTGCTGTCAATGGACGAGGCCGTCGCTTACTGCAAGCGCTCCAACGCCCATGTGTTCGGAACGGAACTCGCTCAACGCACTGCTGGGCAGGCTGGGCGCGAAGGTCGGCAGGACGAAGTTGCTCGGGCAGCGCATTCTGATCGTGGAGACGGGTAGGTTCAGACTGCGACCACTGGCCACATGCACAGGGTAAATGTGCAAGACTCAAGTGCGATATTCAGCGGGCAGGCATTACATCTTAAAGGCCGCGAAGCACCGCACCGTCCGGCCCATTAGCGATCTTGCGATAGAAGCAACTGGTTCTGCCCGTGTGGCAGCATCCGCCGTCTCCGGCAACCCGAACCTTGAGCCAGATTGCGTCTTGGTCACAGTCAATGTGCAGTTCCTCGACTTTCTGGATCTGTCCGCTGGTAGCCCCCTTGTGCCAGAGACATTGCCGGGACCGGCTCCAGTACCAAGCCTCGCCGGTCTCGATTGTCCTTTTCAGAGCTGACGCATTCATCCAGGCGAGCATGAGCACTGTACCGTCCGATGCATCCGTGGCGACTGCCGGAATAAGGCCGTTCGCGTCGAACCGCGGCATCAAAACCGTTCCTTCTTCGATGCGTTGTCGGGATTCAAGTAGAGGGCCGATGTGATCGCCCATGCTTTCCACGTGAGCCAGAACGTGGCTCTGTGAGTCTGGCCCAGTCTGCTCGCGCATATCGTTCTCATTTTTCATTGACCTCCGTCTTCCCTTCCTGCCGACATCACCTCAAGGTGGCCGACTGCAACCCACCCTGTATGCATTGTGGCTTTTCTCAGGACAAAACTATCTTGACCCTGTAGGCGCTACCAGCGGTATCCTCGGCGCTAGAGACTTTCGATCCGTAGGCTACCGGATGTGACCCTAGCGTCGACATCAACCATGGCTCGAGTTGGAAAGCGCTTCTGGCTGATTTACCTGTTGTTATCGGCGGTCTTCCATTTGTCTTGGGAGATCGCCCATTCGCCGCTTTACGCACTCTGGCGCTCAGGATCACCTCTGGAGATTGTTTCGGACATCGCTCAATGCACATTGGGTGATATCGCGATTGCCGCAGCGGCCATAGTGGCAGGATCGTGGTTCACGCGAAAACCCTTCTGGCCTCTTACCGCCCACTCCGCCTTGGCCGTTGTGACGGTTCTGACCGGATTTCTTCTGACTGTGGCAATCGAATGGGTTTCCGTCCATCTGCTGGGGCGTTGGAGCTACGATGCAAAAATGCTGCTGCTGCCATATGTTAATGTCGGGATTTCGCCGCTGCTCCAGTGGCTGATTGTACCGGCTGCGGTTCTGTGGCTGACGCTTCGCTTGGAAGGGACGGGCAGCAGGACGACGAAACGAACGGATGCTTGACGGTGTGATCCACGACGTCTCCCTCCCGATGCGTGGCATGACGACCTGGGGCATTCTCGTGAGAATGAGCACTTCGCCGACGCATAAAGCTGTAAATGGCAAACCCGGCAACAATCGCCGCACCCAAGGCGTATACCGGGTCAAGGCCTCCGAGCCATCCTATCGCGCCACCCAGTGCCGCGCCGAACAAGGCTGGGCCAAGACAGCACAGCGCCACGAGGGGTACGATGAGTATGGCGGTCGTGATGGTTGCAGTCGTTCTATCCTTCATTGCGACCTCCTAAGGTGTGTTTCGCAGCAATGATGCGGCCTGTAGTGGCTACAGGGTCAAGAGGGATTCTGAGCCGTAGGGTTCCCATTCGGCCAATTTCGCCTGCATCGCAGGCTAACAATCGCAAGTTGGCAGGCGCACTAATTCATCTATTCTACTCTACCTGACGACCGTCGAAGGTTTGAAGCTTGCGGCGCAGACCTTCGATAAGGACGTGAAAAACTCTCCTGCTACGCAGGGTAGAGACTAGGCGCCAAACGGGTGCGTGCGTGGACAGAAAAGCGCGCGGAGATTCATCGTTCCGTGGTTGAGAACGGCGTGGCCAGTATGCGGCCAGTCGATGGACTTGCGCTAGAGCCTGACGCGACCGTCGACTTCGAATCCGAAAAGCTCCACATCATGTTCATCGGTCCGAAGCAGTGGTTGCAGGACGGCGACACGTTCCCGGCGACGCTTGTTTTTGAGAAAGCCGGCGCGGTCGACGTCGAATTCGTCGTTCAACGCAAGGCAAGCGAACCGGCGGCCGAGGACCATTCAGGGCATGGGAGCTCGAATTGAGCGGCGTGAAAACATTTCGGATCGCGGTCTGGGCGGCGATCGCCATGCTTGGCGGCATACTTATTGGCTTCGGCGGCTATCTCCCCGGCACCGGTTCCAAAGAGTCCATAGAGACAGGAACGGCACGCGTCGGAGGTTGAAATCATCCCGGTTGATTTCATACCGCTGGTAAGGGTTTCGACGCCCTTGAGGCAGTGCGTCGCTGCCTCGGCCGCATCCATTCCGAAACTCAACGGCTTTGTCGCGGCCGGCGTGAAGCAAATGTGCAGAAGGCGGGCCACCGTAGCGAGAATGGATCAATTCTCAGTCGATCGGCGACAGCTGGGCCGGTTCGTCGCGTTCATTACTTGCGAGATTCGAGATCGTGTCGCCGGGCAGGCGGACGCCTTTTCCGACCGGGAAGTCCTGATCGAGAAGCGTTCCGGCAATCTGCTCGAAGTCCTGGCGGTGAATAATCGAATGCGTAGTTCGGTTTAGCGTGTTCTGCTGCGGTTAGGGGCGCTGCGTGAAGTTGCTGGCGGCGCAATGGCGCAGTGGACGGTGCGGCCGCGGCGATTTTCGTGGTATCGATTGCCGCGCGCCTCTGGGCAAGGTGCTGTGGTGCATCACCGACCCGACATGTTCTCAGAGACGAGACTTCCATTTTGGTCTGATTCGAGGCTGCCCGCACGCTCGGCGCGCGCGCTGGCATGCCGGAGACCAAGGCGCAGGCGGTAGTGCCGGGCCTGGTGCTGCGCGATGCTGATCCCGTCAGCGACGCGGAAGCCTTTGAGCGGCGGTGCTCTGGGCACTCCGGCGCTACGCTCCGATCGTGACGGCCGATCCGTCCGATGGGCGCGGCGACGAATTTTGTCATGGCGGGCAGGCATTCGACCGCCGTGGTCGAGCATTGCCCAAGACGCATGAAGGCGATCCCGATCTTGACCAGATCAGGGCCGAGGACGAGAGACCTCAGATAGGTTGGGCATCTGTTTGGGAGTAGGCGGAGAGCGTGATTCGGGCGTCTTCCTGCGGAAATGGGCTGTCGAAGAAGCTGAAGCCCCTATGGGGTCTGCACCCTGCGGACGTCCATCCCTGACGCAGGAGAGAGTCGCGTAATCTGCGATCCTTACTTAAACTTCAGCCCAAGCTTCTTTCGTTTGACTGGTAGTGCTGCTTCGGCGACGGCGGCTTTGCGACCAAGGCCAGAGCTTTTGGCCAATGTGGAGCGCGACGCCGAATAGTTCGGGGCCACCATCGGATAGTCGGCAGGCAGATTCCATTTCTGCCGGTACTGATCCGGCGTTAAATAGAAGTGCGTCGCAAGATGCCGCTTCAGCGATTTGAACTTCTTGCCGTCCTCCAGGCAGGTCAGGAAATCCGGTGTCACGGATTTGCGAATCGAAACGGCTGGGACGGGCTTTCCTTCTTTCTGGTCGGGTGCGTTGGGAGTAACGAGGCCGGCGATGGCGGTATGTGTGTCGGTAATGAGCCGCAGGAGCTCGGTCTTGGGTACAGAATTATTGCTGACATAAGCCGAAACGATCTTTGTGGTCAGGCCAATCAAATCGGCGGCCGGCTTGGGATTGTCTTCATTCATGGTGTTGCTCGGATAGAAATTTCGTAACGACGCCACGATGGTGGCGACATCGTCGGTACAGAAAGAACGCGTCGGCGCAAAGACCTTGATGTTACGGGCTTGCGTCAAGCGCAACGAGGCGCAGGCTTGAATCTGCGAGGCGTTGTGCTGGGGATGCGGCTCCGGCGCAAAGACCACTTTCCGCTCCTATCGGCTTAATTCCCTTGTTCCAGCCCAGACCTTGTCGATCAACCCGCAAGGGGTCGGACTACGAAAGCGTGCCGCCGCTTATGACTTCGCCAACGCGGTGATCGCGGTCCAGGCCGGACCCGACGGGCGCCTGTCGAGCGGGGAATGGTCCCCGCGACCACGGGAGCCACACCATGTCGCAAGAACTCAGCCTCGCTCAGAACCACGCCTGGAACCTCGCCCGCACGCTGATGACGCCGGTCATCCTCTTCAAGGTCGATGAAGACGAATACGGCGTCCTACCTGCCAATGACCTCGATGACGACGAGGTCAACGCCCTCTATCTCTACGACCCATACACGGGTGGTCAGCCGGTTCATTGAACCGGTTTTCCCGTCCGGCGTGCCGCTTACGAGCGGCAGGCCGCAAGGGAAGCTGCGCCGCGGCAGATGCCGCGCCCTTGCCCCCTTTGCTCGCCGCGCCCGTCGCTAAGGTGTTCCACGAAGTGTGCGGAAGAGATAAACTTGGAGAAAGGCCGGCCGAAAGGCGGCCGGGAGAAAAGAATGGAAAAAGCGGATATAGAAGAGCTGCGCGGCCGGGTGGGATGTGCGGCTGTGCTGGAGACGGGCGGTTTCGCAATCGATTTGAAGGAAAGCACGCGCAAGGCGGTGAAATACCGCCGCGGCGACGACATCATCATCGTCATCCACGACGGCAAAGGCTGGTTTGACCCACTTTCCGATGCCAAGGGCGACGTCTATTCGCTGGTTCAGCATCTGGACGGCTGCGATTTTCTGGAAGCCTTCGTGCAGGTTGCTTCCCTCGTCGGTTTCCAGCCACGCGAACCGGAATGGCAACGGCAATCGCGCGAGACGGAACCTGACCAATCGATACCGGATCGTTGGGCGGCGCGGCGCGAGCCATGGCGCGGATCGGCGACCTGGCGCTATCTGCGCGACGAACGGCGCATTCCCGAACAGGTTATCCGGGCAGCCATTGCCCAGAACCTTCTACGGGAAGGGCCGCGCGGCAGCATGTGGGCCGCTCATCAGGGCGCAGACGGCGCGGTCACCGGTTGGGAGGAACGTGGTCCTGAATGGCGCGGCTTTGCCTCCGGCGGTAGCAAGGTGTTGTTCCGGTTCGGCTTCAAGGGTGCGGCTCGTATCTGCGTGACGGAGGCGGCCATTGATGCCATGAGCCTTGGCGCAATCGAGAAGCTCCGACGCGACACGCTTTATGTCAGCACTGGTGGCGGCTGGTCGCCGGCCACCGATGGCACCATTCGCCTGTTGGGGGAACGACCTGACGCGCGCCTGGTCGCGGCAACTGACGCCAACGCGCAGGGCGAAGAATTTGTATCACGGCTCCGTGAGCTTGCCGGTGAACTCTCCTGTGACTTCGAACGTCTGAAACCGCTTGCCGAGGACTGGAATGCTGTGCTGAAGGACGCGGCAACCGCCTGACAGGGCAGGTCGCGCACGACCGCGCTCATGGCGCGCGATTGAGGATCGCGAGCCTGACCTTTGCCGAAGTCTTCTCGATCCGCAATGGTACACCAAGACGGGATTCGGCCTCGCGCCTCCGAACCTCCACATCAGTTCATCGGCTTCCGGCGCGTAGATCTCCAGCACGATCTCGCCCGTGCGTTCGTCCGCATAGGTGGCCCTGCAAGCCAGGGAACTTACCGCGAAACCACTCCAGATTGTTGCTGTGGAGTTTCTGGAGTTCTTCCCTCGTATGTATCTGGCTAGAGCATGATCCCGAAAAGTTGCAGACTTTTCGGACCAGATCATGCTTCAAAAACAAACATTTGGAGCGAGACAGAGATTCCAGAGGAGATCATCTCGCTCTAGAGACGAACTCGACGGTCAGCGGCTCCCCGCACACCGTCATTCTCTCGTTCTCGACAGGCTCGTCGCCTGTCAGGCGCAGGACCAGCCTGCTTTCCTCTCCTTCCGTCTGTTTCCAGAATAATCCCTCCAGCCGAGGGGCATAGGTCTCTCGCAACTGGCGGACGATCGCGTCGGCGCCGTACTGCACCCGCAACAGTTTTGCTTTCTCCGGCGTGTCGGCATCGAGAACTGGCGTTGAGCAATCCAGGACTGAATCCACCCGGCCCGGCGGTTCCGCTTCCGCGGCCATGGCTGCGCCGGTAGCGACAAGGACGCTGTTCATCGGCGGATATCAGCCCGGCCACGCGGCCGAATTGGGGAGAAAGAAGAGGGAAAGAAAATGAATGAAACCCGGCTGCCGCATGCCCGCCAGCCGCGTCAAGTGTGAAGCTTCGCCCGGCTTCGCCGGCACTTGACCCGCCCGGACGGAGAGGCGGCCGCTGGGGAGGGGTCAGGAAGGGCTGAAGATGATGGTGATCCCCGAGGATGCACCGCGCTCCAGTCCGACGAGGCTGAAGGAGCCCGCCAATGAACCCCTCTTCTCCGATCCGTAAAGTCTACCAGGGTATTGCCGACCGCCGGCAGATGTTTCGCATGTTCGATCGCCACGCACAGCGCCCCAATCGTTTCGAGGATGCCGACGGCAGGCTCTATAGCGGCGAGTGGTTCGAGCTTGCCGAGACCAAGCATGACTACATGTTCAACATCCTGCCACCGCTCTTCATCAACGGCGAGATGTTCGCCATGCGCGAATTCCTCACTGGCAGCATCACCAGCGTCTTCTTCACGCTGAAGATCGATGACCGGATGCGGTTCTTCCACGGCTATTGCGACCTTGCCGACAAGGGCTCGCCGGCGCACATGCGCGCCGCGATCGTCGAGCGGGAAAGCCGGCCTGTCCGTGCAATGACCCGCGAAGAGCGGATCGAGCATATCTGGAGTTCAAGCCACGATGAATATCGCGGTTACGCTGACTGGCGTTTTCCGCACGCGCAGCGCGGCCGGCGGACGGTCCTGTTCTTCGGTCCCGACCGAAGCCGTGACGTCAAGCTGCTCGACCAGCTCACGGACGCGGAGATCGCGGCCAAGCTGCCGGTCCACCTCCGCCATCTTCCTCTGGCCGTAGCAGCGTGAGGGGGCGGCGATGTTCACGTTTCCCATTGTTGCCGTTCGCAAGGTCATCGAACGCGGAAAGGCAGATGCCGCCATCAACGGCGGATTCCGCAATCCCTACTACGGCATGAAGCCGGGCGAGGGCGAGATTCCCGGGCTCTGGCTCGTCGGAGACCAGGGCGTCTACATCATGTCGAACGGAAAGCTCCCCGACGGCGAGCGGCCGCTCGTCGTCTACTCCGAGGAGTGCCATCCGGTCGGCAATCCAGACTGGTTTCACTACAAGCATCGCCATTTCGGGGGCGATGACGGCATCGAATTCATCGATGCTGAGCAGCTGATCCCGATGTTCGATCGAAACCTGCGCTGCACGCATCTCAATGTGCAGTTCACCGAGCGCCAAGTCTCGCTCTCCCTGATCGTCCGCTAACCCCTTCAAAACCGCGAACCTTTTCACGTGGCCGACGCCGTCGCCCGCGTGATTGCGCTCGCCCGAAATCCAAGGAGCTTTATCATGTCGCACGACGACCCCTTCACCATCGATCTTTTTGGCAACACAGCCCTTTCATCCGGTCCCGGCCTCGGCGTGACGGCCTTTGCCGGAAACTTCGAACCCGACGACGATCCCGATCCATCGTCGCCGGCGCCGGCGATGCCGATCGCTGCCATCGCCCGGGCACCTTCCAAGCCCTGCCGCGAGCGTGGTTCGAACTTCTTTCTCGCAGACGACCGTGGTCTCGCACGGGGCTGGAAGGAACGCGCCCGCGACAACATCGCTGCGATCCGGCTCGCGGCCGAAATCGAGGCGGACGAGCGTCCGGCCACCGCTGAAGAACAGGAGCAACTGATCCGCTTCACCGGCTTCGGTGCGTCCGACCTTGCCAATGGCGTCTTTCGCCGGCCCGGTGAGATCGATTTCCGCAAGGGCTGGGACGAAATAGGCACCGATCTGGAGGATGCCGTCGGCGAGAGCGACTATGCTTCGCTCGCCCGTTGCACCCAGTACGCCCATTTCACGCCGGAGTTCATCGTCCGCGCGATCTGGGCGGGCCTCGAGCGCATGGGATGGCGCGGCGGGCGTGTGCTGGAGCCAGGAATTGGCACGGGGCTGTTTCCAGCGCTCATGCCGGAAGGCCTGCGCGATGTCTCCCATGTCACCGGGATCGAGCTCGATCCGGTGACTGCGCGCATCGCCCGGCTGCTGCAGCCACAGGCGCGGATTGTCACCGGTGATTTCGCCCGCGCTGACCTTCCGGCGAGTTTCGACCTTGCCATCGGCAACCCGCCGTTCTCAGATCGTACCGTCCGCTCCGATCGGGCCTATCGTTCGCTGTCCTTGCGCCTGCATGACTACTTCATCGCGCGGTCGATCGACCTGTTGAAGCCTGGCGCCTTCGCGACCTTTGTCACCAGTTCAGGCACGATGGATAAGGCAGATGTCTCCGCCCGTGAGCATATAGCGAAGTCGGCGGACCTGATCGCTGCGATCCGGCTGCCAGAAGGCAGCTTCCGCGCGGACGCCGGAACAGACGTCGTTGTCGACATCCTCTTTTTCCGGAAGAGGAAGGCGGGGGAGCCGGACGGCGACGTGTCCTGGCTCGATACCGAGGAAGTCCGGCCCGCGACCGACGATGAGGGCGCCATCCGCGTCAATCGCTGGTTCGCCCGGCATCCGGACTTCGTGCTCGGCACGCATGCGCTCACCTCCGGACCTTTCGGCGAAACCTACACATGCCTGCCCCGCGACGGCGAGGACCTCGACGCTGCGTTGTCCGCAGCGGTCATTCTTCTTCCGGAAGACCGCTATGATGGCGAACCCTCGGAGATCGATTTCGACCTGGATGCGGCAGACGATCAGACCGTCGTCGGTCTGCCCGCTGGCCGGCATGTGCGCGAAGGCAGCTTCTTCTTCGACAATGCCCGCGGCCTATTGCAGATAATCGACGGCGAGCCGGCCGCGGTAAAGATACGCAAGGGCCGTGGCGCCGACGGCATCCCCGAAAAGCACGTCCGCATCATCCGCAAGCTGATCCCGGTTCGCGACGCGGTGCGCGAGGTGCTGAAAGCCCAGGAACTGGACCAGCCGTGGAAAGATCTTCAGGTAAGGCTGCGCATTGCATGGTCGAGCTTCGTTCGCGACTTCGGCCCGATCAACCACACTACGGTCTCGATCAGCGAGGACGCGGAGACCGGCGAGACGCGCGAAAGCCATCGGCGTCCCAACCTTCAGCCCTTCCTCGACGATCCCGACTGCTGGCTGGTCGCCTCGATCGAGGACTACGATCTCGAAAACGACACAGCCAGGCCAGGGCCGATCTTCTCGGAGCGCGTTATCTCTCCGCCGGCGCCGCCGATGATTTCCAGCGCGGCCGACGCGCTCGCCGTGGTTCTCAATGAACGCGGCCGTGTCGATCTCGATCATATCGCCGAGCTGCTGCACCGCGATCCGCAGGACGTTGTCGCTGAGCTTGGCGGCGCGATCTTCCAGGATCCGGCCGACGGCTCATGGCAGATGGCTGACGCTTATCTGTCAGGCTATGTCCGCGACAAGCTGAAGGTCGCGGAAGCCGCTACCGTTCTCGATCCCGTCTATGAGCGTAACGTCGCGGCCTTGCAGGGCGTGCAGCCGGTCGATCTTCGCCCCTCCGACATCACCGCACGTCTCGGCGCGCCGTGGATTCCCGCCCTCGATGTCGTCGCCTTCGTCAAGGAGACGATGGGAACCGACATCAAGATCCATCACATGCCGGAACTGGCTTCGTGGACTGTCGATGCGCGCCAGCTTGGCTATCTCGCCGTCGGCACATCGGAGTGTGGGACCGGGCGCCGGCATGCCGGTGAGCTGCTGGCGGATGCGCTCAACAGCCGTGTCCCGCAGATCTTCGATACGATCAAGGACGGCGACAGCGAACGGCGCGTGCTTAATGTCGTCGATACCGAAGCCGCCAAGGAGAAGCTTCACAAGATCAAGGAGGCCTTCCAGTGCTGGATCTGGTCCGATCCGAACCGCACGGACCGGCTGGCCCGCGTCTATAATGACCGCTTCAATAACATCGCTCCTCGGGCCTTCGACGGTTCCCATCTGAAGCTTCCAGGCGCCTCGGGCGCCTTTGTTCTTTATGGGCATCAGATGCGTGGAATCTGGCGCATCATTTCGGCCGGTTCGACCTACCTCGCCCACGCCGTCGGCGCCGGTAAAACGATGACGATGGCGGCCGCCATCATGGAGCAGCGGCGTCTCGGCCTGATCGCCAAAACTATGCTCACCGTTCCCGGCCATTGCCTCGCGCAGGTGGCGCGCGAGTTCCTGGCGCTCTATCCGACCGCACGGATCCTCGTCGCCGACGAAACAAATTTCACCAAGGACAAGCGTGCGCGCTTCCTGTCGCGGGCGGCAACCGCGACCTGGGACGCAATCATCATCACGCATTCAGCGTTCAAGTTCATCGGTGTTCCCTCTGCCTTCGAGCAGCAGATGATCCATGATGAGCTCGAGCTATACGAAAGCCTGCTCCTGAAGGTCGAAAGCGATGACCGCGTCTCGCGCAAACGCCTCGAGCGGCTGAAAGAGGGCCTGCAGGAGCGACTGGAAGCGCTCTCCACCCGCAAGGACGATCTTCTCACCATCGCCGAGATTGGGGTCGACCAGATCATCGTCGACGAGGCGCAGGAGTTCCGCAAGCTGAGCTTTGCTACGAATATGTCGACGCTCAAGGGCGTTGACCCGAACGGTTCGCAGCGCGCATGGGACCTCTATGTGAAGTCCCGTTTCATCGAGACCAGGAACCCCGGCCGGGCGCTCGTCCTCGCCTCCGGAACCCCGATCACGAATACATTGGGTGAGATGTTCACTGTCCAGCGGCTCATGGACCACGCTGCGCTGATGGAACGCGGACTGCACGAGTTCGATGCCTGGGCGTCGACCTTTGGCGACACGACGACCGAGCTCGAGCTTCAACCTTCCGGCAAATACAAGCCGGTGTCGCGGTTCGCGTCCTTCGTGAACGTTCCTGAGTTGATCGCGATGTTCCGCTCCTTCGCCGACGTCGTGATGCCGGAGGACCTGCGCCAATTCGTGAAGGTGCCAGCGATCTCCACCGGCAAGCGCCAGATAATAACGTCGAAGCCGACGCAGGCCTTCAAACATTACCAGATGGTCCTGGCTGCGCGCATCGCGGAGATCGAGAAACGCGACAGGCCGCCCGAGCCGGGGGACGACATCCTGCTCTCCGTCATCACCGATGGCCGCCACGCTGCGATCGACCTGCGCCTTATCGATGCCGATAATGACAATGAGGCGGACAACAAGCTCAACAACCTCATCTCGAACGCCTTCAATATCTGGAAGGCGACCTCGAACAACGACTATATCCGCCATGACGGCAAGCCGTTCGAACTCCAGGGCACCGCGCAGATGATCTTTAGCGATCTCGGCACGATCAGCGTCGAGAAGAGCAGGGGCTTTTCCGCCTATCGCTGGATCCGGGACGAGCTCATTCGCATGGGAGTGCCAGCCAGCGAGGTTGCTTTCATGCAAGACTATAAGAAGTCGGAGGCCAAGCAACGGCTGTTCGGCGACGTTCGCGCGGGCAAGGTCCGCTTCCTGATTGGAAGTTCCGAGACGATGGGCACCGGCGTCAATGCGCAACTCCGGCTGAAGGCGCTTCACCATCTCGATGTACCCTGGCTGCCGTCGCAGATCGAGCAGCGCGAGGGTCGCATCGTGCGTCAGGGTAACCAGCATGACGAGATCGATATTTTCGCCTACGCCACTGAGGGCTCACTCGACGCGACCATGTGGCAGAATAACGAGCGCAAGGCCCGGTTCATCGCCGCCGCGCTCTCGGGCGACACCTCTGTCCGTCGCCTCGAAGATCTCGGCGAAGGGCAGGCAAACCAGTTCGCTATGGCCAAGGCCATCGCGTCCGGTGATCAGCGCTTGATGCAGAAGGCGGGGCTTGAAGCCGACATTGCCCGTCTGGAACGCCTGCGCGCCGCCCATATCGACGATCAGCACGCCGTTCGCCGGCAGCTTCGCGACGCCGAGCGCGATATCGAGCTTTGCACACGCCGGATTGCCGAGATCGGCCGGGATATCGAGCTTCTCGTTCCGACCGCCGGCGAGGCCTTCGTCATGACCGTGGCCGGCAAGATCTACGCTGAGCGCAAGGAGGCGGGGCGGGCGCTCATGAAGGAGATCCTGACCCTGGTGCAGCTTCAGAGGCAAGGCGAGAGCATCATCGGCTCAGTCGGCGGATTCGACCTCGAATATGACGGCCAGCGCTTCGGCAAGGAGGGTTACCGCTACACCACGATGTTAGTGCGCACCGGCGCAGACTCCGAAATCGAACTCTCGATGACGGTCACGCCACTCGGAGCGATTTCGCGCCTTGAGCACGCGCTGGACGATTTCGAGGGCGAACGCGAGCGCTATCGCCAGCGCCTCGCCGATTCACGCCGCAGGCTCGCATCATACCAATCCCGGGACAATGGTGCCGAGTTCGCGTTCGGCGGCGAACTGGCTGACAAGCGACGGCAGCTTGGTGAAGTGGAGGCGGCGCTATCGGCTGATGTGGAAACACTCGCCGGCCCGTTGCGGGATGCCGCGTAACCTTTCCGTCGTGGTTGGCAGGCCGATTGCCCACTCCAGGGTGCGGCCGATCTTGAAGGGGAACCGAGAAGGGAAAAGGAGGAAAGAGGAAATCCGGTTCGCCGATCGGCCGAACCGGTGACACTTACGCTCAACCGCGCCGCTCGCAATCCCGGCCGCGGCGTCCTTCGCAGGGCTGTTAGCCCCGCTTGTCCTGCCGGGCAGGGATGCTCGGCCGCAGTTGCACCGGTCCGTCCGCTCCGCGGGCCGGGGGGTGTCTTCGAGAAGAAGACGAGAAAGGACGCAGCGACTGGCTGTGTCCGGCAACCCCGTAAGGAGCACTTCCATGGAACTGAAGTTTGTCGATCCGCGCGCGCTGAAGGGAAACCCCGACAAGGCGCGACGCTCCAAGTCCTGCCCGCAGGCTGACGCATTGCTGCTAGCGACCATTCGCGCCGTCGGCATCGTGCAGCCGCCTGTCGTTGCACCGGAATCCGATGGCGGCAACGGCTTCGTCATCGATGCCGGCCACCGCCGCGTCAAGCAGGCCATCGCGGCAGGGCTTGAAGAAATCGCCGTGCTGGTGATCGAGCGCGCCGAAGATGGCGGCGCGATGCGTTCGCTCGCAGAAACGCTGGCGCATGAACAGCTCAATCCCGTCGACCAGTGGCGGGCGATCGAGCGCCTGGTCGCGCTCGGCTGGACCGAGGAAGCAATCGCTGTCGCTCTGGCTCTGCCGGTTCGCCAGATCCGGAAACTGCGTCTGCTCGCCAATGTCCTGCCGGCGATGCTCGACCAGATGGCAAAGGGCGACATGCCTAACGAGGGCCAGCTGCGCACCATCGCAGCAGCGTCGCTCGACGAACAGAAGGAGGTCTGGAAGAAGCACAAGCCCTCGAAGGCCGACCCGCAGGTATCCTGGTGGAGCGTAGCGCAGGGCCTGCAGAAGACCCGCATGTACGCCCACGATGCAAGCTTTGGTGACGAACTCGCGCAGGCCTACGGCATTGCCTGGGTCGAGGATCTATTCGCACCGGCCGACCAGGACAGCCGCTACACGACCGACGTCGAGGCGTTCCTGGGCGCGCAGCAGGAGTGGATGACGCAGAACCTTCCCAAGAAGGGGGTCATCACCGAGGCCAACAATTGGGGACAGCCGGAACTGCCGAAGAAGGCGGAACGCGTCTATGGCAAGCCGGGCAAGTCCGACCACACGGCCATGTACCTCGATCGCGAGGGGAAGGTGCAGGCGGTGCACTTCCGCATGCCGGAGGCAAAGAAGCCCAAGAAGGGCGAGCAACCGCTCAGTGAGGGTGACGATGCTGCCATCGTCGTGAAGACCCGCCCCGATGTCACCCGAAAGGGCTTCGAGATGATCGGTGATCTTCGTACCGATGCTCTACATGAAGCGCTGTCGCGGGCACCGATCGAGGACGACACGCTGATGGCGCTGTTGGTTCTGGCGTTCGCAGGGCAGAACGTAACGGTGGCGTCCGGCACACGCGACATCTCCTATTATGGGGCGGCCGGCCTTGGCGAACATGCCGTGCGCCTGTTCGACCAGGAGGGCAAGCTCGACTTCGACATGGACACGCTTCGCGTCGCAGTGCGCTCGCTCCTGATCGACGTGCTGTCGTGCAGGGAAAACCGTTCGGACAGCGGCGTAGTCTCCCGTGTGGCCGGCGATGTGATCGGTGCGGACAGCTTCCTGCCCAACATGGGCACGGAAGACTTCCTCTCGTGCCTGTCGCGACCGGCGCTGGAGGCGTCATGCGCGGATACGTCGGTTCTTCCCCGGCAGAAGGTGAAGGACACCCGCGCCGCCCTGGTCGAGCACTTCAAGGAAGGTCGCTTCGTCCATCCGTCAGCGCTGTTCGGTCCCGACCAGACAAAGCTGGCTGCGTGGTTGAAGAAGAACGAGCGCGTCGAACAGCCTGGAGACGACGGTACGTCGGAAGACCAGGACGAGCTCGACAGCGATGCGGTCGTCGACCCCGCGCATGACTATGTCGATGAAGGTCCGGCTCCGCAGGACCATGATCTCACCGACGAGCAGCGCGAGGCCTACAAGGTCGCCGCCGAGTAGGCGCCACATCTTTCCTTCCGAACGATCATCCCGCCGCCGGTGCATCACCGGCGGCGGTTCTGTTTTCCACTCAACACCATGGAGAAAACCATGACCGCTCAACTGATCTACGACCTCGTGCCACTGGGCTCGACCCTGACATATTCTGACGGCTCCCCGCGCCCTCCGGAGCGGTTCGCCAAGAAGCTCGCCGCCTGGGAAAAACGTAACTCAGGCGGCCGGCTGATCCGCAAACAGGCCGAAGCCCGTGTCGGCAACACGACGATTCCCGCCTCCATCACCCTCCACGAGGGTGACTACGGCAGTCAGGGCACGATCGTGCTGCGTGTCCATCGGACGTTTTCGGTGAACAGCGAACTCAAGTTCGCGGTAAAGGAACGGCCCGCTGTCGGCTCGGTCCTCGTCCTCGATCGGGGTGGCGAGGACGCCGAGCTTGTTCATCTTGCCGCCAATCGCGCGGCCGCCGAGGAATGGGTGACCCGCCACGGTTATCCGAATGCCGTCCTGCAGGAAATCACGGCCGACGCCGTAGCGGCCGATATTGTCGAGGGGAGGGCGGCGGCATGAGCGCGCCTGCTCTCGAAACCAGCGTCATAGAAGCCCCCGGATTTCCGGGGGTTTCTTTTGGGCGAAGCGCTGATGGCCTGCTCGTTGCACTCGTCGGCGAGCACGCCTTTGCGATGGCTCCCGCCCGAGACGGGCGCCATTACCTTGTCACCGGCTGGCGTATCCGGCGGCCCATGGCCGAATGGACGCGGGGTGACTTCTACGGTCATAACGGCGACCTCGCTAATGAGAACGCATTCCGGGCAAAAGTTCTGGAAAACGCCGAACACCAGCGCCAAAAGATCGCGCTCGTCCGACGCGAAGTGCGATCCACGGCCAGTACACCATGGGGGCCATCGCAGGGGGCAACCATCTATGCTGACGGGGTTGTCTTCCACTCAACGGCCGGCCATGGCGGCTTCCTCCTTTCGCCTGACCGGAACCGCAAGGTTCATCAGTTGATCCGCGTCACCGGCGGGACCTATGAGGAGGATGAGGCCTGGGCGATCGTCGCATTCAGCTTTCCTCACCTGTTTACTGCCTTCGAGCGCCGGGCAGCTGAAAAGACGATGAAGGACAGCTTCCCCGATGCCTGGGAGGCGATCACCGGCGATGTGCTTGGTCCCGGTGAATCCTGGATGAAGGATGAACGTGCATTCTTCGCCAAGCACCGCGATGACTGGATCGTGGTGTCGGCGATCGTCTCCGATCACCAACCCGGCTTCACCGAAGTCATCGCCACCCCCGGCGGCAAACGCGGGCTGGGCAGCGAGGAACGTCGCTTCCTCGTTCCTTCGGGCGAATACCGTGTCGGCCGCTTCGGCTTCGTCATCCATCCGGAGCGACACGCGGTCTATGGAGGGCCGTCGAGCTTTGTCAGCTGGCAGGGGAGATCAGCGTGATGGCCGAGCCAGCTCGTCGGGCGCGGCTCTTCCGTATGGAGGAAGCTCGCCGGCAAATCCAGCGTCACCTGGACATGATCGACCGGCAGATCACGCGGCGCATGACAGCGCTGATACCGCAGCTACATCCGCGCCAGACCACGTATCGGCGCGGGAAGTCGCCCGATCCCGGTGCATTCCTTGAACGGTATCGTGCCAATCTGGCCGCCATTACCGCTGAGCGTCAGCCGGAGATCGACGCCTTGACGCGCAAACTGGCACGCCAGGAAAGCGCCATAGCGGCGTTGCGGGCGCAGCTCCAACCTGATGAGCTCTGTGCGTGACGCCGGATGTCGTTCTCGCCGCAGGCTGGCATTCATCCGTGGCGACGATGCTGGTCGCAACCACGGTGACGAGACGACCCAGGTCAAATCGTGGATGCCTTTGAAGCGCGGCAGGCCATGGAACACCGTGGCGGTGCGGGTCGACCAGGCGCTTGCCGGTCAGCATGCCGGTGTCGTAGACCATCCCTTGCCGGTCTTTCCGGCGGGTTTGCTGCGGTCTGAACCAGCGGCTGGCCACTTCAAGGCCGCTGTCGCGCCGCGGAGCGGCCGGAACCCCGCCGATCTTGACAAGGCCGGCCCGCGTCCCGCGCAGGGACCAGTGAAGAACTGGCCCCCGCTTGTCCGCAAGCCAACCTCGCTCGCCTGGCAGGGCCCGGACCCTGAAGCGTCCAGCTTCCGCCGGTTCCTTTTGACCGCACCCGCAGGAAAGAACGGCCGAGGGCCGATCACCTGAAGGGCATCGCTAGAAAGGTAAGCTCAATGTCCAGTTCAACCCGCTCCCCCAAGTCCAAGGCCCGCGTCGTCCCGCTCCGCAAGGGCACGACCCTCGAAATGGTCCGGCTCTGCTGCCCGGATGGCAACCAGGCCTCCTTGATCTCCGAAAGCTTCGGCCTCTCTGTCCTCGACAGCGACGGCATCCGCGACTTCCACCAACGCAGCCTGATCGAAGGCGCCGACAGCCTCTCCGAGGGGCTTTCCGACAAGGCGATGCAGATCCACCTGCAACGGATCGTCGGCTCCTATGTCGGCTCCGCCTACGGTGCAGGCCAGTTCTACTCCAAGGCCGTTACCGAGGCGAAAGACGCCACGGCCAAGCTCGCCAACGACGTCCGCGACGAGGATCTCGACGGCCCGGTCGGTTTCGACAGCAACGCCCAGCGCAAGCGCGAATTCGCCGCCGACATGGGCCTTCAGTCACACGCTCTGCGCATGGCTGCCGAGGGCGCCGTTGCTGCCTACGAGCACATCGTCGGCGAGACCTGGAAGCCCTATGAGCGTCAGGTCGAGAATCCCGGCCAGACCGTCAGCCGCCAGGCGGCCGATCTCCAGATGGCGGCACTCGGCTGATCGCCCACGGGCGGAGCTTCGGCTCCGCCCCCATCTTTCCACATCGAGGCTGGTGTCCTTGAGGACGCCGGCCTCTTCGCGTGTGCGCCGCCACGCAATCGGACAAATGAAGATGATCGCGGAGACCGCGCCAGTCGCGGCCGTCACGAATGTCGGTCCTGCTCCGGTCCTCGCCCCGCGAAACGGCTGCGCCGTCCTTCACTGACGTTGCGGCCCGCAACTGACATCTCTCCTCTTTCCGATTGCGCTCGAGCGGGTTCGCGGACCTGCGGTCCTGCGCTTGCGGACCTCGTGACGGCTGCGACTGGCGCGGCCTCGAATGGAGGTTCTGAAAAATGAGCAGGAAAGATTGCAAACCCCGCGTCGATATCTACGCGAAGATCACCGACCGCATCGTCTCCGATCTGGAGAAAGGTGTGCGCCCATGGGTGAAGCCCTGGAGCGCCGGGAATACGACGGGTCGCATCACCCGGCCGCTGCGCCACAACGGGCTGCCATATCAGGGCATCAATACGCTGCTTCTCTGGTCGGAGGCGGTGGCGAGGGGGTTTATCTCGCCCACCTGGATGACGTTCAAGCAGAGCGTCGAACTGGGCGGCCATGTCCGCAAGGGCGAGACCGGCTCGATGGTCGTCTATGCCAGCCGGATCACCCGCACCGAAACCGATGCGAAAGGCGAGGAAGTCGAACGCGGCATTCCCATCCTCAAGGCCTACACCGTGTTCTGCGCCGATCAGATCGAGGACCTTCCGGCGCAGTATTACGGCAATCCCGCGCCGGTGGCCGATCCGGTCGAGCGGATCGAGCACGCGGATGCCTTCTTCACCAACACCGGGGCGGTCATCCGGCACGGCGGCGACAAGGCATTCTTCAATCCGAGCCTCGATATCGTGCAAATGCCGCCGTTCGAGAGTTTTCGCGACGCCCCGAGTTATTATGCAACTTTAGGGCACGAACTGACCCATTGGGTTGGCTCGGAAAAGCGGCTTGATCGCAATCTCTCCCGCTATCACAAGGATCGCTCCTTCAGGGCGCATGAAGAGTTGGTCGCGGATTTGGGGGGCTGCTTTTTAGCGGCCGATCTCGGCATCGTCCCTGAACTGGAGCCGAGGCCGGATCACGCGAGCTATCTGGCGAGCTGGCTTGAAATCCTCAGGAACGAGAAGCGCTTCATCTTTGCCGCAGCTGCCCACGCCCAGCGCGCCGTCAACTATCTGCACGACCTCCAGCCTGGTGCGGCACAAGTCGCGGAGGCGGCGTGATGCTGCATGCTCCGAACATCATGGGGGAAGGCGCTGAGCCTTCCCCGCTCCGCTTGCGCGCGCTTTCGCTGGGCGCCGGCGTGCAATCCACCACACTCGCGCTGATGGCCGCTCATGGCGAGATCGGCCCCATGCCCGATTGCGCCATTTTCGCCGACACTGGCTGGGAGCCACGGGCCGTCTACGATCATCTCGCATGGCTGATGTCGCCCAACGTCTTGCCGTTCCCAGTCCATATTGTCTCGGGCGGCAATATTCGCGAGCAGCTGATCGCGGCCGGGCAGGGCAACCGCTGGGCCTCGATCCCCGCCTTCGCCAAGACCGTCACGCCCGCAGGTGCCATGGTTCCGGTCTTCGACGAGGACGGCGACGGTGAACTGATCGAGGTCGCCACGCGCCAGACGACGACGGAAACCGTCTCGATCGGCATGATCCGCCGACAATGCACCACCGACTATAAGATTGTTCCAATCCGTCGGAAGATACGTGAACTCGCGGGGCTGACGCGCAAACGCTCCCCTTCCTTTCGGGTCGTTGAATGCTGGATCGGCATCTCGACGGACGAGATCGTACGCGCAAAACCGAGCTTCGAGGCTTGGCAAGTCAAGCGTTTCCCGCTGATCGAAAAGCGCATGAGCCGGCGGGATTGTCTCGCCTGGCTGCGCCGGCACGACTATCCCGATCCCCCGAAAAGCGCGTGTATCGGTTGCCCCTTTCACAGCAACGCCATGTGGCGGTCGATGCGTGAACACGACGCGGCAGCATGGGAGGATGCCGTCGAAGTCGATCGGGTATTGCGGACCGGACTGCGCAGCATTCGCGGCGAGGTGTATCTGCATCGATCTTGCGTACCGCTCGATGACGTTGATCTATCCACCGCCGCCGACCGGGGCCAGCTCGATCTCTGGCCGAATGAGTGCGAGGGCATGTGCGGTGTGTGAGGGCGTTCTTGGTCTCGCGCGCCCCGATAAGTTTGCCGGCGCGGTTTCCGAAGTGGAGCCGATCGTCGCCGAATTCCTCGACGAGCGCGGGATCGAGGTTCGGGATCCGCCGCCCGCACCCGAGACCACCAGGCTGGCCCTGTCCGCGGCACACCGGTATCGCTCCGGCCGCCATGGCCTCAATCTCGGCGATTGCCTGTATTACGCATGCGCGAAATACTTTGCGGTGCCTATCCTGGCGACGGTCGACGAGTTCCGGCAAACCGATCTCACCACGGTTCCGTGACGAGCGACCCGCCGTCCCCGGCCCCGGACCCGGACGAGAGGCCTTCCCACACTGTAGATTTGCTCGACGGAACCCCGCCTGTACGGTTGCCTCTATCGGTTGCCGATCCGGTTTGAACGGGAGCCGGATGTGCAATTGCTGGCTGTCTTCCCCCAATCGCGCACCATGGACGCAGCGTGGTTGCAAAGCCGTGGGTTAGCCTGGCGCGTAGCGTCGGGCGGTTCTCTCGCCGATCTTCCCCGTACGTCTCCGTGTCGAAGCCGGTGCGGGGCAATGGGGGCGCGGTCCGCGCCGTTGGGATCCGAGGCGGTGCGTGGGCTAACTGCAGAGGGACTCTCGAACGGACAGTCGCTGTCTCGTGTGTATGACGCCGACGATGGAAACGCCGGTCTTCATTCCGGTTTCCACAAAAGCCACGTCCACCTGCGTCCTCGATGTGACTGGCCTGACCGAAGACCGATCCCGCTATGGCGGGCTCTCGATCTTGTCCCGGCAACGGCCTTCGCGACTTTCTTCCCCTGACGGCTGCGCCGCCATTCCGCGCGGATCAAGAAAGTCTCTCCCGGCCGCCTTCCACTTCGTTCCAGCCCTGCGGGTGCCCGTCGATCGCCTCCGGTCCATCGACCGTCAATCGAGGTCGCGATGGGCGCGGCCCGAGCAACAAAGGAATGAGACACATGGCTACCATCGGCACCTTCGCTTCCACGGGCAACGGCTTCAACGGTTCGATCAAGACCCTCAACCTTAACGTCAAGGCCAAGCTGGTCCGCATCGAAAACCCCTCCGACAAGGGACCGCATTTCCGCATCTTCTCCGGCAATGTCGATTATGCATAGCGTGTCGTTATGCGGAGTGGGTGGTCTGGAGTGCCCGGTTTCCGG
>NZ_JBLLVA010000089.1:0-876 GCF_047739745.1 Borborobacter xinjiangensis | reverse complement strand
GCCATTGTCACTGACGATCATCCTGGGTTTGCCGCGTTCCTCGATGATCCGGTCAAGCTCACGGGCAACCCGCAAGCCGGAAAGCGATGTATCGGCGACGAGCCCCAGGCATTCTCTGGTGCAATCGTCGACGACCGTAAGAACCCGGAACCTGCGCCCATCGGTGAGTTGATCCGACACGAAGTCCAGCGACCAGCGATCATTGGCTGCCATCGGGATCAGCATCGGTGCGCGTGTGCCGATCGCTCGCTTGCGGCCGCCGCGCTTGCGCACCGTCAGCTTCTCCTCCCGATAGAGCCGGAAGAGCCGCTTGTGGTTCACAAGGTGGCCCTCGCGCCTGAGCAGCACATGAAGGCGTCGATAACCGAAGCGGCGGCGCTCATGTGCCAATGCCTTCATTCGCTCGCGAAGGTCATGGTCGTCGATACGGCTGCTTTCGTAACGAACCGTCATCCGGCAAAAGCCGATGGCTTTACACGCCCGCCGTTCGCTCATCCGATGTTGGTTCATCAGGTGAGCGACAGCGTTCCGCTGGGCTGCGGGCGTCACCACTTCTTTCCCAAAAGGTCCTTCAAAGCAGCATTGTCGAGCATCGCGTCCGCCAGCAACCGCTTCAGCTTCGTGTTCTCGTCCTCCAGCGTCTTCAGCCGCTTCGCCTCGGACACGTCCATGCCGCCGAACTTGGCTTTCCATTTATAGATGCTGGCATCGCTGACGCCGTGCTTGCGGCAAAGCTCCGAGACCGGCGTGCCCGCCTCGTGCTCCTTCAGAATGCCGATAATCTGTTCGTCTGTGAAACGGTTGCGCTTCATTCCCTGGTCCTCTCAATGGGCCAGAGCTTACTTCAAAATGGATTATTTCAACGGGGCAAGGTCA
>NZ_JBLLVA010000088.1:0-884 GCF_047739745.1 Borborobacter xinjiangensis | reverse complement strand
GGCAACCTGATCGAACACAATACGATCCTCTTGCCGCCCAAGGATGGTGGCACAGCCGCTGTCTTCATCAAGACTGAGTTTGGTTCGATCAACGATGTGACGGTCAGGAACAACCTGATGGCGGGCAACGCGTCATATACCGCCTACGTAGAGCAGACGGGGAAGGGCAATATCAGCAACGTTCTGATCGAGGATAACTACGTCGACCGCGGACTGTATGGCTACTTCAATGTCGTGGGCAACAACCCGACCATCCGCAACAATGTCCAATGGCAGGACGGCGTAGACCCGACACCCTATCCGACCACAGCGCCCAATCCTGCGCCCGCGCCGGAACCTGCGCCTGCTCCGGAACCCGCGCCTGAGCCTGCGCCGGCGCCGGAACCCACGCCTGAGCCTGCGCCTGCTCCGAAACCAACGCCTGCTCCGGAACCTGGGCCCGCGCCTACTCCGGGCGACCAGATCCTCAACGGCACAAGGTCCGGCGATACGCTGGTTGGCGGTGACGGCAACGACGTCATCAGCGGGCTTGGAGGAAAGGACGTGATGACGGGCGGCAATGGCGCCGACCGCTTCGTGTTCAGCAAGGCTTCCGATGCCGGTTCCGATTCCAGCAGGGATATCATCACCGACTTCCAGAAGGGCGTCGACAAGATCGACCTTTCAGCGTTCGATGCGAATGGCTCGGCGGCCGGTAACGGCGCCTTCCACTTCATTGCGCAGGAAAACGCACTGTTCGACCGAGCCCAGGGCGCCTTGGCCTGGCATCTGGAGGACAGGGCCGGCACCAGCAACGACCATACCGTGATCCAGGGCGACCTGAATGGCGATGGCGTGCATGACTTCGAGATACAGTTGAAGGGGCTGGTCAATCTGAGCGCCGA
>NZ_JBLLVA010000087.1:0-928 GCF_047739745.1 Borborobacter xinjiangensis | reverse complement strand
TAGTACTTTTTCCATGGCGGCGCCGCGTCCGCGTTTGGTGATATGCGGTATCAATGTAGTGCTTTTCGATTGCGACTAGCTTTCGTTTCAAAGCGTTTTGGTGCCATATGGATCTCAAATCCTTTACAACTCGCGTTCGCCAGATAGGCATCCAATATGTTCTTGGCAGATTCAGAACCGTTCGAAAGACGTACAGCGGGGTGCGTCGGGCAATCGACGGATCACGCCGCCTGTTGACGCCAATTCGGGCTCGAGATGAACGGTGCTCGACGCTGTTTCCCGAGATTGATGCCTGCCATGTGGTCGAGGCGATCCGCAGGGAAGCGGTTTTCGTGGGGATGAATCTGCCGCCCCAAACGGTGGCGGAGATCAGGAGGTTTGCCGCGTCAGAGCCGCTGCACGCCATCTACGATCCTCAAGGTCCGACTTTCCTTTATTCGGACGTTGTGGAGGGAAAGGCTCGCGATGGCAGGCTGATGCCGATAGGCGGTGTTCGAGAACCGTCACGCTGCCCGGCTGTTCAGGCGGTGATCGATGACCCGATTCTGCGCAGCGTGGTGCGCCGTTATCTTGGCCATGAACCGCGAAAGATCCTGCCGATACTCCACTGGAGTTTCGGCTCGCCAATAAGCGACGACGAGCGCCGGAGACTTCAGCATTTTGTGATTGACTATCATTATGACGTGCCGGGACTGAATTTCGTATATGCCAGCTTCTACATAACCGACACGGATCGGCATTCCGGTGCCCATGTGATGATGAAGCGCTCGCATAAGCGCAAACCGCTCCGCATGCTCTTGGGCTCTGCCCGGGCGAGCGAAGAGGCGGTTCGCAAGCAGTTTGGAATAGACAACGAACTGACCATTGAAGGACCGGCAGGGACCGGTTTCGTGCAGGATACCTCCTGCTATCATAGAGCGTCGCCACC
>NZ_JBLLVA010000086.1:0-942 GCF_047739745.1 Borborobacter xinjiangensis | reverse complement strand
GGCCTCGACCACCCGCAGGCGACGAGAGGGGACGGATCGTGCCGAGGCCGGTCTACTGGACCGAATTAGAGTTTGATCGCCCCTCTCTTTTCCATGAGGCCTGAACGGATACCCGGGCGTTCGCGGCCCGGATGACAAGCACGGGACACGGAAGAGATGACGCAAAGCATAGCATGCACCGCAGGGATCGACATCTCGAAAGATCGCCTCGACGTTCATGTTTTACCCAACGGGAACGAGCGGTCCTTCGCCAACGACGCCAAGGGGCTGCGCGAGCTGATCCGCTGGCTGAAGCCACTGTCGCCTGAACGCATCGTCTTCGAGGCGACCGGGGCCTATCATCGCCTGCTCGAGCGGACGCTAGGGGAGAAGGGCCTGCCGCTGGTCAAGATAAACCCGCAGCGACCCCGCGCCTTCGCAAAGTCCGCCGGTCGCCTCTCCAAGACCGACCGGATCGATGCGGTCATGCTTGCTCGTTTCGGTGCGGTGATGCAGCCCGACATTCGACCGCTCAAAAGCCAGGCTCTTGATGCGCTCGGTGAATTGGTGGTAGCCCGGCGCGCCCTCGTGAAGGACCGAACAGCTACGCTGAACCGGTCAAAGAACCTGACTTATCCCGTTTCTCAAGCGCCAGGCCGCGCAGCGCCTCAACCAGATCGACGCCCAAATCCAGGCCCTCAATCGCGAATGCCGGAAACTGATCGCCGCCGACCTGACACTTCTGCGCCCCTTCGAGATTCTCACCAGCATCCCCGGCCTCGGCGAAGCCACGGCCTTCGCCATCATAGCCGACATGCCGGAGCTGGGAACCATCGACAACAAGCAGGCCGCAAGCCTCGCCGGCGTTGCCCCGGTCGACCGCCAGTCAGGGCAATGGAAGGGCAAGAGCTTCATTCAGGGCGGACGGGCATGGCTCAGGCAGGCGCTCTATATGCCCGCCCT
>NZ_JBLLVA010000085.1:0-1027 GCF_047739745.1 Borborobacter xinjiangensis | reverse complement strand
GCCCGCACCACACCATCGGCACCGGCGACACCGACAAAATGCGCCCGGTCCACGATGCGTTGTCGCCTTCCCCGGCACAGAGCATGATCGGCAACGACCTGGCCAGCATGCCGGATGATCACACGGCCCGCCAGCACGACAACCTGAACGGTCTCGCCGATCAGACGCCAAGGCACCGAGTAGCTGTTCGTGTCGAGGTCGATCGCACAGTCGGCCTGGACCTTGCGCACCAGATCCCGCAATTGCCCGAACGGCGCACGGCCAGCCAAGGGGCGCAGCGCACCAGCTTCAGCAGCAAACCGCTCTGATGGCGCAATGCCGGTCGTGCCGTGCTCCCGCTGGTCGGCGACCTCGCGTATCCACCGGTCCAGATGGGCCTCGAACGCAGCCCAGTTCTCGAACCGGCGGCCGGCGATCGCGTTCTTCTTAACGTAGCCAACCCCGCGCTCATCTTTGCCTTTCGTCCGCGCCCGATATGGCGCACAGGCTCGCGGCGTGAAGCCCCAGTATCGGGCAAAGGCATGCAGGCGGGCATTGAACTTCACCTCGCGCGTCACCGCGTCATGATGCTCAACCAGGGCTTTGGCATTATCCAGAAGAACTTCCGCCGGAACCCCGCCGAAACGCAGGAAGGAGCCTTCCATCCCCTCAAACCAGTCCGCCTGACGCTCACGCAGCGAAGGCCGGATATGCATCCGCCGCGAATAGCCCAGTGTTCCCACGAACAGGTGCACTCGAACCCGCTCACCCCCGATCCACACGCGAGTGTCACCAAAATCGATCTGCATCTGATGGCCCGGCGCTGTCTCGAAGCGGATCGTCGCGCGCTTCTGCGCCTTCAATTCCCGCCGCCAGCGCTGCACTCGTAACTCCACCGAGCGGAGACCGATCACGATCCCATGTTCGCTCGCCAGTTCCTGGCGGATAACGTCGGCATTGCCGCCATGGCGGAAAAACCGCTCGCGAAGCCAATCATCCAATCCGTCGAAGGCTGTTCGACGACGAGGTTGCCGATAGGCAATCACAC
>NZ_JBLLVA010000084.1:0-1124 GCF_047739745.1 Borborobacter xinjiangensis | reverse complement strand
TAGAGCACGACGCTTCTGATGCTTTCGCCGCGGCGCATCAGCTCGAAGCCCTTGTTGATGTCTTCGAGCGGCATGGTGTGGGTGATCATCGGGTCGATCTGGATCTTGCCCTCCATGTACCAGTCGACGATCTTCGGCACGTCGGTGCGGCCGCGCGCGCCGCCGAAGGCGGTGCCCTTCCAGACGCGGCCGGTGACCAGCTGGAACGGCCGCGTCGAGATCTCCTGGCCGGCCCCGGCGACCCCGATGACGATCGATTCGCCCCAGCCGCGATGCGCCGCCTCCAGCGCCTGGCGCATCACCTTGACATTGCCGGTGCAGTCGAAGGTGTAGTCGGCGCCGCCGATCTGGTCGGCGCCGCGCTTGGTCAGGTTGATGAGATAGGGCACGATGTCGCCGTCGATCTCGGTCGGGTTGACGAAATGCGTCATGCCGAAGCGCTCGCCCCAGGCCTTGCGCTCGCTGTTGATGTCGACGCCGATGATCATGTCGGCGCCGGCCAGCTTCAGCCCCTGGATGACGTTGAGGCCGATGCCGCCGAGCCCGAACACCACCGCCGTCGAACCGATCTCGACCTTGGCGGTGTTGATCACCGCGCCGACGCCGGTGGTCACGCCGCAGCCGATGTAGCAGATCTTGTCGAACGGGGCGTCGGGATTGACCTTGGCCAGCGCGATCTCCGGCAGCACCGTGTGGTTGGCGAAGGTCGAGCAGCCCATATAGTGGAAGATCTTCTCGCCGCCGACCGAAAAGCGGCTGCTGCCGTCCGGCATCAGCCCCTGGCCCTGGGTGGCGCGGATCGCCGTGCACAGATTGGTCTTGCGCGACAGGCACGACGGGCACTTCCGGCATTCCGGCGTATAGAGCGGAATGACGTGGTCGCCCTTCTTCAGGCTGGTCACGCCCTTGCCGACATCGACCACGACGCCGGCGCCCTCATGGCCGAGAATCGCCGGGAAGATGCCTTCCGGATCGGCGCCCGACAAAGTGAAGTCGTCGGTGTGGCAGATGCCGGTCGCCTTGATCTCGACCAGCACCTCGCCCTCGCGCGGGCCCTCAAGGTCGACCTCCATGATCTCCAGAGGCTTGCCGGCTCCAACGGCAACGGCGGCACGGGTTTTCAT
>NZ_JBLLVA010000083.1:0-1248 GCF_047739745.1 Borborobacter xinjiangensis | reverse complement strand
TGCAGATACGCCTCGAGCGAATCGTCGAGGGCGTCCTTCCACGGCGTGTGGTGCGGCGGCGCCATGGTGCCGGTGATGACCGAGCGATAGGAGTGGTTGCGGAACTCCATGATGCCTTGCTTCTTGTGCTTCTTCCACTCGAAGAAGGCCTGGTTGGCGCCGTCGACGTCGAAGCTCGGATAGTCGGTCTCGGCGATCAGCTCCTTGACGTAGTCGCCCTGGTAGCGGATGGCGTCGTAGCTGTCCTTGCCGGCATCCTCGCGCGCCACGCGGTCCTCGACGTCGGCGACCAGCTCCTGCTTGCCGGCCGGCAGCGCGATGCGGCCGAGGATCACGTCGCGCGCCCACCAGGCCTGGGCGTCGAACATGTTGAAGGTGAACCACTGGTCCTGCATGCCGATGTAGAACAGCGCCGGATTGTGGACATAGGCGACGCCCTTGTAGAGGTCGGCGGTGGCCAGCCGGTTGGCGGTCCGCAGGCGCAGATCGTCGGGCAGGAAGGGGAAGTGGTGCTTGTAGCCGGTGCACAGGATGATGGCGTCGATGCGCTTGGTCGAGCCGTCCTTGAAGGTGGCGGTGTTGATCTCGACCTTCTCCAGCAGCGGCTTTTCTTCCCAGTTGTCGGGCCAGGCAAAGCCCATCGGCGCGGTGCGGTAGCAGTTGGTGATCGACTTGGCGCCGTATTTCCAGCACTGCGAGCCGATGTCCTCGGCCGAATAGCTGGTGCCGATCAACAGCACGTCCTTGCCGCTGAACTCGCGGGCGTCGCGGAAGTCATGGGCGTGCAGGATGCGGCCGTTGAAGCGGTCGAAGCCGGGGTATTCCGGCACGTTCGGGGTCGAGAAGTGGCCCGAGGCGACGATCACATGGTCGAACTCCTCCGAATAGGTGTGGTCGTTGGGCAGATCCTGCACGGTGACGGTGAACTTGCGAGTGGATGCGTCCCAGGTGACCAGGCGCACGACGGTCTCGAAGCGGATCCAGTCGCGCACCCCGGCCTTGTTGACCCGGCCCTCGATATAGTCGAACAGCACCGCGCGCGGCGGATAGGAGGCGATCTGCTTGCCGAAATGCTCCTCGAACGAGTAGTCGGCGAATTCCAGGCCCTCCTTGGGGCCGTTCGACCACAGATAGCGGTACATCGAGCCGTGCACCGGTTCACCATACTGGTCCAGGCCGGTGCGCCAGGTGTAGTTCCACAGCCCGCCCCAATTGGCCTGCTTTTCGAAGCAGACGATCTCGGGAATG
>NZ_JBLLVA010000082.1:0-1265 GCF_047739745.1 Borborobacter xinjiangensis | reverse complement strand
TGCTCGAAATAGGCGGCGACGATCTCGGCGCTGCGCACGAACGGTCCCTGCGGCGGCACCTTGATGGTGGCCTCGAAGCCGTTCGGGTAGCCGGCCTCGGCAAGCAGCGCCTTTGCCGCCTCGGGGTCGTAGGCGTTGACGGCGGTGGTGTCGACATAGGCCGGATGGTTGGTCGAGAAATGCGCCCCGATCGGCTTGCCGAAGCCGTACTCGGCCCCGTCCACCACCGCTTGGCGGTCGACCGCCTTGGCCATTGCCCGCCGCACCAGCACATTGTCGAACGGCTTGCGGCGGCTGTTGAGGCCCATGATAATCTCGAATTCCGATGCGCCTTCCATCACGACGAGATCCGGGTTCGCACGGAACTGTTCCAGGCTTTCGGGCGAGGAGAACAGCGGGAAGAAGTCGACATCGCCGGCCTGCACCGCCGCCACCTGCGCCGACGGATCCTCGACCAGCTTGAAGGTCACCGTCTCCAGCTTCACCCGCGCCGGCTCGCGGTAGGCCGCGTTGCGCGTCAGCGTCACCGCCGCGCCGCGCTCCCACGACTTCAGCTTGAACGGCCCGGTGCCGACCGGGTTGGCGGCGTTGCCGGCCGCCGTCTCCGGCGCCACGATCGCCGACACACCCCAAGCGAGCTTCTGCAACAGCAGCGAGTTCGGCTCCGACAGATGCAGCACCACGGTATGCGGGTCGGGCGTCTCGATCTTTTCCATCAAGGCAAAATAGGCCTTCTCCGGATTGGTGCTGTCGGCTGCGCCATTGCGTTCGAAGGTCCATTTGACGTCGGCGGCGTCGAAGGCGCTGCCGTCGGAGAACTTCACTCCTTCAAGCAGCTTGAAGGTGTAGGTCTTGCCGTCGGCCGAGATCTCCCAACTCCTGGCCAGTCCCGGCGCCAGCGAGCCGTCCTCGTTGAAGCGGGTCAGCCCCTCGAAGATGTTGCCGAGGGTGACCAAGCCAATGATGGCGCCCTGCCTTATCGTCGGATCGAGGCCGGGAATGTCCTCGCGCACGCCGATCGTCACCGCATCGCGCGCCTGCGCCAAGGCCGGTGCGCCGCCAAAGCCGAGCGCCAGCAGCGCCCCCGTCAAAGTCGACAACAGCACGCCGCGCCGGCGCACCGGCGCGCTCTCCAAAATCGAGCCCATGTGACTTGGTCCTCCGTTGAGGCGGCCCCCTCAGGCCGCGAGCTCCCACTGCTCAGGAGGTGCATTTGTTGATTGGTTTGGACTTATTGCACCTCTTCATCCGCATCGTATGAACGG
>NZ_JBLLVA010000081.1:0-1281 GCF_047739745.1 Borborobacter xinjiangensis | reverse complement strand
TGGCCTGCCCCATTAGGGAGGTCCACCGGATAAGTTAGAGTTCCGGCGGTTATGGTCGCCGAGATTGGCTGACCGGGGCGGAGCGTAGATCATTGTAGCGGCGCGGGGCAAGATGCTTTCCGGAGCTGGCGGGAGATAGCCGAGCGAGCTGTGCGGCCTGACAGTGTTGTAGTGCCGACGCCAGTTCTCGATCACGATCTGTGCCTCCTTCAGCGTGTAGAAGATTTCACCGTTGAGCAGTTCATCGCGCAGCTTGCCATTGAAGCTCTCGCAGTATCCGTTTTCCCAGGGCGAGCCGGGTTCGATGTAGAGTGTCTTCACACCGATGCGGCCAAGCCATTCGCGAACGGCCGTGGCGGTAAATTCGCTGCCATTGTCGGACCGGATATGCTCTGGCGGACCATGCCTGGTGAACAGTTGGGCTAGTATCGCCAGGACATCGTCGCTTTTGATCTGGCGCTGAACATGGATGGCCAGGCACTCGCGGCTGAACTCATCAATGACAGTCAGCATCCGGAAGGCCTTGCCGTCATGAGTGCGATCGGCAACGAAGTCGTAGCTCCAGACGTGGCCGCGGTGGGTCGGCCGAAGCCGGGTGCACGACCCGTCGTTAAGCCACAAACGGCCGCGCTTCGGCTGTCTATGCGGCACTTTCAGCCCTTCGCGACGCCAGATCCGCTCGACCCGCTTGGCATTCACCGTCCATCCTTCCTGTCGAAGCAGAGCGGTGATGCGGCGGTATCCATAGCGACCGTAGATCGAGGCCAGTCTGACAATATCCGCCGTCAGGCGCTTCTCGTCGGAGCGGGGCCGCAAACACCGGCGCTGGGTCGAACGGTGCTGGCCAACCACCCGGCATGCACGGCGCTCGGTAACACCGAACACCGCACGCGCATGGGCAACGCCAGCACGACGTCGCGAAGGGCTTAGTACTTTCCCTCGACAACCTCCTTCAGGATCAGAGCATCCAGCGTCAGGTTGGAGACCGCCTTCCTGAGCCGGGCGTTCTCCTTCTCCAGAGCTTTCAGTCGTGCTGCCTGGGTCACCTTCAGGCCACCATACTCTCGACGCCAGCGATAGTAGCTCTGTTCCGATATCCCAAGACCCCGGCAGATCGAACCGGTCTTCTCGCCTTGCGAAAGCCGGACCTCCGCTTCTCGCAACATCCCGATGATCTGCTCGGCAGTATAGTTCTTCCGTGCCATTCCGTGCTCCTTTCAAAGCTCAAAATAGCCGAAACTCTAACTCTCAAAATGGACCCGTTCTCAGGGGGAAGGCCAG
>NZ_JBLLVA010000080.1:0-1384 GCF_047739745.1 Borborobacter xinjiangensis | reverse complement strand
CTAGCGCGGGAATTCCCCACCGTGGCCACATCCCGTCTCCGTGCTGTCCCGGTTGTTGCGCCGGATTGAAGCCGGTCAATTAGCTTCAATCCGGCGGCGCCCGTGGGAGACGAGCGTCTGCCGGAAGCTCAATCTTCACAGGGGAAGCGCACCGCATCTTCAACGCACCGGCTCAACCTGGTGGCCGATGGCCCACAGGAAAGCCGCCATCTCGCGGGCGATCGCCGCCACGACGATCGGTCTCTTCTTGCCACAGGCCGTCAGGCGCCGGTAGCGAGCGCACAGTCGGGTCTGCGCCTTCCAGGCAATCTCGCGAACCGCCTTGGGCAGGCCCTCGAGGCGGATGCGAATGGTTTCCGTCACCCGGGCCGGATAGCGGTAGCTCCAGGCACCCTCCACCAGGACGCGACGTGCGCGGCGGTTGCCGGCAAGTGTCAGGCCGCCACGCTTCACCGTCTCGCCGGTTGACCGCTCCGACGGCACCAGACCGAGAAAGGCCATCAGCTGCCGCGGATTGTCGAAACGGCGTACATCGCCGACTTCGCTGACAAAGGTGACGGCAACGATGAAGGAGACACCACGTAGCGCCTGATAGGCCGCCGCCACCGGCGCCATCGACCAGCTCGGCACCAGTTCGGCGAGCTGGGCATTGAGCCGCTCCAGCCGGTTCTGCGCATCGGTGATCACATCGACTTGGTCCTGGAACACGATCTGCTGGGCCGGATGGTTGAACTTCTGCGCCGCCAGCCAGCGGGCATGCGCCGGGCCCCAATTCTTGCGTCCGCTAAAGACCCGGCCATGGCGCAGCAGGAACGACAGAAGCTGCTGGCGCTTCTTGCGCAGATCCTCGCTCGCCGAGCTCCGAACGCGCACTAGATCGCGCACCGCTTCATGCACTGCGTCGGGAACCCAGATCCCGGTCAGCTCCCCCGCCCTCAGCAGCCGTGCCAGGGTGACCGCATCGCGTCGGTTCGTCTTGACGCGTTCGCCCGGGCGCTTCGGGATCAGCGACGGCGCAACGACATCGCAGCGGTGGTCGAGCTCAACGATCTGGCGGCAAAGCCCGTAGCCGGTTGGGCCGGCCTCGTAGCAGAAATGCAGGCGCGGATATTTGCGCTCCAGCTTACGCACGAAGCGTTCCACCGCCGCCGGTGTCGCCTCGATCTCGCCAAAATAGCGGACCTCCCCCTCCCGGCCACCCTCCGCAATCGCAATCGCGTGCTTGGCTTTCGAAACATCGACACCGACGTAAAAAACCTTATCTTCTGCCATGGCCCGTCCTTCCTTTGCTGGGGCTCGGCTCGGCATTCCCGAGCAACCCCCGTTTGCTTACAGCTGCAAAGACTAAGGACGGGCCGCCGCTCAGACCACGGTCATAACGTCT
>NZ_JBLLVA010000008.1:0-173690 GCF_047739745.1 Borborobacter xinjiangensis | reverse complement strand
GAGCAAGCTCACGGGCGTCCGGGCCACTTCCGGCAGTTGGTCCAGTTGGTCCTTCAGTCGATCTACATTCTGCGCGCCCTTCGCCGTTATGAGACCGAACTCCGTCATGTGGGCACGGATCGCATTACCGATCTGCGTGCGCTGGCGAACCAGAAAGTCCCGCGTGCGGTGAAGAACAAGGACCGCTGAGCAGGCTTCGCTCTTGACGGCGACAAATCGCATGGAAGGCCGCATCACGGCTTCACAAATGGCGGCCGCGTCCGCAGCATCCGTCTTCCCACGCTTCACGTAAGGCTTCACATAGGACGGCGGCATCAGCCTAACGTCATGCCCCATCTCTTGAAGCCTGCGCCCCCAGTCGTGAGAACCTGCGCAAGCCTCCATGCCGATCAGGCATCGCGGACGCTTCTGGAAAACGCCAGCAACTGGCCGCGGCGAAGCTGGCGGCGCACGAGAACCCGACCGTTCTCATCGACACCATGGATCTGGAAGACGCTCTTTGCGAGGTCGATACCGACTGTGGCAAGCTCGGACATGGATGGCTCCTTTGCTCGGGACGACAACATCCCAACTATGGCGCAATGCGACGCCGGGAGCAGGAGCCATCCACACCATCAATCGAAAATGCTTTCTCCAAGCTCAAGGCCCTCATGCGCGCCAAAGCCGAGAGAACCATCAAGGCTCTGTGGGATGCCGTCGGTCCCATCATCGACCTCTTCACGCCGGCCGAATGCGCCAACTACTTCAGGGCCGCAGGATATGACCCGGATTAAACAGGACGTGCTCTAGGCAACATACCGTTGCATACCGTCCTCGTTCAGCCGGCTACCTGTTGCAGAATCGTCGCGGTCGGTAACCATCCCGACAATCATCCGTTCGCTGTAATTGACATGGCTCTGTTAACGCCGTTAACGTTTCGTTAACAAAAAACAGACAACGGCAAACGGGGCCGGGGACAATGATTTCCTCACCGAAGGCGCGAGGTGGATACCGGCGCGCGACATTTCTGGTTGGACTGGCTTTCGGCGCGTGGGCCGCGGCCCCCGCCTTCGCGGCGGGCTCCATGACTATCGGCGGCCTGACGTCGCAACCGATCGGTCACTATGAGTTCTGCCGGGCCAACCCCTCCGAATGTTCGATCCGTTCACGCGATACCGGCCCCGAGCGCATGAGCGGGGAACTGTGGCAAACCCTCGTCGACGTCAATCTCGAGGTCAATGGCGCCGTAGGGCCGGCCAATGATTTCGACATCTACGGCAAGGACGAGGTTTGGGCATATCCGGAAGACAGCATCGGCGATTGCGAAGATTACGTGCTGGAAAAGCGCCGTGAACTCGTCGCCAGGGGCTTGTCGCTTTCCAACCTGCTCATCACCGTCGTGCGCAAGAGCGATGGTGAAGGTCACGCGATCCTGACGGTGCGGACCGACCGGGGAGATTTCGTGCTCGATAATCTGACCGACGCGATACGCCCCTGGGAAGCAAGCGGCTATCATTTCCTCAAGCGGCAGGCGAGCAATCACACCGGCCACTGGGTGACGATCCGCGAGGGCCAGGCCCCGCTCGTCGGTTCGGTGCAGTAGGCCTTTCAGACCGGAAAGGCACTGGCCGGTTCCTGCGGCTAGTTGGACCGCCACCGACGTCCGGCTGTCTCCACGCCGAAGCGCGACGGCGTTCGCGCATACGCTCCAAGCCCGGCCAGCGCGGCGAGCGGATGCGTGATCACATAGATCGGCATCGTCTTCATCAGTTCGCGATGCGGCGCCTTGTCTTCGAACGCCTCGCGAAAATTTCGCTCCTTGAGCGCCGGCACGATCTTCTGGGCAATTCCGCCGGTCAGATAGACGCCGCCCCTGCTCATGAAGACCAGCGCCAGGTCGCCGGCGGTGCGGCCAAGGCAGGTGACGAAGAACCGAACCGCCTCCTCGGCAACCGCGTCGGATTTGGCGAGTGCCGCGGCGGTGATTTCAGCCGGCGTCGAAAAAAGCGGTTCCACGCCGTTGGCGCGGGCGACGGCGTGATAGGCATTCACCAGGCCGCGGCCGCACAATATCTGCTCGCCCGATATCCGACCCTCGATCGTTTCAAGAAGCGGGAATATCTGACGGTCGCGATCGGTACGCGGCCCGATATCCATATGGCCGCCCTCGCCCGGCACCGGAATCCACTTGCCGCCGGAATGGATCAGGCCGGCAACGCCGAGCCCAGTGCCCGGGCCAAGCACGACGCGCCCGGCATTCGGTTCGGCGTTGCCGCCGCCGATCTTCTCCAGATGCTCGTCGCCGAGCGCCACGACCGCCAGTGCCTGTGCCTCGAAGTCGTTGAGGACGACGACCTCGCCGACGCCAAGCGAGGAAAACATCGCCTTCGGCCGCACCACCCACGGACAGTTGGTGAGCGCGATCTCGTCGCCGTCCACGGGACCGGCGACGGCAAACACGGCCGAGCGCGGTTTGATCGAGCTATGGTCGAGCACCGCCTGCCGAACCGCTTCGTCGATGGATGCATAGCTTGCCGTCTGGACGATCCGCGGTGCGCCGGGCTCGGACGCGGCATCGGCCACGATGGCGAAACGGGCGTTGGTTCCGCCAATATCGCCGATCAGGATCGGAAATTGCAGCGCGGCCCCATCGTCGCCTCGATCAGCCATTCCACATGTCTCCGGTTTCACGCGGCGGTCGTTAGAGCGCCGTGCATCGGACGCACAAAGGACGTTCCAACACTTTGATCGAGCAGCGGATCGTTGCGAAAACCGGATTCCACTTTTCGGTCCGATGCTCTAGCCCATCCATGCGGCATCAAGGGGCGCGGATCAACGGAGAAATGATCCGCGCCCGCCAATGCCGTCGGCTAGGGCCAATCGACATTCAGGATTTGCGGCGTGGTATGAGCAAAAATCGTTCAGTTCGAGGAGCGGAGCCGAAGGCGCAGTTGCCCTGCGTCGAGGCTTCGCGACGCGGAAATGGGCGATTTTAGCCATATCCCTGCGGAACGCGGCGGATTGCGGCCCTGAATGCGTCGAAAATGCTCGAAGGGGTCTACACCGCCATGCGCTTTTCTCCTGTTCAGGACCGAAATCCGGCTCGCGCCACGCTCAAATCCTGAATGTCGATTGGTCCTAATTCGTGGGCCGTGGAAACGGCAGCGGAATACGGCGGGTGGGGGTTGGCGCGAAGGCGCTCGCCGCGATCGGGCTGGCACCGAGGACCGTTTCGATGGTGGGCTTGTCTGCGGTGGCAGGCGCGGAGGCGACAGCCGTTCCCAAGCCGCCGATCGTTACCGCCGCTTCCGAGATCGGCGACGGGGCGTCGAGCACCGCCTGGCACTCCTTTGGCAGGCTTGCCATCGTCATCACGTCTCGGGCCTTGGGTTTTTGCGGGCCCGTTGCCGGCCGCCACGGCTCCTCGGTGAACCACCAGGCCAGCGACTTGTCGCAGCCATCACCCTTCGGCGTCGCCTCCTGGCGCTTGCAGCCGGTCGACCCCGGCTGGCAGCCGATGCGGACATGGAAATGATAGTCATGGCCCCAGAATGGCCTGATCTTGTGCAGCCATGAGCGGTCGCCGGTGACCGTATCGCACAGCTTCTTCTTGATGCCGGGATGGACCAGAATACGCTCGACCTCGGGATAGTTCGCGGCGCGCCTCAGAAGTCTCGCATGCGCCGGCGTCCACAGCCGTTCGTCGACGGTCAGGCCGCCCTTGCGGATCATCGAGGTCGCGCTCACGCTCTCACGCTCCGCCGCCGAGAGCCTGCGGTCGGGCATCGGCGTCAGCCAGATATCGGCGTCGAGACCGATCTGGTGCGAGGCGTGGCCGGTCAGCATCGGGCCGCCGCGTGGCTGTGAAATATCGCCGAGCAGCAGGCCAGGCCAGCCGTCGGCCACTGCCTCGTGCGACAGTTTCTCGATCAGCCTGATCATCGTCGGATGACCCCAGCGGCGATTGCGTGAAAGCCGCATGGCCTGCCAGGTCGGCCCATCCGTGGCGATCGCGACACCGCCCGAAAAGCAGCCCTTGGAGTAGAAGCCGAATGACTTCGCGGCTGTTGCCGCGGGAAGCTTCGTTGCCCCGAACAGATTTTTTGCGAGTGTATCGGCACTCGCCAGGGGCGCAGAAAGCAGGATGGCTGCGAGCGCTGCCGCGACCAGCCGCGTTGCATCGCGAAAAAAACTTCTCATGCGTTCTTCCATTCGGTCCGGCCCCCGCCCACAAGCTTGAGACGCCTTGGTTACTGAATCGTGAACCGACGATTACCGGCAGAATAATGACATGAGGTCCAATCCCGATTACCCGGCTTTCATCGGGCTGCGGGCCCGGCCATTCCTCCAGTTCCCCGCCTGCCACATCGCATCGAGCGCAACCCGATAGTCCGGGTAGCGGAAGCGGTAGCCGGCGCGCTTGATGGACGCGTTCGAAACGCGCTTGTTTTCGCCGTAGAATGACCGCGCCATCGGCGTCAATTCGGCCGTTTCGAATGGAATTTCCGGCGGCGGCTCGACACCCATCAGAGCGGCGGCATAGGCAACCACATCCTGCGGCGGAGACGGCAGATCGTCGGTGACGTTGAAAACGCCGCCCCGGCCAAGGCCCGCAAGGTGCCAGACCGCGCCGGCAATGTCTTCCGCATGGATGCGGTTGAACACCTGATCGGGCTTAACCAGCCGCTTGGCAGTGCCGTTCGCCAGATTGACGAAGGCGTTGCGCCCCGGCCCGTAAATTCCCGAAAGCCGCAGGATCGCCACCGGCAGTCCAGTTTGGCGGCCGATTTCCTGCCATGCCAGTTCGGCCTGGAGCCGCAGCTTCGAACGTTGCGACACCGGCCGGCATTCGCCCGCTTCGTCCACCCATGCGCCGACATGGTCGCCATAAACGCCGACAGTCGACAGATATCCGATCCAGCCGAGATTCGGCATATTGTGGGCGATCGTCTCCCCGGCCGCGTTGAGCACCGGATCGCCGCTCTCGCCAGGCGCGATGGAGATCAGCAGATGCGTTGCCTGCTGAAGAGCCTGGACTACTTCCGGCGTCAGTTCGCCGTCGAAAATGTGCGGTGCGATACCCTCCGCCCGCAGCGCCTCGAATTTCGCCTCGGACCGCGTCGTACCGGCAATGTCGAACCCGGCAGACCTGGCCCGCGCCACCGCCAGTCCAGAATAGCCGGCGCCGAAAATGAACAGGTTTCGGCTCATGCGCTCGTCCCTTCCGTTTCGCGCTCACCGGCGACGAAAGCCCACTCATCGCGCACGTCCGCATCTTCCTCGCCATCTTGCCGCAACGCAAGCAGGGCGGCGCGATCCATCAGCCGCGACAACGCCCACACTGCAGCGCCCCGCACCAGCGGCGACGGATCGGCAAGCAGCTTGCGGCAGGCCGGAACCAGCCCGCCATCGCCGGAATTGCCGGCCGCGATCAGCACATTGCGCAGGAAGCGGTCACGGCCGATGCGCTTGACCGGCGAGCCGGAGAAGAAGGCGCGGAACCCGGCGTCGTCGAGCGCCAGGAGATCGGCAAGTGCGGGGGCGCGCAGATCGTCGCGCGCTACGAGTTTCGCTTCCGACGCCGCTTGAGCGAACTTGTTCCACGGGCACGCCGCCAGGCAGTCGTCGCAGCCATAGATCCGGTTACCGATCGCTTCGCGAAATTCGTGCGGGATCGGCCGCTTGTTTTCGATCGTGAGATAGGAAATGCACCGCCTTGCATCGAGCCGATAGGGCGCTGGAAAAGCATGCGTCGGGCAGGCGTCGAGGCAGGCACGGCATGAGCCGCAATAATCGGGTTCCGGCCGATCCGGCGCCAGTTCGGCCGTGCAGAAGATAGTGCCGAGGAACAGCCAGGAACCGAACTCGCGGCTGACCAGATTGGTGTGCTTGCCCTGCCAGCCTATGCCGGCGGCTTGCGCCAGGGGTTTTTCCATGACGGGCGCCGTATCGACGAACACCTTCACGTCGCCGCCGGCCTTGGCTACCAGCTTGCCGGCAATCTCCTTCAGCCGGCCCTTCATGACGTCGTGATAGTCGCGGTTGCGCGCGTAGACCGAGATCGCACCATGTCGCGGCATGGCCGACAATTCGCGCGGATCGTCCGAAGGTCCGTAGTTCATCGCCAAAACGATGATCGAGCGCACGTCCGGCCATAGCGTCGTCGGATCGGCGCGCCGCGCCAGCGTTTCGGACATCCACTCCATTGAGCCATGGAATCCCTCTGCGACGAATTCGGCGAGGCGTGCCGGCGCCTGCGGGATAGCATCGGGGGTGGTTACGGCAACCGCATCGAAGCCGGCGCGGTGCGCCTCGCGGTCGATCAGCTGCCGCAGCGCGAGAGCCTTGTCCGGCCGATCAGAAATCGAGGTCCGCATAGTGGGATACCGGCGAGAGGCCGCGCACGCGGTCGCCAAGCAGCGGGCGGAACGACGGTCTCGACTTCACCCGCGCATACCATTCTCGCGCCGCGCCATGCCCGTTCCAGTCGATCTCGCCGAGATAATCGAGCACCGAGATCGTCGCGGCGGCGGCAAGATCCGCATAGGTTATTCGTGAGCCCGCCAGCCAATGACGGGTGCCCGCCAACCAGTTGGTATATTTCATGTGCTGACGGATATTGGCGCGTGCCGCCCGTATCGCCGCCGAATCGGGCGAACGGCCGGCCATGTCGCTCGGCATCTGCGGCTTGAGTACCCGCTCGCGCACCAGATGGCGGGTCACCTCGCTGTCGGCCTTGGCCAGGTACCAGTCGACGAGGCGGCGTATCTCGGCGCGATCCATCGGGTCCTCGGCCAAAAGCCGCTTGTCGCGCTTGAGTACGCCACGGGTTTCATCGAGATATTCGGCAATCACATTCGCGCCGACAATGGGCACGTCGCCTTCGGCCAGAAGGACCGGCAGCGTGCCTGCCGCGTTCAGCTGCAGAAACTCCTTGCGGCGCGCCCATGGCTTCTCCTCGATCAGCGCAAGCTCCTCGCCATACTCGCCGAATGCGAGGCGAACGAAACGGCACGAAGCGAACATGGGGTGATGGAAAAGCGTCAGCATTGTCCTGCGGTGAAAAAGCGCGCTGGTCATTTTGGGGCCGCGCCGGTATTTCTATGCACACGATTCCCCGGGAGGTCGAGGCGTCACGACCTATAGGGGGTGTTCCGCGCCGTGACAAGCGAATGCCCTCGCTTCACATTCCCGTTCAACGTCCTTGAGTGCCCAATGGAAAATCAGACGATCGTGGAAGCCCTTCTGCTTGGCCTGCTCGAAGGGCTGACCGAGTTCATCCCCGTTTCGTCGACCGGGCATATCCTGCTGGCCGGCCATTTCCTCGGCTTCGAATCAACCGGCAAGACCTTCGAGGTGCTGATCCAGCTCGGCGCCATATTGGCGATCCTGACGGTCTATTCCGCCCGCCTGTGGAAAATAGCTACCCAACTGCCGCGCGACATCGTAACTCAGCGCTTCGTGCTCGGCATTCTGGTGGCTTTCCTGCCGGCCGCCGTCATCGGCGCGATGGCACATGGCTTCATCAAGACGGTGCTCTTCGAATCGCCGATGCTCATCTGTATCATGCTCATCATCGGCGGCTTCGTGCTTCTCGGCGTCGACCGCCTGGCGCTGAAGCCGAAATATCACGACGTGATGGAATTTCCGCTGTCACTCTGCCTCAAGATCGGGCTGTTCCAGTGCCTGGCGATGATTCCGGGCACCTCGCGTTCGGGCGCGACGATTGTCGGCTCGCTGCTGCTCGGCGCAGACAAGCGTTCGGCGGCGGAGTTTTCGTTCTTCCTGGCTATGCCGACCATGGCCGGCGCCTTCGCCTATGACCTTTTCAAGAACCGCGACATCCTGTCGGCGGCCGACCTGCCGATCATAACGGCGGGCTTCGTCGCGTCCTTCATCATGGCGGTCATTGTCGTCCGCACCCTGCTCGGCTACGTCTCGCGCAAGGGCTATCGGGTCTTCGCCTGGTGGCGGCTCATCGTCGGCGGCATCGGCCTGGCCGCGTTGCTGATCTGGGGCTGACGGGCCTGAGTTTCCAGACTTAAATCCAGCCGGCTATCCCGCGCCGCAGAAGATCGAGCGCGAGAATGGTGATGCCGATCTTGAACCACTTCCGAAACACCTCCTCGGGCATGCGCTCAAGAAGCCTTGTGCCGAAGATCGTGCCGAGGAAGCCGGAGCAGATCATCAGCAGCACCAGCGGCAACCAATCGCCAAAGGCGAAACCGGCAAGTCCGAACACCACGATCTTCAGCGCGTGCTGAACCGTCATCGCGGCGGCATGGGTCGCGACCAGCGCCTTGCGCTCGTTGCGGAAGAACTGTGCGAAAACCGCCGAAACCAGGGGTCCGGTGGCGCCCACCATCATGCTGAGAACGGCAAGGAACACGCTCCAGACGATCAGCCCGAACCGGCCGATGCTTTCTATGCCGGGAATTTTGAACCAGACGATGGCGATGATGAAGCCGCCAAGGACCAGCTTCAGCAGGCTGTCTGGCAGTTGCACCACCAGGAAGACACCGGCAATCGCCCCGATGATGCTGCCGCCTATGAACGGGCCGGCCACCTCCATGCGAACATTTTCGCGTTGATGCCAGGCGCGGCCGGTGTTGGAGCCGAACTGCACCGCGCCATGCACCGGAATGAGGGCGGCGACTGGAATGAACAGGCCCATCAGCGCCAGCATGGCGAGGCCGCCTCCGACGCCGAAAGCGGCGGTCAGTGCCGAGGTGAAGAAGCTCGCCACCACCAGCAGCGCACCAACCCAGACGCTCAGGTCCGCTGGCAAGAGAGCTGAAACCGCCTCCATGCTAGCGCGCGGCCTCAGGCGAAGGTCTTGCGCGAAAACTGGCCGGCGGCACGGTAGCGCCAGAGATAGGTCGGCAGGATGGCGGCAGTCGATTGCGGCAAGATGCCGAGACCGGCAAAGGTGCGAAGCTCGTTTTCCGCTTCCGTCGAAACGACATTATCGGAGCGCAGCAGGAGCACCTGATCCGAGGTCAGCAGCTTGCCGGGCAGCCTGCCGAGGATCGCTCCCTGCAACCGGGCGAGCCACCACGGCACCGTTACCAGCCAGCGGTCGCGGCCGATCACTTCGAGCATCTCCTCCATGCATTCCCTGAAACTCGCGACATTCGGCCCGCCGAGCTCATAAATCCTGCCGCCCGCGACAGTGCCGTCGACCGCGCGCGCGATCGCCTCGGCGACGTCGGCGACATAGACCGGCTGGAAGCGCGTCTGTCCGCCGCCGATCAGCGGCAGCACCGGCGAAAGCCGCGCTATGGCGGCAAATCTGTTGAAGAAGGCGTCTTCCGGGCCGAACATGATCGAGGGACGGAAGATCACCGCATCGGGGATCGTCGCCAGAACGGCCTTTTCGCCGCGCGCCTTGGTGCGCGCGTAGGACGAAGGCGACCGCGCGTCAGCGCCAAGGGCCGAGATATGGGTGAGCCCGGCGCCGACCGCGCGAGCCGCCTCGGCTACAGTGCGCGCGCCAAGTTCATGTACGGCCGGAAATTTCTGGCGGCCCGTCTCAGCCAGGATGCCTACCAGATTGATGACATGGTCGGCGCCCTCGACCGCCCGATCCACCGACCAGCGCACGCGCAAATTGGCTTGCACCGCCTGGATCTGCCCGACATTGCCGAGCGGCTGCAGATGGCCCGCCAGATCCGGGCGCCGGCAGGCGACACGCACCCGATAGCCGCGCCTGGCCAATTCCCGCACGACGTGGCGGCCGACAAAGCCCGATCCGCCGAAAACGGTAACGAGTTTCGGGGTCTGCAGGATTTCTGTCATGGCTGGCTCCGTCATGCCTCAGGCGTCGCAACGGACGTGTATTAGTCGGTTTCGCGGCAAAGGCAAAGAGCACAGCACGGCGCTTTCCGCCGCATCTCGCAAGCGAAAAAGCCCGCCGGCGTCTATCCGGCGGGCTGTTCGTCTGACCAGCCGTGACGGCTGTTAGAATTGGCGGCCGAGTCTGGCGTCCACCGAATGCCGGTTGCCGCCGCGAATGGCGAAGAAGATGAAGATCGCCGCCCAGAGAATCGACTTTTCAGCGCCGCCATAGCCCTGGCCCATGGTGATCCAGTGAAACCAGACCGTCACCAAAAGCACGATCGTCGCCGCGACGGCGGCAGGCCGCGTCAGCAGGCCGAGCGCAATAAGAATGCCGCCGAAGAACTCGGTTGCGGCCAGTAGCGGCGACCAGAATGCGCCTGGATAGAAGCCGAGGCCCTCGACCATCTCGATGGCTCCGAACGGATTGACGATCTTGACGGCGCCATGTGTGACGAGCGCCAGGCCCGCAACGACTCGCAGCAGGGTTTCGGCTCCCTCATGCAGGTTGCGGTAAAGACCGCCAAGTGCGGGAATGATCAGGCGTCCGCCCGGTGTTGTATTGGTCGCTTCGGCCAAGTCCATCTCCTATTGTGGTCGAATCGCATGCAGCGCCGGCTGCTTTTCGCACCCAAACGTCAGATGGACGGCTCACGGTCAAATCAACAAGGCTTGAACGCTCTCGATAGCTGCTTTGGAATTCTTCTGCGGTGGTGGGATATTGGCTGGAACGCCGCACCCGTAGCACTCGAACGTTGGAGATATGCAATGATCGTGAAAGAAATCGATCGAGAGGGCTGCATTGCCGTTTTGGCCGCTTCCCGTGTTGCACGGCTGGCCTGCTGCAAGGACGGGCAGCCTTACGCCGTGCCGATCCACTATGCATTTGACGACCAGCATCTCTACAGTTTCTCGATGCCGGGCCAGAAAATCGAATGGATGCGCGCCAACCCGCTCGTCTGCGTTCAGGTAGATGACCTTGTGACCAGCCGAGATTGGCGAAGCGTGGTCGTTTACGGCGTATATGAGGAACTACGCGACAGGATCGGCTGGAAGCGCGAGCGCGACCGGGCCTGGTCACTTCTGGAAAAACATGCCAACTGGTGGGAACCTGGCAGCCTGAAACCTGTCCGACAGCCCGTTGCCCCAGGCTCGTCGCATCTCTTCTACCGGATTAAAATCACCAGCGTCACCGGCCGCCAGACAGATGAAGACAATCTGAGTCTATAGGTCGCGGGTCAGGCCCGACAGGGAACATCGGCGCCTGCGCCGCGTTGTGCCCGCTAAAGCACTGCGCCGCCCGGGGCGCAACTTGCCGTGTTGGGGACGTCAATGGCGCCGCGTTCTTTCTGGAAGGGCTATCTGAAGCTTTCGCTCGTCACCTGCCCGGTGGCGATGACGCCGGCCACCACCGAGAACGAAAAGGTCCGCTTCCACACGCTCAGCCGAAAAACCGGCAATCGCGTCGTCAGCCAATATGTCGATGCGGTGAGCGGCAAGCCTGTCGACGAGGACGATGAGGTGAAGGGCTATCCGCGCGGTGAAGACGATTACGTGCTCTTGGAGGATGACGAGCTGGAGGCGGTCGGACTCGAAAGCACCCGCACCATCGATATCGAAATGTTCGTCGATGCCGCCAGCATAGGCTGGATCTGGTACGACAAGCCTCACTACCTCACGCCGGACGACCCGGTCGGCGAGGAGGCATTTTCGGTCATCCGGGACGCCATGGCCTCGACCGGCACGGTCGGAATTTCGCGCCTGGTCATGTATCGACGCGAGCGTGCGGTGATGCTTGAGCCACGCGACAAGGGCATCGTGCTCTGGACCTTGCGTTATGGCGACGAAGTGCGCGACCCGAACGATTATTTCGGCAAGATCGGCGACGCCAAGGTCGATGCCAAACTCATGGAACTGGTGACCACATTGATCGACGAGCGCACCAAGAAGTGGGACCCCAGCATGGCGGGCGACCCGGTCCAGGCGCGGCTGCTCGACATCATCGCCGCCAAGAAGAAGGGCAGAAAGCGGCCGGCCAGGAGCAAGGCCGAAGCCGAAGAGCCGCCGAGCAATGTGATCAGTATCATGGACGCGCTGCGCAAGAGCATCAGCAAGGAGAGCGCAAAGCGAAAATAGCTTACGCAGCCGGCATCAATCGATATCTGAACCGGTTACGGATAAACGCATTGAAGAATCTGCCCTTGGATCGCGCTCTCATGAAGGCCGCATAAGTTTCTTGAGGTACGTCCTCATAGTCGTAGCGCTTCCCGCTCGCCACGAACCAGACCGACAGTGTCCGCGTCTGCGGGTCATACTGCGTTCTGGCGATCGAAGTCGACGGCATCCCGTCTTCCAACCATCGGAAATCAGGCCGCATTCTTGCGGCGCGACCTGGCAGCTTCTAGCGGGACGGCAGCCGAACGGAAGTCAGCCCATGGGTCGGACGCCAGAGAGGCCAGCCGCGTCGGCGTGTTTTCCACGGTGAAATAAGCCGGGCCTATGGCGGGGCTGAGTTCTTCCCAGGCCAGGGGCATCGAAACGGCGGCGCCCGGCCGGGCGCGTGTCGAATAGGCCGCGACGGCGGTGGCCCCGCGCTGATTGCGCAGATAGTCTATGAGGATCTTGCCTACCCGTTTCGACTTGGTGATCGTGGCGACGAAACGATCCGGACTGTCGGCAGCCATCGCATCGGCGATCGCCTTGGTGAACGTCTTGACCGCGGCCCAGTCCGCCTTCGGCTTGAGCGGCGCCACCACGTGCAGTCCCTTGCCGCCCGATGTCTTGACGAAGGGCGCAAGACCCGCCTCCTTCAAGCGGTCGCGCGTCTCCTCGGCCGCCGCGATGACGGCTTCCCAATCCACGTTCTCACCCGGATCGAGGTCCATGATGATCATGTCCGGCCGCTCCCAGTTTTTGACCGTCGATCCCCAGGGATGAATTTCAAGGACCGCCGACTGGACCAGACCGATCAACCCATCCAGATCGTTGATGCTGATGAGTGGCTCGTCCGGCGGGTCCTTCGGGTCGTTCACCAGCACGATATTGGGGTTCAGCCCCTTCCAAGCGTGCTTCTGGAAGAACTTCTCTCCGGTAATGCCATTCGGACATCGCAGAAGCGCCAGCGGCCGACCGACGAGATAAGGTTCGATGCAGGGCCAGACTTCGGCGTAATAGTCCGCCAGCCCGCCTTTGGTGACGCCCTCGTCCGGCCAGTAAAGCCGGTCCGGATGGGTGAGCTTCACGCTCGATCGCTGCTCTTTCGACATGGTCTTCGATGCCTTCGGTGTTTCGCGCACGATCTTGCGCGCGAGCTTGTCCTCTCGCAGTCCCCGGAAAGAGGCGTGGCGCAGATGGCCGTCGGCGGTCCAGGCCCGGAATTCGACTTCCGCCACCAGCTCGGGGCGCACATAGCGGGCCTGCCGCGCTTCCTCCGCGGTCAGTCGCTCGTCGAACGGGCTCGAAGGAATTCTCATCCGCTCCAGCCTGCTGAACAAATCCTCGGCCACCGTTGCCGTGTATCCGGTACCGACGCGGCCGACATGCCGCAGCTTGTCGCCTTCGTAGACACCGAGCACAAGCGAGCCGATCGCCTTGCGCGATATGGTCGAGGGCACGTAGCCGGCGACAACGAATTCCTGCCGCGCCGAGCACTTGGATTTCACCCAGCTCTTGCTCCGCCCGGCGCGATAGGGTGCATCGCGCAGTTTGGAGACGACGCCTTCAAGGCCGAGCCGGCAGGCATGCTGCAGCACCAGATCGCCGTTCTCCTCGAAATGGCTGCTGTAGCGGATGATGCCTGCCCGGTGGCCGACGATCTGCTCCAGCAATTCCTTGCGCTTAACCAGCGGCAACCCGGTCAGATCATAGCCATCCAGATACAGGAGATCGAAGACATAGAAGCGGAAACGGTCGCTACGGCCTTCGCTGAGGTCGGCCTGCAATGCCGAGAAATCGGAAGTGCCGGACCTGGTCTCGACGACAAGCTCGCCGTCGATCAGGGCCTTGCCTATGGGGAGCTCCTGCAAGGCGCCCAGCAACTGCTTGCCGAATTTCTTCGTCCAGTCGAGGCCGCTGCGCGTCAGCAGCTTCACGCGGCCCGGCTCGATGCGCGCCTGCAAACGGTAGCCGTCGAACTTGATCTCATGGAGCCAGCGCGCCCCTGCGGGGGCCGACGAAACCAGTGTCGCCAGCGTCGGTTCGACGAAATCGGGCAGCGCGGCCTTTTTGGCGCCCTTGATCTTCGATGCATCGGGGAGATCAGGAGGCGGACTTTCCTCCCGCGCCGGTGCTGCCCGGCTCCTGCGTGCATTCTTGCGAATCCGGCCGGTCTTCGACGACCAGCCCGGTTCTTCGCCGGCGACCTCGGCGATCACGCGGCCCGTCTTGACCGATTCCGGCCGCTCCTCGAGTATGTCGGGGTCGGTTTCGGAACGCGCCGCCTCGTCCTCTCCCTTGATCAGCAGCCAGTTCTCGCGCTTCTCGCGCGGCTTGCCCTGCATGCGCACGAGATGCCAGCGACCCGAAAGCTTCTCGCCTTTGAGCTCGAATTCAAGGTGGCCCTTGGCGTAGCCCTTATGGGGGTCATAGATCGGCGTCCAGGTGCCGCGATCCCATAGGATCACCGTGCCGCCGCCATATTCGCCCTTCGGGATGGTGCCCTCGAAGCCGCCATATTCGAGGGGATGGTCCTCGACATGAACGGCCAGGCGTTTCTCCCCGGGCACAAGGCTCGGACCTCGGGTTACGGCCCAGCTCTTGAGGACGCCGTCCATCTCCAAGCGGAAATCATAGTGCAGGCGCGTCGCATCGTGCTTCTGGATGACGAAGCTGTTGCCGGATTTCCGGGCCTTGCGGCCCTTGGGCTCGGGCGTGGTGGAGAAGTCGCGTTTCTTGCGGTAGGTTTCGAGCGCCATGCGTCAGCTCGCTTTTCGCCGGGGCGCGGCCTGCGCGGTCTTGCGCGCGCTCGGCTTCGATTTCGCGGCAGCCTTGGCGGAAGCGCTTTTCTTGCCGACACCCGCGCTCTGCCGCAAAGCCTCCATCAGATCCACGACCTTTTCGCGCTTCGGCTCCTTGCGGACCTTGATCTCCCGCCCCTCGATCTTTGCCTTGACCAGCTCGGCAAGTGCTGCCTCGTAGCGGTCGTCGAATTCGGCTGGAGCGAATTTGCCCCGCTTCGTGTTGATGATGTGCTCGGCAAGCTCCAGCATCTCGCCCTTGATCTTCATTTCGGGCACGTCGTCGAAAACCTCCTTCGACGAGCGGACCTCGTAGTCGTAGCTGAGCGTCGTTGCGAGAAGGCCGTCACCCTCCGGACGGATCAACAGCGTGCGCACACGCCGGAAGAGCACAGCCTGGGCGATTGCCGCGACCTTCTTTTTGCGCATGCCTTCCCGGATGAGCGCGAAAGCTTCCTCGGCATGCTTGTCCGTCGGGGTCAGGTAGTAGGGCTTGTCGAAATAGACGTCGTCGACATCCGAGCGGCCGATGAAGGCCGAGACCGACAGGGTCTTGTCGCTTTCAGGCACCGCGGCAGCCACTTCATCGGGCTCGAGCACGACATAATCGCCCGACCCGAGCTCGTAGCCCTTGACCTGATCCTCCTTCTCCACCGGCTTGCCGGTACTGCTGTCGACGAACTGGCGATGAACGCGGTGACCGGTTGCGCGATTGATGGTGTGGAAGGCAATGCGCTCGGAGGTGGACGCGGCGGTGTAGAGCGCCACCGGACAGGTGAGCTCGCCAACTTTCAGGAAACCCTTCCAGTTTGCTCTCGGCGCCAAAACGCGGCCTCACTCTTACTTGCCATGGTTTCGCTATGGCAGGATGAAGCACTTCAACGTGTCCGCGCGGGGATTTGTTCCCGCAGTCGCCCGTCGACTCCTATGACCGAACCGGGCTACAGCAAGCGGGCAAGCGTGGTCGCGAGTTTTTCCCTTGTATAGGGCTTGTCCAGCACCGGCGCTTCCCGCGCAATCTCCCCCGCGCCATCCCCGTATCCCGTAGCAAAAACGATCGGCACCTTCCGGGCCCTCAGCACCTCGGCGACCGGGTCGATGCGTTCACCACGAACATTGACGTCAAGGACGGCGGCATCGATCTCCTCGGATTGCGCCAAGGCCAGACCGTTGGCGATCGTCAGCGCGGGCCCGACCACGGTCGCGTCGAGTTCGGCCAGCATATCCTCGACCATGAGCGCCACGATGGCCTCATCCTCAACGAGGAATATTCGCTTGCCCGACAACGTGCTCACTGGAGGCTCCTCCCGTGCTATGCCAACGGTGCGTCTATCGAGCAGACAAGCCCGTCCGGCCTGAATTCGATGCTCACTTCGCCGTCGAGGTCCTGGGCGAGCGCTCTCTCCACCAGCCGCGAGCCGAAGCCGCGGCGCTTCGGCGGCAAAACCGCTGGGCCGCCCTGTTCGCGCCAGACCAGCTTGAGCCGAGGCTGCGGGCCGTCGGCACGGGTCCATTCCACAGAGATTTCGCCGACATCATTGGAAAGCGCGCCATATTTGACCGCATTCGTGCATAGTTCGTGCAGACCCATGGCGATCGCCAGCGCCGCCTTTGGCTGAAGCAGGACACGCGGCCCCTTCAGGAAAATGCGCCTGGCGTGTGCTCCCTGTACCTGCAAGGCGTCGACTGCGAGCTGCAGCAGCGAAGCGTTTTCCCAGCTCGCCTGGGTCAAGAGATTGTGGGCGGCGGCAAGCGCCACAAGCCGGCCTTCGAAAGCGGTTCTCGCCCCGGCCGATGCTTCGTCGCCCTTGAACGTCTGATGCGCGATACCCTGAACGACGGCCAGCGTGTTCTTGACTCGATGGTTGAGTTCGGCCAGGAGCAGGTCGCGCTGCGAATCTGCCCGCTTGCGCTCGCTGATATCGACCACGGCCGCGAGCGTCATCAGCCCATCGCTGGTCTCGATCGGGCTCAACCCGACCTCGACAGGCACTTCCGTCCCATCTTTGCGCAGAGCTACAATCGTTTCGCCGGCACCTATGGGACGAGCGGTCGGCCCTCCGTTCAGGTCGCTTCGAAATTCCGCCTGCGTGCTGCTGCGCAAGCGCTCCGGAACGAGAATTTCGATCGGCTCGCCGACCAGCTCGTCGCGGCTATAGCCGAACAGCTTTTCGGCGTGGGTATTCACCAGCAGGATTCGCCCTTCTCCGTCGGTCATCACCATGCCGCTGGGGGCCGCTTCGACCGCAAGCCGAAACCTTTCCTCGCTGTCGCGCAGGGCTTTTTCGGCCTGCTCCCGCTCGGTGATATCGACATTGACCCCCGTCATGCCGCGGAATTCGCCTCTTGCGGAAAAATATGGCTGCGCATCCGTCTGGAGAATGCGGTACTCGCCACATGAGTTACGGTAGCGACCCTTCATGGCGACGCTGCACTTTTTGTCCAGCGCCTCCCTGATGCGGCTGCGGATATCGGGTGCATCTTCGGGATGAATCGTCGACTGCCAGTCGAAATCGGCAATCGACGCCGCATCGACGTTCCAGAATTCGCGCAGCATGCTGTTGAGATGCAGGCAGCGGCCCTCGATGTCGCTTGTCCAGATCATCACCGGCGCATGTTCGGACATGAGACGGAATCGCTCTTCCGACTGGCGCATTTCTTCTTCGGCGAAACGGCGCGCCTGCTCGGCTCGCATCCGTTCAAGACTGAACCCCACCTGCCGGGCAATCGCCACGGCAAGTTCGGTCTCATGATCGGCGAAGTCATGGGGCGTCTGGTAATAGGTCATGAACTTCCCGACCACGCCGCCCTGCGCCATCAGCGGGATGAAGGCAAGCCCGCGTATGCCTTCCATCTTGATGGTGGACTTGATCCACTCAGGCTCCTCGGTGTCCTCGATGTCCGAAACGAAGATCGGCAGCGGGTCCGGCTCGCCAGGTTTCCATGGCGAATGGCCTTCCAGCGTATGGCGGTAGGTGTCGGAAAGTCCGCGCCAGGCGACAAAGCGCATCACGCCCGCTTCGTCAAAGAGAAGAACCGAGGCACGGCTACAGCCTAGTGTGCTCAAAATGGCGTCGAGCGCCGCATCGAAGACATCGTCCAACGATCTGGCGCGGTATAGTTTGTCGGTCAATCGGTAAAGTGCGGTGAGCTCGTCGACCTGCTTGACGAGCGTCTCGTGTCCGGCCGCGCCGGGAGGCGCCTTCTGGTGCATTAGCTGCTCCGTTGCGCGTGCTGAGCGAAAAACTCTACAGCACGATCGAACGCTTTTAAAGGTAGAACCCTACAGCTTCCGGTGGGCGAGCGACTGTCGCTCAGGCTTGACTAAATGCGCAATAAAAACACCGGAAAGAGGCCCGTCACCTCAATGGCGACGGGCTCCTCGCCGGGGATCGAGGGAATATCCTCGGCCGGGCGTTGGACAGGCCCGCATCCAAACGGTCCATCTGCAGGAAAGTTCCAATCAGCGCCCCAACAACTTCAGGAACGCTTTCGCCCTCGAAGTCTTATGGTTCCAGCCATTGAATGGAGCCAAGACAATGCCTGGAGACAAGAACGATCGCGAGACCGGCGCTCGCAAATACCCAGCCGTTCCGGAGGAATATAATCGCGACGAGGCTATTGATGCCGCGCTTCCGGACAAGCCGGAACCTTACGACTGACTGAAGCGCCGGACGATTCTGCCGAAAAGGACGCCGCCGAACATCCGAAGCCGTCGAAGGCCGGGCGCCTGCCTAAAGCTTGACTGGTTGACCTTGCCGCAGCTTCGTCAGACATTCCCGTCGGCCGATCCGATCCGGTCCAGGAACCGACCGAGCCGGCCGCGCGAATAGGCAAGCCCGTGATATACCGTCAGTGCCGCGCGCGCCCAGAACAGATAAATGCCCGGCCGATGCATTCGCTTCGCCAGCCAGAACATCCGGTGGCTCCAGATACTGATCCGGCTGCGCATCCAGTAGATCGACCTGCGCCGCAATGACAAGCCGCCCCAGCGTGGCGTGACACGCTTGTTGGGACGCAGGCCAAGCGTCGGCCAGCTCAGCCTGAAAGCCAGCCCCTCTCGCCGCTGCCTGAACCCGGCGGCCTGGGTCGCTTCGACGAACTCCTGATCGACAGGCCGCAGATCGAGGCGACGGTCGGCGATAGCCGCGCGCACCAGCATGTGAAGCACCGGCGAGCGGACGATCACCACATTGGTTCCGCGTCCATCCGACGAGTAAGGCTCCACCCACGCATCGCCGAAGGAGATATCGGCGGTCTCGGCGACAACGTCGTCGCAGAAGTCGCAAGCGGAGTTCTGGAAGAAACCGGCTCCCCAGTCGCCGTCGACCAGATGCCACCAGTCCTTGCTTTTCTTGGCACCACCCCTGAGCGTCAGTTGCGCGGTGTACCAGTTTGCCGGGCGTGCGGGGTCTTTCAGGCGGTATTCGACGCTCTCCACCTCATCGACACCCGCACCCATCTGCCAGGCGAAGCTTTCCACCATACGGGCGCTCTTCATGTGGCCGCAGAAAAGGCCGAGCGTGAAAATCACCCGCTCGCGCAGCACCGCGTCTTCGGCGCGCAAAAGGTGTAGCGCCTTGATGAAGCACGGTATGCCCACCACCGCGTAACGCCCTGGTGTCGCGCGGATCGCCTCGATTACGCCTGACAATTCCACCGGATAATATCTGGATTTGGCGCCACGCTTTACCTCCTCTTCGCTTCGCGAGACCTGATAGCGAAAGAAGCGGCGATCGGGGTCCGACCCCGCGCTCGCCACGACATGGGCAATGCTGTCCACCAGACCAGTTCGCAAGAGCTCGGCCGCAACCCAGCTGACCATGCCGCCCGAACTGCCGGATGCGCGGAAATCCTGTTCCCGCGCGTGGCCGACATAGGCGGCTTCGAAACGGCCAGTCAGGCCATCTCGATGGCTGGCGGCAGGAAAGCGGCCGGCAGCGAGCTCGTATTCATTCCGGGAAAGTGGCGAAAAGGGACAGGTCCTTGAGAAGGCCGGTGTGCGTTCACGCATCCATTCGGCCGGACCGTGGGGCTTGAACTGGCCGTAACGATCGAGTTCCATCCGCACATCGGGCCGGTCGGCCTGCGCCACGCAGCTGCCGCAGCCTATGCAAAGACCCGATCTTACGATGTCCCTTGGGCTCACCCGCCGGCCGCTCGGCAACCTTGCCGCGACGTCAGTGGAGCAGGCCATTCAGATAGGCCTCCGACCGCTGCCGAAGGGCCGCTATGCGCATGGAAATCTCCGGTTCCAACGCCTGCTCCAGAATTTGCGCATAGTGAGCTTGCGGCGTGGCTTGCGACACCAGGTGATTTTCCGCACCCACCATGGATGCGAGGTCCTGGACCTTGCTGAGGCGGTAGTCGGACGCGGCGCAGACAAACGGCTTTTCGTTAAGAAGCGCGAAGATGCATCCATGAAAGAAGTTGGTCGCGACCGCCTCTGCCTTGCTCATGAAGCCTGCGAAATCTTCCGGCCCCGCGGTGATCCATTGTTCGTCGGCCCAGTCATTGCGGTAGCCAATGCTGGCGAGACGGTAGCCGTGCGACGCCGCCCAATTCCGAAGCGATTGTTGGAACCAATCGGGAAAACTATGGCCGTAGAGCGCGACATAGGGCCGATGCGCTTCCTTGTGGCTGGCGGTGATCTCACCTGGAAACTGCAGGCAGGGATCCAGAACAAGTTCCGGCTCGTAATCGAGTGCATCCTGAACGATGCGCCGCGAGTTCTCGTCGCGGATCGATATTCCGGCAAACTTGCGCAGCATGGCTACCCGCTCGTGGTCCAGCCCATCGGATGCCGGGTGATTGCCGAAGCTCGCCGCATAAGAGGCAAGGCGCTCGGTCTTGAGACCCTCGCCGTAGAAAAGCCGATAGCCGCCGTACCAGGGATGCCGCTGGTTCCAGACCTCGTCACTGCCGACAATCACAAGATCGTAGTCGTCCATATTGTCCGGATCATCGAGCGTGAAAGGCGCCGAAACCGGCAGCGTGGCGAAGGCGTCGAAGAATCTTCGCGTCTTGAGCGCGTAGAGCGGATAGTCCGACTTGGGCGTGGGTACCGGCAGAAGCGGCTGCAAGGCGCACTTCCACTCCGCCCGATTAACGCTGCGCGAATCATGGTCCAGGAGTACCGCTTCCTGGCCGCGCGCACGAAGCCCTTCCACCAGGCATCGCGCCTGCCAATAGGAGCCGTAGTTGATGCAACGGTGAAACGTCAGGACGCCGATTTTCTGCGGAGGAGACATGCCACCTCGCATAATGACAAATCTGCAATGGGCGAACGAATGCGATGTAATGCGCCATCGCGGCCAAAGTTCCATGCCGAGCCGGCTCGGCAGGCTCCGCCGCGATCAACCTTCGGCCTTCCTCGTCCGCGCCTTTTCAATAAGGATTTTCCGATCGCGCCCATATTTTCGGATCAGGTCACGGGCCTGATTGGGCGAAAGATCGGTATTTTCAGCAAGATATTTCACGTCCTCGTCCATTGCGCCGGATTCGCCGGCCCCAGCCGGACCGGGCTCCGTCTGCGTGCGTCTTACGAATTCATGCGCGCTGTCGAAGATGCCGGCGCTTTCGTTCTCCACAAGCAAGGCCAGACCCTTTTTTTCAAAAATCTCGAACCACTCATCCCATTCGACGAGTTCGTAGCCCCCGGCATTCTGCGGGCGTTCACCCTGATCCTGATCCTGATACGCGGCCTGGTCGAACACGAGGCGCAGCAGAGGCTGGGTCCCACCTTCCGTCGACATATCGACGATGGCCGGCGCTCCCATACGGGCGGCCGCCCAATTGCGGATTTCATCGTGATCGATCAGCATGATGGTCATTGTCTCGGTCTCCCGTGGTGAGCAAGCGCCCCAGAGCGCGCGATAAAAAGGCCGCCGCCCCTCAGGGCGGCAAGCCTTCACTGCTTCGAGCACTCCCCCTTTGGGAAGCAGCAGCACAACGACGCTCCGCAGATTTGGTTGCGTCCCTGCGGTGAAGGGACTTTCCTAGACCGCCCATGGCCGCAACGCCGATGGAATCTTCAAATCGCCCGGAACCTCGACGCTGGCGGCGCTCCCGCGAGCGGCTCCAGCACTGCCTTGAAAGCCCGATCGTGCACGATATCTGTGGCGCAAGCTGGATATCGGCTTCCTGGCGGTGGAGAGCTTGCAGGCGCAGAACACGTCCAGCGCAGTCACCCCTGCCAAGGCGAGGAAAGTGATGCCGACCGCCGGACGACGCCTGGCGGACCTGCCGCCGGCCGCGAGGGCAGCGATATCGAGGACGTCTCCCGCGACCCTGCCCCAAATCCAGGGCGTCGGACGCGACGACAGCAGCACGGCCAATCCGTTTGCAACTTCGCGAAAGCCGAAAATGCGAAAGAGCTTTCGCTGGCGCGGCGTTTCCAAGACACGTGCAAGTGTGCCGGGCGCCAGTATTTCGATCGCACCGAGCCCGATCGACAACCATCCGAGCGCACGCGCAAGCTGCAAGCCGGAGGCGTCCCCTACGGTCGATTTCCTGCTCTGGAACATTCTCGCCCCTCCTAGGGCCTCGCTTGCGGCTTGAGGACCACCTTCACGCAGCCGTCCTCCTTGTCGCGGAACGTCTTGTACATCGCCGGGCCTTCGTCCAGCGAGGTCGTGTGGGTGATGACGAAAGAGGGATCGATCTGCCCCTCCTCGATGCGTCGGAGGAGATCGTCGGTCCAGCGATTGACGTGGGTCTGGCCGGTGCGCACGGTCAACCCCTTGTTCATTAGGGCGCCGAGCGGAATCTTGTCGGAAAGGCCGCTATAGACGCCGGGAACGGAAAGCACGCCGGCCGGGCGACAGACATAAATCATCTCGCGCAGGACATGAACGCGATCGCTCTCCAGCATCATTGCCTGCTTCACGCGGTCGTAAAAGGCATCGAGCGATGAGGTGGCATGCGCCTCCATGCCGACCGCATCGATACATTTCTCCGGGCCCTTGCGGTCGGTCATCTCGTTGAGCCGGTCGACGACGTCCTCTTCGGCGAAGTCGATGGTGTCGGCGCCGCCGGCTCGCGCCATTTCGAGGCGCTCGGGAACATTGTCGATCGCGATCACCCGCTTTGCGCCAAGCAGGATCGCGCTGCGGATCGTCATCTGGCCGACCGGACCGCAGCCCCATATGGCGACGGTGTCCGTCGGCTGGATGTCGCACTGAATCGCCGCCTGCCAGCCGGTCGGAAATATGTCGCCCAGGAACAGGGCCTGTTCGTCTGTCAAAGTATCCGGCACCTTCACAGGGGTGACGTCGGCATATGGCACCCGAACATACTCGGCCTGGCCACCCGGATAACCGCCGGTCAGGTGCGAGTAACCGAACAGCCCGGCGGTCGAATGGCCGAAAGCCTTTTCCGCCAGATCGCGCTTGCGGTTGGATCGTTCGCAAACGGAGAAATAGCCGCGGCGGCATTGTTCGCATTCCCCGCAAGCGATGGTGAAGGGCACCACGACGCGATCGCCTGTCTTGAGACGCTTGTTGCCGGCGCCGACCTCCATGACCTCGCCCATGAATTCATGGCCCATGATGTCGCCGCTTTTCATTGCGGGATTGTAGCCGTCATAGAGATGGAGATCGGAGCCGCAGATGGCGCAGCTGGTGACGCGGACGATTGCATCGCGAGGCTGCTCTATTTGCGGGTCCGGTACTTCCTCGCAACGGATGTCCTTCGTGCCGTGCCAAACCAAGGCCTTCATTTTTCCTTCTCCCGTCGCGTTGAGGGGGGCGGCCACCGTCTGAAGACGCCCCGAACCTCCACTGCCTGAAAAGGTTCCGTCCTCGATGGAAGGGTGAAGAGGGTCGAAGGAATGTTGCTTGGAGGCCGGGAACCATTGAGGCTTCACCTCGTTCCTCTGACGCTTCTTCGAGCCATTCAGCGCTATAAACTATTGAAGGGAGGCACTGCTATAATGCGGCCGCCGCGGAAAGCTGATCGGAGTCGACAACGCGATTCCGACGACGAGATCGTCAGCTTGATTCCGGCACTTCGTGCCTTTGCCCGCACCTTCTGTCACGAAGTTTCCGACGCTGACGATCTTGTACAAGAAACCCTGACAAAAGGACTTGCCGCGATAGATCAGTTCTCGCCGGGCACAAGTCTCAAATCCTGGCTATTCACCATCATGCGCAATACATTCTACACTCGCATCAAATCCTACATGCGAGAGGCTCCCGGTCGTATCGACTGTATTTCGGGAAAGCCTGTGATGATGGCTTCGCAGGAATGGTCCATCCGGGCGCTGGAACTCAAACATGCGATCCAGCGGCTGCCCCAGCAACAAAGAGAGGTCCTTGTGCTGATCGGCGTGCTTGGAACGAGCTACGAAGACACGGCCGGCATCTGCGGATGCGCGGTCGGAACCGTCAAGAGCAGACTTAGCCGCGCGCGTCTGAGGCTTCTCGATGAACTCGGGGAAAAGTCACTACAGACGCTCTTCGAAACGTCCGTCGTCTCAACGGCGCCGGCAACGCACAGCGCCAGTCGACGGTGACTCAATTGGGGCTCGAACGCTGCCTTTTGGCGGCAAGGGCCCCCTGCAGTTGCTCGGCCAAGACGAGAAGCCTGTTGGGAGTCTTCTCTCTTTCGATCTCGGTCAGGAGCATGCGAATTTCCAGGTCGAGAAGCGCAGGCTCGAGCGGACCGGCTTCATTCGGCAGTTCAACATCGGTGCTCGATCGCGGCATCCAAAGCCCCATAACATAGGTTAAAGCCCTTCATTGCAAAGATCGGTGGAGTCGCGGAAATTTGCAATAGAGAGCCTGAAATATGCTTGCGGGGACCTGAACGCTGGACAAAGCGCCCCCTTCAGGCCGCCGGGTGCCGCAACCCGGCCGCATCCAGTCCAGACCCGGCATATCGCCGAATCATTTCCGCGCAGAATTGCGCAAACTCCTCGGGAACCAGCGGCGGGCTTGTATGGTGGGGCATCAATCCGCGATGTTCGGGAGTGAAGCAGAAGGTTACGGTCACATCGAAATCGGCGAGCGCCTCCATCTGGCGATCGAACCAGCCGAGCGCATTCGGCCGAAAGCTGTCGGCCCAGGAGAGGCCGGTTCGTAGCGACTTCACACCGAGACGCTTCAGCCATCCGACAGCGTCGTCCAGCCGGTGGTCCTCGAAATGGAACCACTGCACGATGCCGATGTCAGGCGTGTAGCGCGCGAACCGATCGAGTGCGGGCTTCGGCGAGCCGTCTTCCCGCAACAGGCCCATATGGAAGTGCCGGTAGTAGGACGAGCCCTCCGCCTCCCGATGGCGCGTCGTCGCCTCCCAGGTGCTCGGCAGGTCATAGAGACTGTACCATTGGATGCGCGGCGACTTGCCGACCAGCAGTTCGGCCGTGCGCTGCAATCCCCAGAGCTGCACTTCTTCCGCACCGAAGCTCGAGACGCCGACTTCGCTCACCCATACCGGCAGGTCGGTGACGGCGCGGATTTCTTCGAGCTTGGCCGGCCATTCGTGAATCTGCCACAAGTTCCAGTCGAGCGGAAAGCCGTGCACCGCAACGGCATCGACATGATCCAGCACGCCGTGAGCGGACATGCGGCCGATGAACGCCGGATCGATCGGCGAAATGCCGCCCAGCACTTTCGTCAGGCGGGGATTTTCGTGAGCAATCGCATCAGCGGCCAGAATGGCCATTTCCGAAAAGCGGAGCCATTCCGCGTCGAGCTCCGGGTCCCAATGCGATTTGTTATTGGGCTCGTTCCATATCATCGCTGCTTCGATCATGCCTGCCTCGTCGTCGCGCCGGGCAGGCCACAACCATCCGGTACTTCGGCAAGCCCGCAAATATAGACCTCGTCTTCGGGGCGGCTGATGATGCTGAAGCCGGCGCTCCTCAGCATCGCCTCCACGCAGGCGCGGTTCGGTATCCACCAATTGGTCGGATCGTCGGCATATCGATGCTCGACGAAGTGAAGCTTTGGAAATCCGGGCTCGTCGAAATGTTCCCGTTCCCAAAAGGGGTAGTTCGCTTCGACGACGGTCACCGCATCGCTGCCGCGCTGCATCGACTGGAACACCAGCATGTCGCCTGCCACGTAGTCGCGGATGATGTCGAGCGCCAGGAGCGGGTGGCGCAGATGGTAGAGAACGCCCATGAACAAAACGACGTCGAACTTCTCCCCGAGCAGGCCCAGGTCGTAGACCGACAGCCGTCGAAACTCGATCTCGACGCCGGCGACAGAAGCGGCGAAGCGGGCCTGGGCCAAATACGCATCGTCGAAGTCGATTCCGACCACGCGCTCGGCGCGCCGGCGCTTCATTTCGATGGAGTAGAAGCCGGCATTGCATCCGATGTCGAGCACGGTGCGTCCGGTCAGGTCGGCTGGGATAGCGTCGGCAAATTTCCGCCATTTCACATAGGGGTAGTTGCCGAGGAAATGGCCCGGTGCGGTTTCGACGCCGGCAAGATCGATATTGTGAAACCACGGACCGAGCGCTTCGACCTGGCGGCGTATCTCACTGCTGGAAAGCTGCATGCAGACTATCCTTTCGCTGCGGCCGCCCGCACCCGCGGCCGGTTGCGGTCAGGCAACCGGCTCGTTGAGGCCGATCAGTTTTCCGCCCCAGCCTCCCGTCACAACCGTGGTGATCGAGGCCGGAGCGACGTCGAAGCGGAACCAGTTGTCGAGAGGCAGCCCGAGATAGTGGCACACCGCTGCCTTGATCACCTCGGCATGGCTGACGAGAACGAGGGCCCGATTGCGGTTGGTCTTGGCGAGCCTGTCCATGCAGCAGACCACCCGGTGCTGGACATTCTGCATGGTTTCGCCTGCCGGCGTGCTCGCCAAGCCCCGTTCGTCGTTCCAATGCTGCCAGCGCGGATCAAGGCTTAGCTCCTCGAAGGTCTTGCCGGACCACTCGCCGAAATCGACCTCGTCCAGATCCGGATCGATCTCGACGCCGCCTATGCCGCAGGCAGCGGCGATCACCGAGGCTGTTTCGCAGGTACGCTCACGCGGGCTCGAAACCACGCTGTCGAAGCGTTCGCGGCGCATGCGCTCGGCCAGGAGGATGGCTTGCCCCATCCCCGCCTCGCTCAGGCAAACACCCTCCGACCGCCCGACCAGCCGATCGTCGAACATGTCGTGAGCCGCATGGCGGATGAGAAAGAAAGTGGTGGTCACTGGTGCGCGCCACGCCCCGTTTGGCTTTTTCCTGCTATGAATTCCAGCGTCCGCTCGCGCGCCACGGCATCGATGAACTGTTCGGGCGGCGACTTCATGAAATAGCTTGAGGGGCCGACCAGAGCGCCGGAAAGACCGCGGTCGAGCGCCAGCTTGGCGCAGCGCACCGCATCGATGACCACGCCAGCCGAATTCGGCGAGTCCCACACTTCGAGCTTGAGTTCGGCATTGAGCGGCACCCCGCCGAAGGTGGTACCTTCCAAGCGAATATAGGCCCATTTTCGGTCGGTGAGCCACGGAACATGGTCGCTTGGTCCGACATGGACGTTTTCGGGCGCCAAGGGCATATCGAGCTGGCTCGTGACCGATCGGGTCTTGGAGATCTTCTTCGATTCCAGGCGTTCCCGCTCCAGCATGTTCAGGAAATCGGTGTTGCCGCCGAAATTGAGCTGATAGGTCCGGTCGACCCGCACGCCGCGCTCGCGAAAAAGGTTGACGAGTTGGCGATGGACGATGGTGGCGCCGACCTGGCTTTTTATGTCGTCGCCGATCAAGGGCAGGCCGCGCTGCTCGAAACGCTCGCGCCATGGCGCCGATGAGGCGATGAAAACCGGAATGCAATTGACGAAGGCGCAACCGGCTTCCAGGGCCCGTTCGGCATACCACTCGGTGGCGCGTTGCGAGCCCACCGGAAGGTAGGAGACGAGCACGTCGGTTCTGCTGCGATCAAGGATATCGGTAACATCGGCCACCGGCTCGTCGGCTTCTTCTATCTCGTCGAGCAGATATTTGCCGATGCCATCCAGAGTGTTGCCGCGCGCGACCCGCACGCCGGTTCGCTCCACCTCCGCGAAACGATGGGTGTTGTTGGGCGGCGCATAGATCGCTTCGGCCACGTCGCGACCGACCTTGCTCGAGGCGACATCGAAAGCGCACGCGACCTCTACATCGCGCACATGATATCCGCCGAGTTCGACATTCATCAAACCGGGGACCGGCTCATTGCCATTGGCGTCGCGATAATAGGTCAAGCCCTGGACCAGCGAGGACGCGCAGTTTCCCACCCCGACAATGCCGATGCGAACGGTTTTGGATGTCATCTGGATTTCCCACTATCTGCCCGGAGGTAAGTTCCCGGGCCTAACCAGCCGACAAAGCTATTGTTCCCTTTGCTGCCCAGGGGTTCCGTCGGGCACCGGCTACGGATCAATTTCGCTTCGACCGGGTTCGGGATCCGACAACCGTAGGGACTAAACCATGCTGGTGTACGGCGACATCGAACGCACGGAAAACGCTTCAGCGCTGCGGCTCTCGCTTGCCGAGGCGTTGAACAAAATCGAGGTGATGACCCCCGGCCTGCAACGCCACGCCGCCCTGGTCGGGGCCTTCATCGAGGCCGGCGCGTTCGTGCAGGCGATAGCCGACGCCGAGTTCAAGGAGCGCGGCTTCGACGCCGGCTCGCATCGGCAGGAGATCGGCGCCCGCCTGCTGCTTTCGATCGCCTCGGCAATCAAGCAGTCATGGCGCGACGGTTTCCACACTCCGGTGACCGTGCCGGCATCCGCCGGCCTACTGCTGCAAGCACTCGATTATTCCGGCCTTCTCGATGTCAGGAGGCCGGAGGGCTACGCCTTCTACGCACTCTATCCGGAGACCTACCTGGACGCGGCGATAGCCTCGGCGCTCGGCTCGGACTGTTGCGTCATCGGCATCCGCAGCATCGGCACCGGCCTCGCCGCCATGGTGGCAACCGCGCTCGGTGCAAGGCGGCCCGTTACGCTGCGCCCGACAGGCCACCCGTTTCGACGCAAGGTAAGCATCGGACCCGAACTCGCCACGGAACTGACGGCAATCACGACGCGCGATTTCGCCATTGTCGACGAAGGCCCCGGCCTGTCGGGAAGTTCTTTTGCCGCGGTCGCCGACTGGCTGGAAAGCCGTGGCGTTGCCGGTCGGCGCATCCATTTCTTTCCCAGCCACAGCGGAAGTCCGGGCGCGCAGGCCAGCCCTGAGAACCGCCGGCGCTGGTCGCACGGCCATCGCCACGTCGTGGAGTTCGACGAAGCGCTGACCCAATCGCCGAGCCGCGAACATCGGCTGGAGACCTGGATTACCGATCTCATAGGTCCGCTCGACGAGCCGCTGCAGGACATTTCCGGCGGCGCGTGGCGGCATCTGCGCTATCGCGGCGAGCACCTGTGGCCGCCGGCCGACCCGCGATTGGAACGCCGTAAATTTCTGGCTCGCGCCGGCGGGAAGCAATGGCTTGCCAAGTTCTCCGGGCTCGGTGCGGAGGGTGAGCGCAAGCTGCACAAGGCACATAGGCTGCATCGGGCCGGCTTCGCGCCCGAAGTCGCCGGCCTCTGCCACGGCTTCCTTGTCCAGCATTGGGTCGAGGGCGCGGCGCTGGAGGTTGGGACATGCGACAAGAACCAGCTGATCGACAGCCTTGGGCGGTATCTTGGCCTGCGTGCCGGCTTCGACGCCGCCAATGGCGGTGCCAGTCTGCAGGCGCTGTTCGAAATGGCTTGCCACAACACAGAACAGGCCCTCGGCGGCCACCGCGCGGATCAGCTCAATCTTTTCTTCGGGCGCATCGGCGCTGCCGGCGATCTTTCAATTCACAGGATCGACAGCGACAACCGCCTGCATGCCTGGGAATGGCTGCGGCTGCGCGATGGCCGGCTCATGAAGGTGGATGGGCTCGATCACAGCTCGGCTCACGATCTCGTCGGCTGCCAGGATATCGCCTGGGATATCGCCGGAGCGGCGGTCGAGCACGATCTGTCGCCGGCCGAACTTGCACGGCTCTGCCAACTTGTCGAACGACAGAGCGGGCGGACAGTGGAGCGTGGTTTGGTGACGGTGATGACCCCTTGCTATCTGGCCTTCCAAATGGGCCTTTGGACACTCGCAGGCGGCCTCAATTCCGCAGAAACTGCCAGAACGACGACGGCCAGTCGCCGATATCAGCTCCGGCTCGCCGGCTTCCTTGACGGCTAAGCAGGACCCTACACCCTTCATGTCCGATCGGCACAATTGTTGAACAAGCCTGCCCTGGGCGCGGGAACATGGCTCCGCTGCAAATGTTTGAGGCAGAAGGAGACCTACAATGTTGCGCGAGAGCCTTCATCTTCTTTTTCGATCCACGTTTTCATTGCAGTCCCGGGGTGCGAAGGTGTTCTTCCTGCTGCTGCCATCAGCCGTCGCCTTGGCGCTGGCGGGCTCCCCGCCGGCACGCGCCCATCAGGCGCCCTCCGGCTGGGCCTATCCGCTGAACTGCTGTTCCAATCAGGATTGCCGCGAGGTTGCGCACAAGGCCATTTCGGAACGGCCGGAAGGCTATGTCATCATCGGTACTGGCGAGGTCCTGTCCTATAAGGACGGGCGGGTGAAAGATTCGCCGGACGGCGAATATCACTGGTGTTCGGCCGACGGTGCCGACGACGGTCGCACTATCTGCCTGTTCGTGCCGCCACGCAGCTTCTGAGCCGACTAGTCCAATTCACGGAGTGTTTCGGCCTGCCGCTCGAGGATGGCGGCTACCTCCTCGACGCTCATATGGGTGAGCATCAGGCTTATGCAGCACTCAAGATAGGTCAGTGAAGAGCGGCGAAGGAAATCCTCCTTCTGTCGTTCGCACATCGCGTCGATTTCCTCGATCTTTTCCATGATGCACCTCTCGTCGCGGTCAAACCGCGCGCCCTGGCGGTTTGTTCCGAAAGGATGGCTTTTGAGCCTCAGCGCGCCGACTGCCTGGCCATTCCCGCCGGACGGGCGGGCCTGGAAATCACGGAGGCGAACCAGTCGATGGTCCTTGGCAACCCTTCCGCCAAGGTCACGTCCGGCGCCCAGCCGAGCGTCTTCCTGGCACGGCTGATGTCGGGACGCCGGCGTTGCGGATCATCGCAGGGCAGCGGCCTGTAGAGCCGTGGCGACCCGGTCGGGACGAGCGCGACCACTTTGTCTGCCAGTTCGTTGATGGTGAACTCCGCCGGGTTGCCGAGATTGATCGGCATTTCCGGATTAGCCGAGGCATCCATCAATGCCATGAGGCCGCGCACCAGATCGGACACATAGCAGAAGGAGCGCGTCTGCTGGCCGCTCCCGTAGATGGTCAGCGGCTCGGATTTGAGCGCCTGGACGATGAGATTGGAGACGATGCGCCCGTCGTCGGGCCGCATGCGCGGGCCGTAGGTGTTGAATATCCGCGCCACGCGGGCATCGGCTCGTCCGGCCCGCAGGAAGTCGAAGCAAAGAGCTTCAGCCGCACGCTTGCCCTCATCGTAGCAGGCGCGCGGGCCGGTGCAGTTGACATGGCCTCGATAGTCCTCCCGCTGCGGGTGCTGTTCGGGATCGCCATAGACTTCGCTGGTCGAAGCCTGCACGAAAGTGGCGCCATGGCGTTCGGCAAGATCGAGGAGCGTCTTGGTGCCGAGCACGTTCGTCATCATCGTGTGGACCGGATCGGCCTGGTAGGCAGGTGGCGACGCGGCACAGGCGAGATTATAGATCGCGTCAATCGGTCCATCGATTTCCAGCGGATCGCAGATGTCGTGAGCGATTGAGGTGAAGCGGGCAAAGCCGCGTAGGTCCGCAATGTTTCGCTGGAGGCCGGTCAGGTAGTTGTCGACGCTGATGACGTTGCGGCCGGCCTGAAGGAGCGCCTCGCAAAGATGCGAGCCGACGAAACCGGCACCACCGGCAACAAGCACGGTTTTTTCACGCTGCGTCGTGCGTGTCAGCATATGCATGATCCTCGGTTTTGATCGCCTTGCCCCCATCGCGGACTTTCCGCAGATGCCCGATCAGCTGAGCCGCGCGCATATCCCCGGTATGGGAGCTCAACACACGCTCCCGGGCGGCAGTGGCCATCGCCTTGCGCCGGTCTTCGGGCATGGAGGTCAGCAGTCGCACGACATCGTCGGTTGTGCGGGCCACCAGCAACGCTTCGCCTTCAGGCAGAAGCGTGCCGAGCCCTTCCCAGAAATCGGAAATGATCGGCGCTCCGCAAGCAGCAGCCTCGAACAACCGGACACTGGGCGACCAGCCGGCGGCAATCATGTCGGCGCGGGTGACGTTGAGCGTGAAACGCTGCCGGCTATAGAAAGATGGATGATCCTTCGGCGGCAGGTGTTCGATCCGCTCGACATTGGCCGGCCAATCGATGCCGGACGGGTATTGCGGGCCGGCGACGACGAAATGCATTTGCGGCAACAGCCGCGCCGGTTCGATCAGAAACTGCTCCAGCGTCTTTTGCCGGTCGGCGCTGTATGTGCCGAGATAGCCAAGGTCCCATCGGACCGGCTCGCCTGTCGGGCGATAGCGCGAGGCATCGACGGAACAGTAAAGGGCGGCGGCGCGACGCGCACCGTGGCAGTCCTGCAAGCGCTGCAGCACCGGCCCGCCGGTAAAGGAGAAATAGATGTCGAACAGCCCAATCTGCCGGCCGGCCAAATATTCCTCGTCGCGCCGAGCAAGCTTCGCCAGCGTGACCGGCGTATCGATGTCGTAGAAGCAGAGGCAGGCGGGCCGCAGGCTCGCGATCATGTCGATGATTGCGACGCCCTCCGGCACGAAGGAGCCGACGATCACCGCGTCCGCGCCGGACACGCGCCCGGCGAGGCGCTCGCGCAAATCGTCGACCCCGTCGTAATAAGCCAGCTCGCAGAAGTCCGGCATGGCCAGATCGCGATGTCGCGCATACCAGGGCACGTCGCGCTCCAGGAACAAGACCCGATGGCCGAGCGCATCCAGGCCGCGTAACAACCCTCGAAATGTCGTTGCATGCCCGTTGCCCCAGGATGAGGAAAGCGAGAGGCCGACGACCACGATGTCCAGCGGGAGGTCGCTCATTCGGCCGCCTCCACGGCAGGCGTGCGCACAAACCGCCGGAAAATCCGATCGGTTTCAGCGGCGCGCTGCGCGTAGGTATGGTCTCGAAGCACACGGCGGAGCGCGTTCCGGCCGATTTCCCGCGCCCGTGCGTCGGTCAGTTCCTGAAGCAACGCGGCGACGTCCTTGCCGTCGCGGGCCACCAGAACTTCCTCGCCTTCGGCCAGGAATTGCTCGAGGCCGATCCAGGCATCGGTGATCAGGCAGGCGCCGGCCCCGGCTGCCTCGAACACGCGGGTGGCCGGCGAAAAGCCGTTCAGCGCCATGCTGGCCCGGCTGATGTTGAGGACAGCCCTCGGACTGACGTTGAAGGCATTGTGGTCGCGGGTCGGCACATGGCCGATATAATGGATATTGCCGGACATAGGCTTGTCGGCCCAGCCCGAACCGCCGAGCAGGAAGGAAAGCCGCGGCAGATAGGCGGCTGGCTCGAAGAAGAAGGAATCGACGCGCTCCTCGCGGTCCGGCAAGCGGTTGCCAAGAAAGGCAAGGTCGGCGGAAAAGCGCGCATCCGACCGCACGGGATGGTGAGTTTCCGGGTCCAGCGCGTTGTAGATCGGAATGCAGTCCGCCGCCCCCATTTCACGATAGGCTTCGACCACCGGTGCGCCGCCGCCATAGGTCAGCACCAGATCGATGCGCTTGAGTGCGCGGTGAAGCGGATGATCCGATCGCTCCCGCAACTCCGCCAGCGTCGCCGGCGCGTCGACATCCCAGAAGACCTTCAGTGCCTGCGGCCGAGCGGCGATCAGCACCGCATCGAGAAGGGCGTCATCCTCGAAGCCGACCCCGCTGGCCTTCACCACGATATCAGCACTTGCCGCCTCGAGCGCGGTCGCCTTCACGGCCTCGACGGTGCCGTCATAAACCACGACCTTGCACCAGTCCGGCGGATCGATGTCCCGGTTCGCCTGCCTGTCATAGACATTCGGCTCGTAGAAGGTGATGTCGTAGCCCAATCCGGCGAGCGCCCGCAGCAGGCCTCGATAATAGGTCGCGGCTCCGTTCCAATAGGATGACAGCAGGCTGGAACCATAGAAAGCGATCCTCACTGTGCGGCCTCCATGGGTATTAGCTGGTCGAGAACGCGGGCCGTTCCACACGCCGCGAGAATGGAGAAAAGCTCGTCGACACGGTGTCGGCAGGTGTGACGCGTCCTGATGATTTCGAGTCCCGAAGCAGCGAGTTCGGCGGCGCGGTCGGCATCGTTCAGGACCTGAGCCAGAAGGCCGGTCATCTCGTCGCTATCCTGCGCAAAGAGGAAATCCTTACCGGGACGGAACAGGTTTTCCGCATCATCCCAGGGCGCTGAAATCAGCGGAATACCGCAAGCCAAAGCTTCGAAGACGCGGATTGTCGGAATGCCGCGCAGCGAATCCAGATAGGGACGACGCGGCACATGGATCGTCACCCGATGCCCGGCGAACGCATGCGGTACATCCGCATTCGCGATCCAGCCGCGATAGCGCAAGCCGGCCTCGTCCAGCGCGATCAAGGCCTGGTCGGGATAGCGTACGCCGTACACGGTGCCATCGATGCACAAACGGCGTGCCGGCTCGATCAGGAAAGCGCCAATCTCGGCGCTGCGTTCCTCGTCGCCCCAATTGCCGATCCACACCAGGTCGCCGGTCTTCTCGACCTCGGGCAAGGGACGAAACAGGCGATCGTCAGCGGCCTCATGCCAGGTGAAGGCCCGCGGACCCCATCCGGCATCGACATAGCGCTGCCGCAGCGTTTCCCCGAAGGCCAGAATGCCGTCATAGTCCTGCAACATCAGATCGGCGATATCGCTTGTCGCCGTCACCGCGCGATGGTGTGTGTCGTGAAAGAAGAGGGTGAAGGCGCCGCCTTCCCGCCGTGCCCGGCCGATCCGGGCGACCAGTTCGGGCTCGATCCACTCATGCACGATCACCACGTCGGCGACGGCCAGCGCCGCTTCATGGTCGAAATCCTCGTCATAGACCTGAGTACGCAAGGTCGGAAAATCACGCTCGAAACGCTCAGTCGCGACGCTGCCATTCTGCGCGACGAGATGGCGCCGGCTCCAGCCATGTTCAGGCTCCAGCGCAATGGCGTCGTGGCCGCGTGCGATCAGTTCGCGCATCACGCCTCTCAGGAAGTGCGCGTTGCCGTGGTTCCAATCCGAGACCAGAGAATGTGTGTACAGGAGAAAGCGCATGGCTACACCATAACCTCGGCCCGCTGCCTCGAAGCCCGAGCGGCGGCGCTTGTGTAGACGTCCAGCAAAGCGCGCGCCTGGGTTTGCGGCGAAAAGCGCCTCATCCTGGCGCTCGCCCTTGAAGCAAGCGCGCTGCGAAGCGCAGCGTCCCGGGCCAGACGGTTCACCGCGTCGGCGAATCCTTCCGGCTCGCCGGGATCGGCAAAGAGAGCGGCTCCATCCCAGAATTCGCGATAGGTCGGAATGTCGGAAAGCACGAGCGCGGCCTCGGCCTGCGCCGCCTCGAGCGCCGCCAGGCCGAAAGGCTCATAGACGCTGGGCGAGACAAAGATCGCGGCGCGGCCCATCAGCCGGCGCACCGCCTGATTGGGCAATTCACCGAGTTTCTCAGCATGGCTGATCTCGACCGACTGTCCGTTCGGGCCGGTCGTCGGGCCCACCATCCGCACCGGCAATTTCATTTCCCGCGCCGCGCAATCGAGAACCCGCCCGTTCTTGCCCTCGTCCCACCACCGGCCGACCGCGAATACGTAATCTTGCTTGCTCGCGGCAAACGGGCATGTGGCAATTGCATTGGGCACGACGGAAAGACCGTGAATGGCGCCATAGCAGGCCAAAAGCATGTCGGCGTGGCTGCGGCTTGGCGCCACCACCGCATCGGCATTTTCGAAACCGGCGCGATTGAGCTTTTCGTGCCATGCCCATGCCGACGGCACCGCCTCGCCACGTACGCCATGGAACCAGGTGACCACGCAGGAATGGGAAACGACGACCACCGGACAGGACGCATGCATGCGCCAAGCCTGTGACGGCAGGTTGAGATGGAGAAGATCCGCCTTTTTCTCGCTTGCGAGCGCCGCGATGAGTTCAGGCACATCCCTCAACTCGCTCTCGGCACTTGCAGTCCAGTCGAGCGGCGCTTCGATCCAAACGAGATCGCCAAGCTGCTCGGCTTCCCGCCGCTGCTCTATGGAAGAAGCCGGACCGAGACCGGCGAAGACGGTCTCGATGCCGACATCTCGCAACCCCGCCGCTACATTCATTGCATAGCGCCAGACCCCGCCGACAGCGTCGAGCGTCATCAGGATGCGGCGGGGGGCGCTCAGGCGTTGCAGCACGCGTCCTCCAATACCGGCAGGGGCAGCGGTTGCTTGTCCTGCAGGTCGCTGAAGCTTTGGAACGATGCCAGATAATGTTCGTGGGCGCGCTCCCAGGCGCGATCGTCCGGCTCGCCCCAAAGCCGCCGGTAATGCGGCGAGCTCGGATAGGGATAAAGCGGCACCGGCTCGTTGGCCCACACGCCGTTCGAGATCAGGCGATCGCGCCAATAGTCGACAAGAGACTTGTCGTCGGTCACGACGCCGATCAGATTGGCCTGGACGAAAGGCACGTGGCGGCGCGTCTTGATCAGCAGCTCGGCCAGCGCTTCGGTGTCGAGCCGGCAGCGCTTCGCCAGCATTTCGCGGCCTTCGACCGTCAGACTTTCAAGACCCGCCTCGACGGAAACGCAGCCAGCGGCACCGAGCAATTCGAGCAGTTCCGGCTTCCAGAGATCGATGCGGGTCTGGACGCCGAACTGCACGTCGCGATCGACCAGGGCCTCCAGCAACGCCTTCTGCGGCAGGAAAATCTCGTCGATGAAGTAGATGTAGCCGACGCCTTGATCGATGAGACGGTCTATCTCCGCGACGATGGCGTCGTGATTGCGCCGGCGATATGCATCGCGGAAATCGATCTTCGCACAGAAGCTGCAATCATATGGGCAGCCGCGCGAAGCCTCGACCTCGGCACCGTATCCCCGGCGGTTTTCATCGAAACGATGATGATGGTGCCAATGATTGGCGAGCCAATCAGCAGGCCATTCGAGCGGCTTATGGTCGACAAAGGCGCTGGCGTGATTGCCGCCATTGCAGACGAGCTCGCCATCATCGAGATGAGCGGTCGAGGGAATGGCGCGCCAGTCCTCCGACTCGGCAAGGCGAGCTATGATCTCCTCGCATTCGCCGCGCACCACGAGGTCGACGCCGAGCTTACGGAGCGTGGTGGCAGGCGTGGCCGAGCCATGCGGCCCGACAGCGACCGTCGCACCGCCGCGATTGCCGAGCGCATTCAGGAATTCGGCCGGCACGCGCAGTTCCGGCGGTGCGCAGCGCCAGAACAGGTAGGTCGGTGCGGTCGTAACCACCGTCATGTCCGGATCGAAGCCGGCGACCCGCTCGGCAAGCGCATCATTGTCGAGCTTTTGCAGCAGGCCGTCGAGCATCAGCGCCTTGTGTCCCTGATCCTGCAACAGCGCCGCGGCGTAGCCGAGCTCGAGCGGCAGGTGTTCGTGACGGCAGCCGAAATAAATGCTGCCCTCATAGCTCCAGCAGGGATTTACAAGCGCTATTTTCACGCGGTTATCCTCCGCTCCGGAATTTCCGCCTGCTCGGACGAGCGGTACTCGGCAAGCCAGAGGGCGAGGTCGCGCAGGCCCTCACGCCAGCCGACCGTCGGGCGCCAGCCAAGGGCCGTCTGCAGTCGGCGGGTGTCGGCGACGAAATAGAGCTGATCGCCCCTGCGCCAGTCGCCATAGCTTATCGGCACGTCCTTGCCGGTTATGCGCGCGATCTCCCGCAACAGGCCGCGCAAGCTCACGGCATTGCTCGCGCCGCCGCCGAGATTGAAAGCCTGGCCCTGCACCCGATCGATTTGGCACAGCACCGCCCGATAGGCGGCCACCGCATCGTCGACATGCAGTATGTCGCGCACCTGCTTGCCATCGCCGAAGATGGAGATCGCCTGGTGGCGAAGAGCCCGGATAAGGAAATGTGCTACCCAGCCCTGGTCTTCCGTGCCGAACTGGCGCGGACCGTAGATGCAGCTCATGCGCAGCACCGCGGTCGGCAGCCGGTAGGATTTGGCGTAGTCGAGCACATATTGGTCGGCGACACCCTTGGAGCAGCCATAGGGGCTGCAGAAATCGAGCCCGCGCGTTTCATCAATGCCATATCTGCGCATGGCGTCATCGGCCGGCACGTAGCGGTCGCCAGCCTCGACCATGGAAAGATCGTCCAGATTGCCGTAGACCTTGTTGGTGCTGGCGAAGATCACCGGCATGCGCCGGCCGCTGTGGCGCGCCGCCTCGAGCACGTTCAGCGTTCCGCGACCATTGACTTCAAAATCCTCGACCGGCTCAGCCAAGCTGGTGGTGACCGCGGTCTGAGCGGCGAAATGGAAGACAGCCCGAGCATCGCTGAAGGCAGGCCGTATCGCTTCAAGGTCGCGAATGTCGGCTTGAAGCAGGTGTACTCTGTCGCCATGGTTTTCGCGCAACCAGGCGAGATTCTGCGCAACGCCCGCACGGCTGAGATTGTCGAGGACGATCACCTCCTCGCCATCGGCGAGAAAACGGGCGGCGAGGTTCGAGCCGATAAAGCCGCTGCCCCCCGTGATCAGGATCGGCGAGGTGCCGCGCGCCACTGCCGGCGCGGGCAAATTGCCGTTCGCACGTCTCACAACACCAGTCCCCGTTCTTCCAGATTGCGTCTCATTTCAAAACCGCGGTCCACCGCCCCGGCCGCTCCTATCCATTCGGCCAGCTCGTCCACCGAGTTTTCCAGCCTTAGCTGTGGGGAAAAGCCCAGGAGTTCCCTGGCGCGGGAAATGTCGGCGAAGCAGTTGCGAATGTCGCCCGATCGCGCCTTGCCGAGAGACTCCGGCTCGATTTCGGGTACGCCCATGGCTTGCGCCAGCAGCCTGGCCACTTGCGAGATGGTGTAAGCCTGACCGCTGCCGATATTGACTACGTGGCCGGGCGCATGCGGCTGCTCAAGCGCGAGGCGAAAGGCACGCGCCACATCCCTGACATGTACGAAGTCGCGGCGCTGTTCGCCGTCCTCGAAGATCGTCGGCCGCTGGCCATTGGCGAGCCGCGAGCCAAAATTGGCCAGCACGCCCGTGTAGGGATTGGAAAGAGCCTGGCCTGGGCCGAAAACGTTGAACAGCCGCAGCGCCACCGCCTCGATCCCGTAAGCCTCGCCGAAGATGAGGACGGCGCGTTCCTGCGCATATTTGGTCAGCGCATAGATCGATGCGAGATCGACCGGCTTGTCTTCGCTGGTGGCGACCGGCAAAAGAGGCTGACCGTCTTCGGTGACTGGGTCCCACTGGCCGGCCCTGATCTGCGCGAAAGAGCGCCGGACATTTCCGAGATGGCTGCCATCCGGGCGGGCGTAGAGCCCCTCGCCGTAAACGCTCATGGACGAGGCGACTACGATGCGCCGGACCGGTCGGCCGATCATTTCCTGGAGCAGGACTGCGGTGCCGAGTTCGTTCGCTCCGACATAGCGGGCGATCTCATACATTGATTGACCAACGCCCACTTCGGCGGCGAGATGGACGACCGCTTCGATGTCTTCCAGCGCGCCAGCCACCGCTCCCGCATCGCGGATATCAGCCTTCACCAATTCGACACCTGCCGGAACGGACACGCCATCCTCGCCATGCACCTGCTGGACGAGGTTGTCGAGGACACGTATCTCGTATCCATTTGCCAGAAGTTCTTTCGTGACGCAGCGCCCGATAAAGCCGCAGCCTCCGGTGACTAGTATCTTTCTCACGCGCGCTCCTGATGTCCAAATCCGACCCCAATTCGGCGACCCCAACTAAGTAGCTGCTGAATTGTTCCCCCTGCCGTTCGGGCACGCGGAGCCTTGCAATGAACAGACCGCCGTCTCGTCAGTTAGAAAGCGCAACGCGGAGGACGCATGGTCATGACGGAGCAAGACCGAGCAGACGCCGAAGCGCCAACCGCCGCCCGCACCGAAGAAGAAAGGCTGGCGGTGGTGCTCGAACGCAATATTCAGGCGATGGTACGCCGCCGGAAAGCCGAGACGGAATTAGCCGGATTCGAGGATCGCCTCGCGTCGATCATCACCAATTTCGCCGGCAGCATGAAGTTCGTCTACCTGCACATCGTCATCGTCGGTTTCTGGATTGCCGCCAATCTGGGATGGGTCCCCTTGGTGAGGCCGTGGGACCCCTCGTTCGTCGTCCTGGCCATGGCGGCTTCCGTCGAAGCCATCTTTCTAACCAGCTTCGTCCTGATCAGCCAGAACAGGATGGTTGCCGCCGATGACAAGCGCGCCGATCTCGACCTCCAGATCAGCCTCCTTGCCGAACACGAGGCGACGAAGATCATCACCATGATCTCGGCCATCGCCGCCCACCTGAACATCGCCACCGGCGTCGAGAACGAAATGGACGACCTGCAAAAGAATGCGGCGCCGGAAGCGGTGCTCGACGAGATCGAGAAATCCGGCCCGTCGCGCGGTTGAAGGGCAAGTCCGGTCATCTTCCCGGGCGGTCAGAAAGGTTTGTTGATCCCTGCGGAACAGACGCGGATGCCGATAGTTAGGCGGGCGTTTCCAGAACCCTGGTCATATTGATTAGTAACAGGAAATGCCATGCAAGTCGTAATGATCGGAGCCGGTTATGTGGGTCTCACCACCGGCGCCTGCCTTGCTGAAATCGGACATTCGGTCATCTGCGTGGACGTTGACGCGGCCAGGATCGATGCGCTCAACCGCGGTGAGATGCCGATCTATGAACCCGGCCTCGAGGAGCTGATCGCGCGAAACCGCACGGCGGGCCGTCTGCATTTTTCCAAGCGTGGCGCATCGGCCGCAGCCGAGGCGGATGCAGTTTTTCTGGCCGTCGGAACGCCGGCGCGCGTCGATGGTGATGCCGACGTGTCCTATATCGAAACGGCGGCCAGCAACATTGCGCCGGTTCTGAAGCCTAACGCGGTGGTGGTGGTAAAATCCACCGTCGCCGTCGGTACCTGCAGACGGCTGCGCGAAATAATCGCCGATGGGCGCGCCGGGCTCGACTTCTCGGTCGCCTCCAATCCGGAGTTCCTGCGCGAGGGTTCGGCCATCCAGGATTTTCTCCATCCGGATCGAATCGTAATCGGCGCCGACGATCGGCGCGCCTCGGCCCGCCTCGAAGACCTCTACCAGCCCCTGGCCGAACGCGGGGTGCCGATCATCCTTACAGGCACGGCCAATGCCGAACTGGTCAAGCAGGCCGCCAACGCTTTTCTTGCGCTGAAAATCGGCTTCATCAATGACGTCGCCAATCTCTGCGAGAAGGTCGGCGGCGAGATCGAGGCCGTGGCCAGGGGCATCGGCCTCGACAAGCGCATCGGCAAGGATTTCCTCTCGCCGGGACCGGGCTTTGGCGGCTCCTGCTTTCCCAAGGACACACGCGCCTTTGCCGCTGCCGGACGGAAATATCAGGCACCGCAAGCGCTGATCGAAACGCTGATCCTGGAGAATGAGCGCCGCAAGATCGCGCTGGCGCGGCGGGTGCTGTCCGAACTCGGCGACAGGCCACAAGGCGCGAGCATCACCATTCTCGGACTGGCATTCAAGGCCAACACCGACGATGTGCGTGAAGCGCCCGCGCTCACTATGATCCCGATCCTTCAGGGTGCCGGCGTGACTGTCAGGGCCCACGATCCGCAGGCCATGGCCGCCGCAAGGCTGCGGCTTCAAAATGTCAGCTTTTTCGACTGCCCCTATAGCGCAAGTCGCGGCGCCGATGTGGTGCTGGTTTTGACCGAATGGGACCAGTACAGGTCGCTCGACCTGCGGGAGATGTCGGCGCTCATGAAGGGAAAAACGCTGGTCGACTATCGAAATCTGTTCACTCCGGGCGAGGTGACCCGGCATGGGCTGCGATATGTCTGCCTCGGGCGGCCTGCATCGAAGCTGCCGGTCGGTGCCGCGATCGTGGCGCGGGGCGGAAAGAAGCGGAAGCTGGCGCTCGGTGCCCCGTCGCGGCTTTGATGAACCTGCCGAGACAATTTATGTCCCGCAGCGGAACAATGGTCGGCAAGCAGGGTTCAGAACGTGGAAGGCGGCGGGCGAGAGCAGCGAGCGAGAACCATGACAGCTTCGAAGACGACCACCGACCATGACGAAATTCGCCGTTGGGCGGAGAAGCGCGGCGGAAAGCCATCGCGCGTTGGCGACGCTAAAGAAGGCGGCATTCTGAGGTTTGATTTCGGCGAGCCTGAAGAAAGCCTGGAAGAAATAAGCTGGGAGCGCTTTTTCGAGATTTTCGAGGAAAACGACCTGGCATTCCTCTATCAGGACACAACCCAGGATGGCGGCACCAGCCGCTTCAACAAGTTCGTTCGGCGCGACTAGCGATCGGATCGTGATCGGTCCGCACTAGCCGCGTTGCTGGCCTTCCCGCTTGGCTTGCTCGAGATCCTCGTCGGATAGCTGACGAATGTCGGGATCGGCGGTGTCGCCGTCACCGGGCGAAAAGTGAAGTTTTTCCATGTAGGGCGTCGGCTTCTTTCGCCGGAAATCGGCAAATTCCTTGGCATAGTAGTCTCTGGCCTGCTGAACGCTTTTCGCCCCGGTGACGATGTCATGCATGAGGTTCAGCGCCAGGAAATTCGCCTGCTCGTCGTGACAGCGGGCCGAAACCTCTCCGGCGGTGCGCTCGACGATCACGCTGCCGTCAAACTCGGCCAATTGCGTGAACTTTTCAGGCGGAACCCGATAGTCGATTACGGATTCGACGGAGTCCTGGTGCGGCGCGGGGAAGTCGTGCTGAAAGAAGGCTTTCGACGCGACGATCCGTTTCCACGGACCGGGTCGATGCCACGTCAGTTGCGTCTCGCTCGCTTCGTCCGGTTCGCCGTATTGGTGGATGACAAGTTGCGCGGCTTCGCGGGATTCCTCGGGCCATTTCGCGATTTGTTGCGATCCTTGTTTGGCGGCCATGGTGATCACCTTTCCTGACAAAGACGGCGAACCTTTGCGCCGCCGGATTGTTCCATGTTTCGGGAACTGCTGCGAGCGGCCTTAGGGAACATTGCGCAAGCCGGTCGGTTTCCGAACGGCAAGGCTGCGGTTTCAAAAATATCGAGAAAGGAGCGCCTGACATGCCCGAGAACAAAGCAGGCAAGAACCCCAAGCCAGCCGTCGAACGCGACGCCAAGGGCCAGTTTGTTCGCACCGAACACGGCAAGTCGAACGACGGCGTCAGCGGTGCCAATCCTCGCGTCCTTTCCGGAAACGAAGACGGCGATTCAACCTTTCCGCTCAAACGCCGCAAGAAAAAGTCCTGAAAAGCCATGCGCCGACTGAATAAAAAGGCCCGCCTCCCTGTGTGAAGGCGGGCCTCTTTCGGTGCGAGACGAGCTACACGATGATCAGGACGATCTCGTGCGAATCCGGATCAACGATGATGATCCTGCCATCGGCCAGGAGGAAGTAGACATATCCCTGATAGGCCGGCACCAGTTCCACGATGCGCGGCGGTAGCGGATGGAGCGTGATGGTTTGCGGGACCGCCGTCCCGACATTCACTTCGAAGTCGACGCTCGGGACCGGCTCGACATCCGCTTCGGTGATGACTTGCCTGATTTCGGTTTTCTGCTCGACCGTGACATTCACCTCGGATGCGGCGGTGCCGGAGGACTCTTCCTGGGTGGGTGTTGTGGCTTCCTGTCCGCTCTCGGCCGGCTCGCCCGTCGTGGCGCCGCCTTCCGTCGTTCCCTGCTGGGTGCTTTGGCCAGTGGTACCGCCCTGCTCGCCGCCCTCCTGCGTTTGCGCGGGCTGCTCGCCGGTAGTGGACTGGCCCTGCGCATCCTGGCCGGTAGTTGCACCGCCGGTCGCTCCGGCATCGGTATCCGACGAGGATTGGCCTGTCGCGCTGCCCGACGTTCCGCTTTCGGTTCCGCCACTTTGCGTTTGCTCGCCCGTGGTAGCTCCATCCGGCGAGGCGCCTTCACTTTCCTGTGCGGGGGCTGTCGTCTGACCCTCGGTCTGGTCCATCGTCTTCTTCTTGATCACTTCCGTCTGGCCGAACGCCACGCCCGGCGCGATGCCGAGGGCCAAAGCCACCGCAGTCTTGATCAGTATGCTTTTCATTGTCTTTCTCCTCGCATTGGAAAGACCTCGAACCAACGGAACGCCGCTATGTTCCCTTGCGCTAACATTCCAGCGAAAACCAAGCAGTTGCCGCCACATGGATCGATTTCCGCATTCGCGCATTTCCGTTCGTCGAGGGACTTTTCGGAGAACGAATTATGAAAAAGATATTCATTCTGTTGGCCGTCGTTACATCGATCAGCGCTTGCTCACAAACCGAACGGGGGGCCGCGATCGGAGGCCTCGGCGGCGCGGCGGTAGGAGCAGCGGTCGCATCACCGGGAAATACCGCCGAAGGTGCGTTGGTCGGTGGCGCAGTTGGCGCCGCAGCGGGTGCGCTGATCGGGCGGGCGAACGAACCCGGCGATTGCTACTATCGAGACTCGCGCGGCAACCGTTATATCGGTCGCTGCCCAAGCGGGTACTAAGACAGAATAGAGCTTCTATGAGTGCGAGGGCGCAGCAGCTTGCTCGCCCTCGCACCATTGCCCTGCGTAGGCTGGGCTTTTTTGCCATCCTGCCTCGATCGCTTGGATTGCGGATTGAATTTGGGTTCCCACAGAAAACAGCGCCCCGTGATGCTCTGTCCACGAGGCGCTGTGTCGAAAATCTTGAAGATCAAGCAGCCTTGCCAAGCGCCTTTTCGTTGACGAGCGCATCCGCCAACGCGGTCAATGCGTCGTCGGTCTTGGCCTCTTCGTTCAGCGTGGCGTCGAGCAGTTTCACGGCGTCCTTCTTGCCCATCAGTTCGGCCCAGCGCTTGAGAGTGCCGTAGCGCGTGATCTCATAGTGCTCGACGGCTTGCGCAGCGGCAATCAGGCCGGCGTCGAGCGCTGCCGTGCTCTTGTAATCCTCGAGGACTTCCTCGCCTTCCTCGATGATGCCATCGATGGCCGGGCAGGTCTTGCCTTGCGCCCGCTTGCCGAGAATTTCGAACACCTCCTGAAGCCGTTCCACATGCTGTTCGGTTTCGTCGCGATGCTTCTCGAAAGCCGCCTTCAGATCGGGTGCCTGGGCGCCCTTGGCCATCTTGGGCAATGCCTTCAGGATTTTGCGTTCCGCGTAATAAATGTCCTTCAGCGTGTCGTGGAAGAGGTCTTCAAGCATTTTTTCTTTCGCCATTGTGAACTCCCGTTGTCGAGTGGTCGATGTCTCACAATGTCGGGTTCGAACTGCGGTTCCGATCCGGGCATAAGATTTCCGCCTTCCGTCCGAAATTCCCCTGAACGGTATCGAACGGCCCGGCTGGAACTTTCATGGCTGTTTGCGGTTGGTTCAGCGGGCCATTCGGTCCGATGTCTTCAAGGAGGACATACAATGGGTCGCGCAATCCTGCTTTGGCTGATCGGCATACCGATCCCCATCATCATTCTTATCCTGCTGTTCCTGCGCTAGGAGATCGCCATGCCGACAGTGTCATCCGTTGAGGTCGTCGCGCCGACAGAAGCATCTTCTTCCGCGGTGGCGTGGGGGCCCATCATCGCAGGCGCGCTTGCCGCATCAGCCGCTACCCTCATCCTGATGCTGCTTGGCTCCGGGCTTGGCCTGACCGTGATTTCGCCATGGTCCGCGGAAGGGATATCCGCCACCACCTTTGCCGTCTCGGCTGCAATCTGGCTTGTCGTGGTGCAATGGCTCGCTTCGGCCCTCGGCGGCTATCTGACCGGCAGGCTGCGCACCAAATGGGTCGGCATTCATGATGACGAAGTCTACTTCCGCGATACGGCGCACGGCTTCCTGGCATGGGCATTGGCCACGCTGCTCGTCGCCGCCGTCCTTGGATCAGCGCTGTCGTCGGTGGTGGGAAGCGGTGTGCAGGCGGCTTCAACCGTCGTCTCGGGCGCGGCTCTGGGAGCCGGTGCGGCCGCCTCGGGCCAGGACGGCGCAACCGGCGAGGACAATAACCTGACCGGCTATTTCGTCGACTCGCTGTTCCGGCGCGCCGATCCGGGTGCGGTGAGTGCACCGGGTGCCGAAGGCGATGCGGCGGCGGTGGGCGAAGCTTCGCGGATATTGCTGTCCAGTGCCGTTGCAGGCGAAGTATCTGCCGAGGACCGCACCTATCTGGCGCAGCTTGTCAGCGCACGCACCGGCCTTGCCCCTGCGGACGCGGAAGCCCGGGTAAACGGCGTCCTGCAGCGTATCGATGAGGCAAGAGCCCAGGCCAAGGAGGCAGCCGACACCGCACGGCAGGCAACGCTTACACTCTCGCTTGTCGCGGCTCTGTCGCTTCTGATCGGCGCCTTCATCGCGTCCGTCGCCGCTCTTCTCGGCGGGCGCGAGCGCGACGAGAGGGAGACCGTCCTGAGCTTGCGATAGCCGCCTCGTTCGACTGCGGCGGGAGAGCAGGTCGTCAGATGAAAATGCGTCCTTTTAACGCGCAGGCGTGAAGTTGTGACTCGCTATTTTTTTCGATGGATGTCAGCATAGTAGCTCTCAGGGAGTGAGCCATGACATCTGCCCCTCCTAGACTTCCAATAGCGGTTCGAGCTGCCATTTTGCAGCACCTCCTCAACCATCGCGGCGGATGGCCAGTATCGACATCCAATGCGCTGGATGACTTGCGCCGACGGTGTCCGTCATGCGGAAGCCTCGGCGACAGGATACTGATCGATGCGATCGCAGGTGAAGCGATCGAGTTCGGCCTCGATGTCGACTTCGACGGCAAGCCGCCGCATCTTTTGGCTGCGCACCCTCGAAGGCGCAAGCGTCCTCCCGACGGCAGCGGCGGCCAGCCAGCGGGCCGGTGAACCCGGTCGAGCGGCCGCCTACTCCATGGAAGCCAGGTAGCCGGCCACGCTTTTTATGTCGGTTTCGCTCAGATTCTTGACCGCCTTCGCCATGATGTGAGCGTAGGCGGTCCCGCCTCGTTTGCCACCCACGAACAAGCGCAGCTGGTTTTCCAGATAAGATCGCTTCTGCCCGGCCAGGTTCGGATAGGCCGGGTTTTTGCGCGTGCCGCCGTGGCATCCAAGACAGGCAGGAACCCCGTCTCCTGGTACGCCCCGCTCAGCGATCTCCTTGCCGCGCCCAACAAGCGCCGGGTCAGCGGCAAGAGGCGCACGGCTTGGCCGCGGCTGAGCCGCGTAATGTTTCGCCAGCGCTTCAAAAGTGCCGCCGCCTGCTTGCTCGACCGCGACTTCCATCATGCCGCTTGGCCGCTTGCGCTTGGCGTAAGCCTCCAGGCTGGCCCGCAGATACACGCTGGATTGGCCGGCCAAAATCGGCACCCCCTCACCACGCCCGATCCCGTCCGATCCATGGCAACGGGCACAACCGGCAAGTGCAGCATCAAAGCCAGTTTCCTGCGCTGTCGCGGCCTTCGCCGATCCTTCGGCGAGTTCGTGATATTTCCTGGCGTCCAGTGAAGGCAATTCACGAAGGAAAGCCACCATCGCCCAGACCTCATCAGTCCGCTCCGGCGCTGGCCAGGCGGGCATGCCGGTATAGCGGACGCCGTGCCTGACGATGCGAAAAAGTTGGGCATCGGTCCATTCGCCGATCACTCCCGACAGATTGGGTGGGGTCGGCAACATGGCAAGAGCGGCCGGCGACGGTGGAACTCCCGGCGCACCATGACAGAAAGCGCAGCCTTGCGCGAAGTGCCCGGCAGCCGGCTGAAGAAGCGAGATGTCACGCGGCGGCACTTTCACGCCGAGCGCATAAGTTCGCACCGACGAGCGCATGGCGAAATGCAAAAACCAGTTGGTGATTTGCCAATGCCCGCCGGTTGCCGCGACGTTGAAGATGCCGAGCCAGGCAAAGACCACTGCCGCCACCGGCAAGGCGGCGATCCCGATCAACAGATGACGCTTTCGAATCGCCATCAACCCGCACCCGATTTCTGTCCGCCGGCGGGAGCCGAAAGCAGCCGCGCCAGAAGCGCCACGCCGCCAGCCAGATAGACCGCGGCACCGATAAGCAACATCAGGACGCCGCCCAACTGCTGGTCCTGGCCGGCTTCCAACGTGAGGCCAAGGCAGGTCACGGTTTCGAACCCGTAGAGCGGGCGCGGCGGCAAGGCGAGAAGCGCGCCAAGAAGGGTCATATGGATGGAGGTGAGCAGGAGCGCGAACGCGCCCGCCGCACCTTGCTCGTCGCGGTTTCCGCCAAGGCAGGACATCCAGAGAACAAGTCCCGCAGCGAGGAAGCTTGCCTGTTCAACGACCGTTACGGTTAACGATGCCTGCGCTGCGGAACGCAGCGCAGGCGCATGCCAGACCCAAACGACGACAAGCTCGAACAACGAGGCCGCAATCGGCGAAACCAGTCGTCGCTTGCTCACGAAATCCCATCGCGTCCCGGAAAGGCCGATGGCGATCAGCGGCGCGGCAATGGCGACGACACCCATATGGGCGAGCATATGGGCGGCAAAGGAGTCCCGGTCGGCATCGAGCAGCGGCCCCGCCCAGATGACCATCAGAAGAAGAAGCCCACACCACAGCGCCGCGCGTTTCATGGCCAGCACTCCGTCATGAACAGAAGCGGCATCGCCACATAGATCACGGCGACAAAGCTCAGGCCCGACAGGAGAAGCGTCGCGAAACCCTGGAACAGCCTGCGGTCGTGCGCGGTCGGGTCGTCATGCGGCGGATCGTGCGCGCCGAACCCCCACTGCCTCCAGGCAAGCCAACCGGCAAGCAAGATCATCAACAGCGCCACTACGGTGACGAGAGCAATGCCGGTACGAACCACGTCGAAGCCGAGCGATAATTGATCTTGCTTGGCGCAAAAGATCGCCGCGCCGACATATGAGATCAGGAAATGGACGGCCCAAACCACCGGGGCGGTAAAGAGCGTCCAGAGCGTTTCGACTTCTTTTGGCAGAAATCTCATCACGCCCTCATCGCACCAGCGGGAACAGGCCGATGACGCCGAAAGTCGTCACCGCCGTTACCAGGAGAAAATGCCAGTAGAGAACGACATTGCGCAGATCCATGTCGCAGTCGCGCGTCAGCCGCCCGGCCAAGCTTCGCGCGAGGCAGTAGGCCTGCATCACCATGCCGACGCCGCCATGGGAAAGGGTCCAGCCCACCAGAATCCAGACGATGGCCGGATAGACGTGAGCGGTCGGGTCCATCGCATATGTCCAGGGGCCGAGAAAGCCGGCCACGCATCCGCTGGCCGTCAGAAGGAACGAAACCGTCAGCGACAACCGCATCGCGGCGAGCGCGTCCTTGTCGTTCAGCCGCCGTGCGGCAAGCATTGCGATCCAGGCGCCGCCAAACAATAGCAGCGCGGACAGCGGCCAGAAAACGCCGGGGCCTGCCAGGCCGGCGGTGAAATCGTCATGGATCGTCCAGTAAAAAAAATATCCGAACACCAGACTTGCGAACGCCGTGCCGTCGCCGAACATGGTGATGAACATCGCCCACCAGCCGACCGAGGCGGGTCCGGAGACATAGAGCGGCAAGGTGAGGCCGAGCCCGACATCCTTGTCGGGCTTCTCGGGAATTTCGGCAGTCCCCGTCCACAGCCAGTAGACGATGGCGGCGAAGGCGACCAGGCCGGAGACCAGCGTCGCGATCCACCAATGGAATGTCAGCGCAATGAACACGCCGCCCAGGGCGAAGGCCGAGACTATGGTGACATAGGACGTTCCGCCGACACGCAGGCACTGGATCGGCTCGGCGTCGAGCACCGAGGTGACCAGCGTTTCGCGATAGCCTTCCTTGGCGTCGGGCAGGTAGAAGCGTCCTTCGTTCAGGTCGCGCGCAAGGTTCTCCTGGTCCCACAGCGGATAGCGGCTCTTGATGATCGGAATGGAGCGAACGCCCCAATTCTCCTCCGGCTCGCTGATCCATTCCAGCGTCCCGGCATTCCACGGATTGAGCTCGCCACGCGGCGAACGATGCTTCGGCCGCAGCACATCGACGACCACCACCAGGACACCTGCGGCAAAGACGAAGGCTCCCCCTGTCGAGATCAGGTTGAACCAGTCCCAGCCGATCCCTTCGGGATAGGTGAACACCCGTCGCGGCATGCCGCGCAAGCCGGCGAGATGCATCGGGAAGAAGGCGATGTTGAAGCCGACGAACATCAGCCAGAAGGCTATTTTGCCGAGCCGCTCCGAGAGCTTGCGGGCGTCGATCAGCGGATAATAGTAATAGATGCCGGCGACGACCGGAAACAGCATGCCGCCGATCAGGACATAGTGGAGATGCGCGACGATGAAATAGGTATCGTGCGCCTGCCAGTCGAAAGGCGCCAGCGCGACCATGACGCCGGTCAGCCCACCGATGACGAAGATCGCCAAACCGCCGGTGCCAAACAGCATCGGCACGGAAAAGATGACCCGCCCGGCAAGCATCGTCGCGATGAAGACGAAGATCTGCACACCGGTGGGGATCGCCACGGCCTCGGATGCCGCCGAAAAGAAAGCAAGCGATATCTGCGGCAGGCCGGTTGTGAACATGTGGTGCACCCACAGGCCGAACGACAGGAAACCGGTTCCGACAGCGGCGAGCACGATCCACGAATAGCCGATGATCGGACGCCGCGCGAAGGTCGGCACGATCATCGCCATCAGCGCGATGGCCGGCAGGAAGATGATGTAGACCTCGGGATGGCCGAAGATCCAGAAGAGATGCTGCCACAACAGCGAATCGCCGCCGCGTTCCGCATCGAAGAACGGCCAGTCGAACATCCGCTGCATTTCGAACAGCAGGTCGCCGGCGATCAGCGGCGGAAAGGCGAACAGGATCATGCCGGCGACGATGAGCAGATACCAGGCGAACAGCGGCATCATGTTGATGCGCATTCCAGGCGCCCGGCATTTCATGATGCCGACGATGAGTTCGACCGCGGCGGCAATCGATGCAACCTCGATGAAGGAGAGGCCGAGCAGCCAGATGTCGGCGCCGATGCCGGACAGTTCCTTGTCAGTGGCGAGCGGCGGGTACATGAACCAACCCGACGATGGCGCGGCATTGAAGAAAATCGATCCGCAGACGAATACGCCGCCAATCAGGAAGCTCCAGAAGCCGAAGGCCGAAAGCCGCGGAAAGGGAAGCTCGCGCGCGCCCAGCATCGGGGGCAAAAGGAAGATCGCTATCGCCTCGAAAATCGGCACGGCAAACAGGAACATCATCACCGTGCCATGCAGGGTGAAAGCCTGATTGAAGAGACCGGCCGAAAGAAAATCATTCTCGGGAAAAGCGAGTTGCGTACGCACCAGCAAGGCGAGAACACCGGCAAAAAGCATGAAGGCGAAAGCCGCGGAGGCGTACCAGAGCCCGATCTGGAAATTGTTGACCGAGGTCCAATAGCGCCAGCCAGGCGGATTGGCCCAGACCGCGCGCAGCCGCTCTGCCTGGGCACGGCGCTCCTCGGGCGACGGTTTTGCCTGAGCGACGGTCATTTCAGTCCCTTCAGATAGGCTGCAATCGCATCGATTTCCTGCGGCGGCAGCATGCCGAACGCCGGCATCTTCACGCCGGGCTTGATTTCCTCCGGCCCGGCGATGAAGCGAGCGATCGCAACCTGCGTGTTAGGCAGAATGCCGGCGCCAAGTGTTTCGCGCGAGCCGACATGGGAGAGATCGGGACCGATCTCGCCGCGAGCTTGCGTACCCTTGATCGTGTGACAGGCGCCGCAGCCATTCGCCAGAAAGGCGTTCAGTCCTGTTGCCGCCACGTTCGGCGACGGCGACGATCTTGCATCGAGCCAGTCATCGAAAGCCGCGGGCTCCATGGCGACCACGGCAAACGCCATCAATGCATGCGAGGTCCCGCAGAATTCGGCGCAGGGGCCGCGAAATGTCCCCGTCCTGGTTGCAAGCAGGGAAAGCCGGTTGATGCGCCCGGGAATCATGTCCATCTTGCCGCCGAGCGGCGGTATCCAGAAGGAATGGATGACGTCGCGGCTTTCCAGCGTGATCTCCACGCGCTCGCCGACCGGCAACCTGATTTCATTGGCCGAGACGACCGGCGCTCTTCCGTCTGCGGGAAGATAGGTAACCCGCCACCAGAATTGTTCGCCGACAACCGCAATGCGCAGAGACGGCGTGTCGGCGAAAGCCGCCCAGGGCCGGATGGCGGGCATCAGCCAGAACGCATAGCCGAGCAGCAGCGCCAGCACGACGGAGGGAAACACCGCCCCACCCCAGAAAATCAGCAGGCTGGCTGTCCGTTCGCTATGAACGCGCCGTCGGCTGCGGTTCGCATAAAGGAGGAGAGCGACCACGCCGATCCAGATCGCCGCGCCGCCTGCAACCATGACCCAGAACAGCCGCGCGACGCTGTCGGCCTCCGTGCCCGCCGGATCGAGCGCCGACTGGATTCCCGAGCAGCCGGCGACACACGCGGGAAAAAACGCAAAAACTGCACACCCGCCGAATCGCTGCGCGTTTCGATGCCTCATGCGCTATGCGGTTCCCTCCTCGTCGACGTTGCTACTGCGGCTGGTTGGCGGGCAGGGCATAAGCGATGATCGAATCGCCCGCCTTGGTGCCGGTCGATCCATGGCCGCCCGCGACGACGACCACATATTGGCGTCCATCCGCGCCCTGATAGGTCATCGGCGTGGCTTGTCCGCCGGCGGGCAACCGCTCGCGCCAGAGTTCCCGTCCGTTTGTCACGTCGAAGGCACGCACATAGTAGTCGAGCGTGCCGCTGTGGAACGCGACGCCGCCGGCGGTGATGATAGGCCCGCCAATTGCCGGCACGCCCATCTCGAATGGCAGCGGCAAGGGCGAAAGGTCACGTACCGTGCCGTTGCGATGCTGCCAGACGGTCTCGCCGGTCTTCAGGTCCGCGGCAGCGATATAGCCCCAAGGCGGCGCCTGGCATGGCAGGCCGATCGGCGACCAGAACGGCCGCATCATCGCCGCGAACGGCGCGCCGAAATTCTCGTTGAAGCCTGGCTTTTCTTCGGAGACATAGCTGGTGGTGTCGTCGGCACGGGGAATGAGCTTGACGATGAAGGCGAGATAGACCGGATTGGCAATGACCACCTGGCGCAAAGGATCGACGGCGACGCCACCCCAGTTGAAGGTTCCGAAATTGCCGGGATAAACGATCGTGCCGTTCACCGATGGCGGTGTGTAGCGCCCTTCATAGTCGAGGGTTCGAAACCATACCCGGCAATAGAGCTGGTCGAGCATCGTGGCGCCCCACATGTCCTTTTCGCGCAGCGGGGCAGGCTTGAAGGTCATCGCGGAAGTGGGCTGCGTCGGTGCGGTGGTGTCGCCCTCCACAGCGCCGGTTGGCGCCGGCTCTTCGGTCACCGGCAGGATCGGCTCGCCGGTGCGCCGGTCGAGCACATAGATATCGCCCTGCTTGGTCGCCTGGACCAACGCGGGAAGCATCCCGTTCTCGGACGGCAGATCGACCAGTTGCGGCTGCGATGGCGTATCCATGTCCCACAGGTCGTGGTGCACGAGCTGACGCACCCAGCGAACCTCGCCGGTTCGAAGGTCGAGCGCGGTAACCGACGAGGAGAACCGCTCCGTTTGCGGCGTGCGGTTGCCGCCAAACTGGTCCGGCGGCGCGTTGCCCATGGGTGCATAAACCAGCCCGAGTTCGGTATCGACGCTGAGGAGGGACCAGGCGTTCGGCGAGTTGCCGACATATTTGGCGTCAGGCGAAATCGGCTGCGTCGCCTCCGGATTGCCGCTGTCGAAATTCCATACCAGCCGACCTGTGCCGGCATCGAAAGCGCGGATGACCCCCGAAGGTTCGGTGGTCGAGACATTGTCGTTGACTGCGCCGCCAACGACGATCAAGCCCTCGGCCACCACCGGTGGAGATGTCGAATAATATGAGCCTTCATAGATGTTGGGCATGTTGGCCCAGAGGTCGACAGTGCCGTTGTTGCCAAAGCCTGAGCAAGGACTTCCGGTCTTGGCATCAAGCGCGATCAGCCGCGCATCACCGGTCGGCAAGAGAACGCGCGCAGAGCAGGCTTCGTCGGCCGCCGCGCCTTCGACCCTGTAGTAGGACAGGCCACGGCATGTCTGGTGTTGGCGCTGCTTGTTGATGCCGGCGTTTGCGTCGAAGCGCCATACTTCCTTGCCGCTCACCGGGTCGAGGGCAATCGCCAAATGATGCGGTGTGCACAGATAAAGGAGGCCGTCGATCATCGTCGGCGTCACTTCATAGGTGGTCTCTTCGGGATCGGCGTCGGTTCTTATATCGCCGGTGTGATATTCCCAGGCCTTGGTCAGCCCGGCGACATTCTCCGGCGTGATCGCGGCGAGCGGTGAATAGTGGCTTCCGCCGGGCGTGCGGCCATAAGCCGCCCATTGCGCGGGATCCACTGAAGCCTCGCTCGGCGGGAGATCGGCAGAGGCGGCCGGCGCCACCTGCCCTTCGAGCGCATGTGTATCGATCACCATGGAGTAGGCGGCGACGACGATCGCGACCGCGAGCGAGGCGATGATCGACCATCCGCCGCCTCGCCAGGCAGCCGTGCGCGAGCCGACGCGGCTCGGCTTGATCCGCGCCCAGGGGATCAGCATCAGCAGTCCGAGGACAACGATCAGGCCGCCCCTTGGGGCGAGCGCCCACCAGTCGAACCCAACTTCATCGATCGCCCAGGCGAGCGATCCGATGGTTATGATCGCGAAGAGATAGAAGGCTGCCGAGTTCCTGCGGCAGAGCAGTATGGCTGTTGCCAGGAAACCGAGGCCCACCAGAAGATAGTACCAATTGCCGCCAAGCACGACGAGCCACGCCCCACCGCCTGCCAAAACCGCACCGAGCAGCGCCAGCACCACCACAAGAAAAACAAGCATCGGCCCTTCCCTTCCGCCTGCTAAACGGAGGGAAGCGAAGAAACGTTCCGCTCCGATCTGGTGGCAGCTGTTTCCAAAGGCCATCGACGGCCCTCACGGAACGTTTTTGGGGCTGGAGGGTTTGAATGCCGTTCCAAGCCAAGGAGATAGCTATGAGAGCTAAACTTATCGCATGTCTGCTGATCCTTTCCGGTACAGGCATTGCATATGCCCAAGACGTGGTCATCGCTCCGGAGCAGGAAACCGTGATCAGGGAATATGTCGTGAAGGAAAAGGCAGCCCCTGCGGAGCTGCCGGCCGATGTGACCGTGTCAGTCGGCACGGTATTGCCGGAAACGGTTGAGCTGCACGCGGTCGAAGTACCCGATATGGAAACCAAGTACAGCTACGTCATCGTCGACGGACAGACCGTTCTGGTGGATCCCGGTACCCGCAAGATCGTCCATATAATGAAGTAATCGGAATGGGGCGGTTCGACCAGTATCGGGCCGCCCCGGCAAGCCTGCGGCAGGCGGTATGGTGCGTACCTGTCTTGCTCAATCGGAACCGGTGCGCCGTTCGGAAGCGGCGGGATCGGTCCGCAAGTCGGGGGGCGCTTCAACCGGCGCGGCGGACATGGCTTCGTCGGTCATTTCAATCTCCCGCAGCCATTCGCGCCAGATCGCCACGATCAAAGCCATCAGCACCGGGCCGATGAAAAGGCCGAGAAAGCCCATAGTCTTGACGCCGCCGACCAGCCCGAAGAAAGTCGGAAGGAACGGCAGCTTGATCGGCCCGCCGACGAGCTTGGGGCGCAGCGTCTTGTCGACGATGAACAATTCGACCGAGCCCCAGGTGAACAGCGAAATGCCGGCGACCGGCGAGCCGCTCGCCACGAGATAGACCGATACCAGCGTGAAGGACAGTGGCGCGCCGCCCGGCACCAGCGCCATGAGCCCGGTGAGCACGCCGAGCGTCACCGGCGAGGGCACGCCGGCGATCCAGTACGCGGTGCCCAGAACCACGCCTTCGCCGATGGCGATCAACGTCATTCCGGTTACCGTGGAACTGATGGTCGCCGGCACAACGCCTGAAATGCGTTCCCAGCGCGTCGGCAGGATACGTTCGCCGAGCCTGTCCACTTGTCGGGCAACGCCCTCCCCGTCGCGGTAGATGAAGAACAGCGCGATCAGCATGAATAGAAGCGTCAGCAGCAGATGAAAGGATGCACCGCCCGCTGCCAGCACGCCGCGATAGATATTGCCGATATTGGCGCCGCTGACGATCTGGATCAGTTCGCCGATAGCGCCCGGATGGCCGATATGACGCGCCCATTGCTGGTCGAGCCAGTCGCCGGCCACCGGCAGCGCGACGATCCAGGCCGGTGTGGGCGCACCATGCCGGTTGGTCTCCACAGCCCAGCTGAACCATTCTCGAATCTCATTGACCGCATAGCTGCCGGCGAGAAAGATCGGAACGACCAGGAAGGTCAGGATGAGCACGATGGCCAGAGTGGCGGCAATCGTGCGGTTGCCCTCGACCCCGTCAAGGAGGCGCCGGTAAATCGGCCAACTCGCAAAGGCGATGACGAGGGCGGCGAGCACCGGCACCAGGAAGCCGTGGAAGAAGTAGATGCCGGCCGCCACGATCAGCACCAACAGCCAGCGCGCCGCGGTCACAGGCGGGATCAGCGGGATGCGGGTCGGCGTGTGCAGGCCGAGCAATCGCGGCTCCCGTCTGGGTCTCCGGCTTTCCATATCGCTCAAACGTCTTTTCTCCTGCGCGGGCAGCATTATTCGTAGCCGATTGCCAGCTTCGCACCAAGGATTTTTGCCAAGACCGCAAGTGCCGACACCAAAGCACTTATACGAGTATCAAGCGGTTTTTTGACCGCTTCGCCGCATTTTCAAGAGTGTGGGAAGTCAGCCTTCGTCGGAGCCTATCAACCGCCAGGAAGGATCGTTGGACGGCAACTTGCGCGAAAACGTCCAAAGGTCATGCGTCTCAATGATCTTTTCCGGGCTGCCCTCGACGATGGCCCCGTCGGCCGCCAAGGTCGAGCGTATCATTTCGGCGACAAATCGCACCGATATCTCCGCAACATCACCGTCGATCTCGGCGGCGACGATCCGCGCCTCCTTGATGCCGACGAGCATCACCCGCAGGACCTCCTGCCGCTGCCGGCGCTCTGCGATGGCGCGATGAAACGCCTTGAATACTTCCTGTCCGACAAGCTGCCGCAATGTCAGCGTGTCACCGTCGGCGAAGGCATCCAGCACCATCTCATACACGTTGCGGGCATGGCCCAGGAAAATCGCCTCGTCGAAGCAACGGTCGTGCGCGCGAAGGGTGTCGAAAACGCCGCCGAAAACCGGCATGGGTATCGGGTCTAGCGTCGTGCGGGCAAAGGTTGCCGGAATTCTGTCCTCGGCCCTTTCGTTCTCGTCGATCTTCTGGAGATCGGGCCAGAAGCGCAACAGCATCCAGTAGAAGGCGAGCATGCCGACCGCCAGGGCGTAGCTTCCGAAATCCGCAGCAACTTCGATCATTGTGTCCCCTCGTTTCCGGCCGATGCCGGCTGCCATGTCTTCATTTTATGCGGGGCAAGGCCTCGAACTGGTGGTAGGGCGGCGGCGAGGACAGTGTCCATTCCAGCGTGGTCGCGCCGGCTCCCCACGGGTTGGCTCCGGCCCTGCGCTTGCGGGCAAAGGCCTCGGCGACGGTTACCAGGAAGACCACCAGCCCGGCCGTGGAGATATAGGACCCGATCGAGGAGATGAAGTTCCAGCCGGCGAAGGCATCCGGATAGTCCGCATAGCGGCGCGGCATGCCGGCAAGACCGAGGAAATGCTGCGGGAAGAAGACCAGGTTGACGCCGATGAACATCAACCAGAAATGCAGCTTCCCAAGCGCCTCGTTGTACATGTAGCCGCTCATCTTCGGGAACCAGTAATAGAAGCCGGCGAAGATGGCGAACGCCGCGCCGAGCGACAGCACATAGTGAAAATGGGCGACCACATAGTAAGTGTCATGCAGCATGCGGTCGACGCCGGGATTGGCGATCACCACGCCGGTCACGCCGCCGATGGTGAACAGCAGGACGAAGCCGGCCGCCCACAGCATCGGCGTCTTGAACTGGATCGAGCCGCCCCACATCGTCGCCAGCCATGAGAACACCTTCACGCCGGTCGGAACCGCGATCACCATCGAAGCGAAGGCGAAATAGCGCTGCGAGTCGACCGACAAGCCGACGGTGAACATGTGATGCGCCCAGACCACGAAGCCGATAAGGCCGATCGCCACCATCGCATAGGCCATTCCGAGATAGCCGAAGATCGGCTTTCTGGAGAAAGTCGAAGTGACATGGCTGATGATGCCGAAGCCCGGCAGGATCATGATGTAGACTTCGGGATGGCCGAAGAACCAGAACAGGTGCTGGTAAAGGATCGGGTCACCGCCGCCTTCGGGCGCAAAGAATGTCGTGCCGAAATTGCGGTCGGTCAAAAGCATGGTGATAGCGCCGGCAAGCACCGGCAGGGCAAAGAGGAGCATGAAGCCGGTGACCAGCATGGCCCAGGCGAACAACGGCATCTTGTGCAGCGTCATGCCGGGGGCGCGCATGTTGAATATGGTGGTGATGAAATTGATCGCGCCCAGCACCGAGGATGCGCCGGACAGGTGCATTGACAGGATGACGAGGTCAACCGCCGGTCCCGGCTGGCCGGCCGTCGAATAGGGCGGATAAAGGGTCCAGCCGCCGCCATGGCCTGGCGTTCCTGATGCGCCTGGAACGAACATCGAGATGATGAAAAGGATCAGCGAGGCGACCAGAAGCCAGAAGGAGACGTTGTTCATGCGCGGGAAGGCCATGTCGGGGGCGCCGATCATGATCGGCACGAACCAGTTGCCGAACCCGCCGATCATTGCTGGCATGATGACGAAGAAGATCATCACCAGCCCATGCGCGCTGACGAACACGTTGTAGAGCCCGGGATCGCCGAAAATCTGCATGCCGGGCTCCTGCAGTTCCATGCGGATGGCCACCGACAGGAAAGTGCCGAGAATGCCCGACAGGATCGAGAACAGCAGATAAAGCGTGCCTATGTCCTTGTGATTGGTCGAGAACAGCCAGCGGGCAATGAAGGACGGCTTGTGATCCTGGTGAACGTCGACCGTCGTGGTGGTGGTATCCATTGCCTTACCTGTTCCTGCACGTCCGCGCGCCCTGGCCGAGCCAAAGGCGCGCACCGGAAAGCCGTCGGCTAGCGCGGATCAGCTACCGGCTTGCGCTTCATTCATCGGTGACGATGACGTCCATCGGGATGTCGTGATCCTGCGGATAGATCGTCCTGATCTTGCCCGCCACGTAGCCGACCCCGACGACCAGGGGCCGCCTCGGCATTGCCGCCAGCGTGCGGTCGAAGAAGCCGCCGCCATAGCCAAGCCGATAGTTCGCTTCGTCGAAGCCGACGACGGGCGCCACGACCACGTCCGGCTGAACGGCCGGCCCATGCGCGGGCACCAGGATGTTCCAGACGCCGCGGACCAGCGGGTCGCCCGGCGCCCAGATGCGGAACTCCAGCGGCCAGCCATTCTTGATGACGACCGGCAGCGCGATCCTTGCGCCGCGCCCGTGCATCCTGATCATCCAGTCGCGCAGGTCGGGTTCGCCGCGAAACGGCCAATAGGCGCTGACGATGCGGCTGCCGGACTTACCGACCACACGATCCAATCCGGTCGCAATCCGCGTCGAAAGGACCTTTCGTTCCTCCGCATCGACGCCGAGCCGCTCGTCGATCAGGCGTTTGCGTTCGGCCCTGCGCCAGCGAAGGACATCGGTCCAGCCGTCCCCGCCGGGTGCGTCAACCCCGTAATCCGGCCCGAGTTCATGCATGAAGCAAGGTGGAGATGCATACTGCCCCGTCTCGGAATGCGTGCTTTTCTCGTTGGACATCAGGGATTCCGTTTTGTGTTGCGCCATCCACGTCGGAACAGAACCGTCCCCGACGTCGCGCCAGACGTTGCGCCGCACAAAAGGAGAAGGCAAACGGAATTAAATGCTGTATTGATGCAATAATATTGCATTTAAACCGGAGCCATCCCATGGACGTCGACCGCGCCCGCACTTTCCTCGAAATCGTCCACTCCGGCAGCTTTCTCAGAGCCGCCGAACGGCTGCATGTGACACAGACAACAGTCAGCGCGCGCATCCGAACGCTGGAAGACGAACTCGGACGGCAGCTCTTCGTGCGCAACCGCAACGGGGCACGCCTGACCCCTGCGGGCAAGGAGTTCGAGCGCTTCGCGCAGTCCTTCGTGCAGGTGTGGGAACGCGCCCGCCACCAGCTCGCCATTCCCTCGGGAAGAACCAGCGTGGTGGCACTCGGCGGCGAGCTCAGCCTCTGGAACCCGCTGCTTCTGGACTGGCTGGTCTGGATGAAATCGGCCGAGCCGAAAATCGCCATCCATGCGCATGTCGGCGTGCCTGACCAATTGCTGGAGCAATTGCGCACTGGCGTGCTCGACATAGCGGTGCTTTATGCACCCAAGCTGCTGCCCGGTTTCAAGGTCGATCTCCTGGTCGAGGAGCAACTGGTTCTGGTAAGGCGCACGGCAAAGGACGGCGCGGACCGGCGCGACGACTATGTCTATGTCGACTGGGGGCCGCTGTTTGCCGCACAGCACGACGCCAGTTCGACGGCATTCGGCGAGCCCGGCCTGCTGGTGGGGCTTGGTCCTCTCGGTTTGAGCTATATCCTGCGCGCCGGGGGCATGGGTTACTTCCGCAAGGGCGTGGTGTCGCCGCTCATCGATGAAGGCAAGCTAGAGGCGGTCGAGGGGGCGCCGCAATTCACCTATCCGGCCTATGCCGTCTATTCGGAAGCCAGCGAAAGCCGGCCGGACCTGAAGGACGCGCTGAGCGGCCTGCGACAGGTGGTGAAGAACGCTGCCCTGACATCAGACTGGTCTTGATCTGAGACCGCGCGGATGGCCCCATCACGCTCTATCCCCTTGTTTAAGCGTGATATTTTTCAGAAAACCGGGTCCCACATTTCGGGATCATGCCCGGTCCGCCTCCATCGCCACTTCCGCTTCAAGCGCTTCGCGGTCACGTCCGAGCGTAGCGGCGGCAACAACCCGCCCGCCCTGCTTGTAGCGGACCACGGCATCTGCGGCTGCAATATCGCCATCGATGTCGACCGCATCCCATTTGGCCGCGTGGCCGACATAGTTGATGGTGGTTTCGTAGTGGGCACTCCAGAAGAAAGGCACGTCGGTGAACCGCCGACGCGCGCCCAGCATGTTGAAGGCCGCCGTCTGGCCCTGGCGCTCGGCAACGACCCAGTGCTCGATGCGGCGCAGTTCTCCGGTGGTGGCATCCGGCCATTCGGCCACATCGCCTGCCGCGAATATGCCGGGAATGCTGGTCTCCAGATGATCGTCGACCAAAACGCCCTGCACGACATTTATCCCCGCATCCCTGGCCAATGCGGTACGCGGTTTCACGCCGATGCCGACCACGACGAGATCGGCAGCGAGCACGCCGCCACTTTGCAGGGTTACGTCCTTTTCGCCGATGCTGGTCGCCTTGTCGTTCAGGTGGAACGTTACGCCGTGGCGTTCGTGCAGGGTGCGGACGAGTTCTCCCAATTCCGGTCCAAGCACTCGCTGGAGCGGAAGCGCGCCCGGCGCGACGACATGAACGTCGACGCCGCGCGTACGCAGGGCGCCGGCGACCTCGAGGCCGATGAAGCCCGCCCCGACCACCACCGCGGTTTTCGCCGTCTTCGCCCGCTCGATGATCGCCCGGCTGTCGGCAAGTGAGCGCAGGATGAAGACATGCGGTTTTTCCGCGCCCGGAATGGCGAGCCGCACGGGCTCGGCTCCTGTAGCCAGCAGAAGCCGGTCGAAAGGGAAAAGCTGGCCGTCGACGGCAAGGACGGTCCGCGCATCGCCATCGATGCGGCTGACGGTCGTTTCCAGCCGCAGGTCGATATTGTTCTTGACATAGAATTCAGGGGACCGCAGCGGAATCCAGTCCTCGGAAGCGGCTCCGGAAAGATAATCCTTCGACAGGTTCGGCCGGTCGTAAGGGGCGTCGGCATCGGAGCTCAAGACCGTCAGCTCGCCTGCATAATCGAGGCGCCGAAGCATCTCGGCGGCGGCGAAACCCGCCGCACCGCCGCCGATGATGACGATGCGCTCCGGCCGGTCTGGCCGCTGTACGGTCCGGGCTGGTGCTGGCTCGGCCTTCTCCGTCACGAAGACCCGGCCGTCGCGGTGCTCGACCTTCCAGCAGGCGATCGGGTCGAAAGCCGGGGCTCCTAGCGCCTCGCCGGTTCGGAGACTGAAGCAGGCGTGGTGCCATGGACACCGAACCGTGTCGCCGACGATGATCCCCTGGCTGAGCGGCCCGCTGTAATGCGTGCAGACCCCGCCGACGGCGAATATTTCATCGCCGGATTTTGCCAGAATGACGGTTTTCTTGCCAATGCGGCCTTCGATGATGACTCCATCCTCGAGCATTTCCACTGGAACGCCTTGCGTGAGGTCGGGGCCTGTATTGCTGCCTGACTGCGAACCCATCGCCACATACCTCCTGCTCGAGCTGATATGTTACTTGGACGCGGAAGGCGCGCAAAGGTTCCCCGATGGACCGCCTGCTTTGGGGCAGGCAACACGATCTTCGGGAACCGATTTCAGGAAGACGCATCCAACCGGCGTAACCGCAACGGATCGGATGGAGAACGCGTGATGGATGCGATGTTGAAAAGCGCGAACGGATCGGCAGACCTCGCCGACAGGCTGTTCGGTCCAGCGCCAGCGCATCCGCCGATCAGGAAGCGGCCGACGCGTGAGCAGGCCGAAGCCGCGGTGGCGACCCTCATCGGCTGGGCCGGCGACGATCCGCAGCGCCCCGGCCTGCTCGACACGCCGGCCCGCGTGGTGCGCGCCTATGAGGAATGGTTTCGAGGCTACGCAGAGCACCCGGTCGAACTGCTGGAACGCACGTTCGAGGAAATAGGCGGCTACGAGGAAGCGGTCGAGCTCCACGACATAGAATTCCACTCGCACTGTGAGCACCATATGGCCGGCATTCGCGGCAGGGCCTATATCGCTTACCTGCCGGTCGGACGGGTCGTCGGCATCTCCAAGCTGGCGCGGGTCGTCGAAGCCTGCGCCCGGCGCCTGCAAATCCAGGAACGGATGACAGACGACATCGCCAACGCCATCGAAGCTGCACTGAGACCACGCGGCGTCGCCGTCGTCATCGAGGCCGAGCACGCGTGCATGAGCTCGCGCGGGGTCAATGTTCACGGTACGCGCCTGGTGACCAAGCGTATGATCGGCGCCTAGGACGACGCCGGTCTGCGGCGCGAATTCCTGGCCTCGATCGGATTCTAGCTCTTCGCCTTCTTCGAGGATGCGGGAGTTTTCGCATCCTTCGACCGCTCGGCGACTGCCGCGCCGGCCCCGGTCTTTGCCTCAAGCGGCTTTGCGGCTTTTGGAGATGCATTCTTGACAGCCATTCTGCCATTCCTCGTTCCGGCGGCATGATTGCCGCGACCAGACAATGGATGATCGGCAGCTTCGGTTCCGGTGCACTTTGCCGATAGTGGCGCTTCAGATCACCAGATCGGCCTTGCGCCGCCGTTGCAGCACGCGATCGACATTCGGCATGTCGTTGGAGGCGACCCAGGCCCGCGCCTCCTCTTCCGACTTGCCGTGCTCGCTCCAACGCTGAAGCAGGCGTTGCTCGAGATCGGCGCGCGGGACTTCGAGGAAAATGCCGAAATCAAGCAGCGGGGCAAGGCCGCTCCAGGGCGCCTCGTCGAGAAGCAGGTAATTTCCTTCCACCAGCACGAATTTGACGTCCGCCCCGATTATCGCCGCGCCCGCCCGGGCAATCTCGAGACTGCGATCGAACACAGGCACGGCGATGTCCGCCTCTCCGCGCCTTATCCGCTGCAGGAGATGCTCGAAACCTGCATAGTCGAAGGTTTCAGGAGCGCCTTTGCGGTCTCTGAGGCCGCGCTGCCGCAGAACCTCGTCGTCGAAATGGAACCCGTCCATCTGGATGACCGCCGTCGAGCCTTCGGGCAATACTTCGCGCAACAGTTCCGAGAAGGTGGACTTGCCGGCGCCTGGCGCACCGGCAATGGCGACGATGAAGCGCCGTGCCTTGGCAGCGCTGCGGAAAATCGTGGCGGCAACGGAGGCGATTTCGGACATGACCACTCCGTGAGCTGTTGAGGCGGCATTTTGCGACGCTCCGTTGAAAATTTCAAACACGCAGTTCGCGAAGCGGTCCGGCGTCCCTCCGGAAAAACCGGATTGCGATATTCCGTCCAAGGCTGTAACGCCTGGGGTCCCGGCCCTTGAACAGCCCACACGAACAGGTTCTCGTTGCGAAACGCCTTCCATTTCGTTGCACCCTCGTTGCGCAAAGTCGCGGCGATCCTGCTGCTCATTAGCGCGGTCGCGGGATGTTCGACGACGTCGACGCTGAACACCGTCGAAGCACCTGAGCCGGTATCGTCCAAACACGCGGCGATCGTGGTCGACGGGAACGGCGGCAAAGTGCTGTTTCAAACAAACGCCGAAGCGCCACGCTATCCAGCGTCGCTGACCAAGATGATGACGCTCTACATGCTGTTCGAGGCGCTGGAGGAGGGTCGGATTTCGAAGTCGTCGCTGATCCCGGTTTCGGCCCATGCTGCCGCGCAGCCTCCCTCCAAACTTCACCTGCGGCCAGGCCAGTCGATCGACGTGGAAACCGCAATCCAGGCGCTGGCCGTCAAATCGGCGAACGACGTGGCGGCAGCGGTAGCCGAATTCCTGGGCGGCACGGAAGGTCAGTTCGCCGCGGCGATGACGGCCAAGGCGCGGCAAATCGGCATGCGCGGCACCGTCTTCCGCAATGCTTCCGGCCTTCCGGACGAGGCGCAGAGGACCACGGCGCGTGACATGGCTCTGCTGGGCATGAGCCTGCGCAAGCGCTTCCCCCAGCACTTCCATTATTTCTCGCAGCAGTCCTTCGTCTACAACGGCAAGGCAATCCGCGGGCACAACGGGCTGCTGAAGGATGTCGACGGGGTCGACGGCATCAAGACAGGCTATATTCGCGCCTCGGGCTTCAATGTCGCCACGACTGTCAAGCGGGGTGGCCGTAACCTGGTGGTGGTGGTGATGGGCGGCGATTCCGCGCGCGCCCGCAACGCCGAGGTCGAGCAACTGATCGAGCGCTACCTGCCCTCGGCCTCAGGCGCGCCAAATCTCATGGCGATGGACTGAACCCGGCCTCTCAGAAACGGCCGACATCGGCGAAAGCAATTGCCTTGCGAATGACAGCGACGAACCGTTCCCCGGCGATGGAGCGTTCGCCACTATTGTCGATAGTGACGACACCGGCGCCCGCTGTTTCCATGGCCGAGGCCCGGGCGAGCCGAGCGAGAACCTCCTGGCGCGTTTCGCGCCCGCGCACCGCAAGACGCTCGCTCAGAACCTCCGGCTTCGCGGTGATCACGGCAACGGCGACATTCTCATAGCGCTGGTGCAGCGCCGTTATCTTGCCGCGCGAGACATTGGCGACGACGATGCGGCCATCGCCGATCGCCTGGTCGACGCTTGCCGGTATGCCGTAGCTGAGGCCGTGCGCCTGCCATGAAAGGGCGAAAGCGCCGGCCGCCTCGGCCCGCGCGAAGGCCGCTTCGTCCAACGTATCGTGCTCCTCGCTGCCGCTGTCGCACGGCCGCGTGACAGTACGGCGAACGAACGCGACAGCGTCATCACCGGTAAAACGCTCGCGCGCATAGTCGATGACGGTGTCCTTGCCGGCACCGCTGGGGCCGACCACGGCGATGAAGACGCCGTTGCGGATCGGAAATGTGACGCGGGCCTGCTCCCGCTCGATAGAGGCCGAGACCATCATGCCACGCGGCGTCCCTGTCGCCATACGGTATGCACGGCCGGCACCTGCCAATCGATGGCGGACGCCACGACGGCAAGTCCGGTGAACGGAGTTCGGCCAAGCCAACTGGCTGCGACGCTCGTCAGAACGGACTCTGGCCCCGGAGTGTAATTAATCGCATATCGCATCGTCTGTTCCTCGCCGCCTCGATGCCATAGGCGATTTGCATGACGAATTGACGAAGCCCGATCAATGCCAAGTGATAGCAGACAAGCGGCGGCAAGTCACCACACACGCCTCACACCGAAGTGAGGGTTGGAGAGTGCAGCGTGCATTGACCTGGGTGCGGCAACGATGCTCAATCGCGACGGCAGATGAAGCCGGGGCGAATTTTGATGAGAAGAACGGTTTTGACCGCGGCGGCGCTCCTTGCGCTGACGTTTCAAGCTCTTGGCGCCGGAAGTCCCGATCCGTCAAAGTGGCAAGACGTTCTGGCCGAAGCCAGAGGCGAAACCGTCTATTTCAATGCCTGGGGCGGCGCGGAAAACATCAACGCCTATCTCGAATGGGCCGGCGGCGAATTGCAGAAGCGCTACGGCATCAGGCTTGTGCATGTGAAGCTCGACGACACCGCCAACGCAGTCGCCAAGGTGCTTGCCGAGAAAGCAGCCGGCCGTGACGAGAGCGGTACGGTCGACCTGATCTGGATCAATGGCGAGAATTTCGCCTCGATGAAACGGCAGGGCCTCCTGTTCTCACCGGGATGGGCCGAAAAGCTGCCCAATTGGAAGTTCGTCGACGTCGACGGCAAGCCGACTATCCGCACCGATTTCACGGTACCGATCGAGGGCCTCGAAAGTCCATGGGGCATGGCCAAGCTGGTGTTCTTCTACGATTCGGCCAGCATCGACGCCGCCACCCTGCCGAAATCGGCGAAGGAACTGCTGGCTTGGGCCAAGAGCAATCCTGGCCGCTTCTCCTATCCGCAGCCGCCGGATTTCACCGGCCTGTCGTTTCTCAAGCAGGTTCTGACAGAACTGGTGTCTGACCCTGCCGTTCTGCAACAGCCGGTAGACGATACCTCGTTCGAAACGGCCACCGCGCCGCTCTTTGCCTATCTCAACGCGTTGAATCCGCTGCTGTGGCGCAGCGGCAAGGCGTTTCCGCAGAACTATCCTGCAATGAAACAGCTTCTGGCCGACGGCGAGGTCGACATCATCTTCGCCTTCAATCCCTCGGAGGCCTCCAGCGGCATCGCCAATGGCGAATTGCCCGACACGGTGCGGTCGTTCGTCTTCCCGCGCGGCACGCTCGCCAATACGCATTTCGTCGCCATTCCCTACAACGCCGCCGCCAAGGCCGGTGCCCTGGTGACCGCCGATTTCCTGATTTCGCCGGAAGCGCAACTGCGCAAGCAGGACCCGAAAATCTGGGGCGACCCGACCGTGCTTGCGGTCTCGAAGCTGTCCCCCGAGGATAAGGCCGGTTTCGAGGCGCTCGATCTCGGCGCAGCCACGCTCAAGCCAGACGAGCTCGGGCCCGCACTTAACGAACCGCATCCGAGCTGGATGGAACGGCTGGAAGTCGAGTGGAAACGCCGCTACGGCGTGGCGAACTGAACAGATGATCAGTCAGTTGGCCGGAGCGGCAAGCACCCCCCTCCCGGCAGTACCAAGCGGTGTGCCCTCGCCATTTGGCCTTGCCGTCATATGCTGACGCGGCTCGGGCCCCCCCTGACGGTAATCCTCCTTACGGGTCCGATCCTCATCGGGCTTGCCGGCACGCTGCTGCCGGCCTTCGGCTATCTGCCGGCACTGGGTGGAATGGAGTTCACACTGGATCATTTCGCCAAGCTCCTGTCGCGGCCCGGCATCGTCACCTCGGCGCTGCTCGGTTTGGCCTCCGGCCTGGTGACGGCCGGAATTGCCCTCTTGATCGTTGCGGCTTTCATCGCCGCATGGGCCGGAACCCCAACATTCTCGCGCGCCCAGCACATCGTCTCGCCGCTGCTTTCGGTGCCGCATGCGGCCGCGGCGTTTGGGCTGGCCTTTCTCATCGCGCCCTCGGGCATGGTCGCGCGGCTGATCTCGCCGGAGCTGACCGGCTGGCAACGGCCGCCCGATCTTCTCATCGTCAACGATCCCATCGGGCTCTCGATGATGGGCGGCTTGATCGTGAAGGAAATACCGTTCCTGCTGCTGATTGCGCTGGCGGCACTGCCGCAAATCGATCTCGCACGCACCAGGGCGCTCTCCGCCTCGCTCGGCTATGGCCGGATCGCCGGCTTCGTCTACGGCGTCTGGCCGCCGCTCTATCGCCAGATCAGGCTGGCGGTCTTCGCCGTCATTGCCTTCTCGACTTCGGTGGTCGACGTCGCCGCGATCCTCGGTCCGACAACGCCGGCGCCGCTTGCCGTGCGCCTCCTCGCCTGGATGAACGATCCGGCGCTCGCCACGCGCTTCATGGCGGCCGCCGGGGCGCTCCTGCAGCTTTGCGTCACCGCGGCGGCGATCCTGATCTGGATTGGGCTCGAACATATAGGTGCGGCAATTCGCGATCATGCGCGCCGCTGCGGGCTTCGCTTCCGTCACGACCGGTGGCTTGGTCGGGCAGCGCTTGGCGCCATGATGCTTGCGGCATCGACGGTGCTTGCGGGGCTCGCCACGCTTGCGGTGTGGTCGATCGCCGGCCTCTGGCAGTTCCCGGACGCATTGCCCCAGAGTTTCACCGCCAAGAGCTGGGTGGCGACCGCGCCACGCATGCTTGCACCATTGAGCACGACGCTGCTGGTCGCCACGCTTTCAACACTGATCGCCGTCGCGTTGACCGTGCTCTGCCTCATGCGCGAAGATGAGACCGGTCGCATCGCCGGACGCCGCGCGCTGTTGCTGATCTATCTTCCATTGATCATGCCGCAGGTCGCCTTCCTGTTCGGATTGCAATTGCTGTTTTTGCTTACCGGCACCGCCGCCAGCCTGCCGGCGCTGGTGCTGGCGCATCTGATCTTCGTCATGCCCTATGTATTCCTGTCGCTTGCCGATCCGTGGCGCGCCTTCGACAAGCGCTATGAAGCGGTGGCCGCAGGGCTGGGCCGGACGCGGCTGGAAACCATGTTGCGGGTGAAGCTGCCGATGCTGCTGCGCGCCATTCTGGTGGCGGCGGCGGTCGGCTTTGCGGTGTCGGTCGGCCAGTACCTGCCGACCGTGCTGATCGGTGCGGGACGCCTTGAAACAATCACCACCGAGGCGGTTGCGCTCGCCGCTGGCGGCAATCGCCGCATCATTGGCGTCTACACCTTCCTGCAGATGCTGCTTCCGGCTGTGGGCTTTGCGGTTGCCACCATCGTGCCGGCGCTGATATTCCGGCACCGTCGCGGCCTCAGGGTCTGAGCCGCGCTTCATTGGAAATCAGCAAGATCGATGGACGACAAGGGACTGTTTCTCGACCGGGTGTCGATCGCGCTGAACGGGCGGATACTGGTCGCCGTCACACATCGCGTCCTTCCCGGCGAAGTGCTCACCGTCATGGGGCCGTCCGGCTCGGGCAAGTCGACGCTTCTGGCCTTCATCGGCGGTTTCCTCGACCCGGCCTTTGCCGCCTCCGGCCGGGTGCTCATCAACGGTTTCGATTTCACAGCGCGGCCGGCCGAGGATCGCCATGCCGGCATCCTGTTCCAGGACCCGCTGCTGTTTGCGCATATGTCGGTCGGCGGCAACCTGGCGTTTGGCATTCCGGCTTCGGTGAAGGGAAAGGCGGCACGATCCGCGCTTGTCGACGCCGCCCTCGAGGGTGTTGGCCTTGCAGGCATGGCGGCGCGCGACCCGGCAACGCTGTCGGGAGGCCAGAAGGCACGCGCCGCGCTTGCCCGGGCGCTCCTGTCGTCGCCGCGCCTGCTCCTGCTCGACGAGCCGTTCTCGAAGCTCGACGCCGAATTGCGCAGCCAGATGCGCGAACTCGTCTTTGCCAAGGCCCGCACCAGCGGGCTTCCGGTGGTGCTGGTCACCCATGACGAAGCAGATGCGCGCGCGGCCGGCGGGCCGATCGTCCATGTCGGGGCCACCGAATGACCGCCTTGCCTGACCTTCCGGTCACTGCCGTGCTGCCCGAGCTGGCGCAAGCGCTCACCACCGGAACGGCGGCGGTGCTCGTGGCGCCGCCGGGCGCCGGCAAGACCACGCTGGTGCCACTGGCGCTGCTCGACGCACCCTGGCTCGGCAGCGGAAAGATACTGCTTCTGGAACCGCGCCGGCTGGCCGCGCGCGCTGCCGCGCGGCGCATGGCCGAGCTTCTCAGGGAGGAGCCCGGCGGCACCGTCGGCTATGCCATGCGCATGGAGCGCAGGATGTCGGCTCGGACGCGAATTCTGGTCGTGACCGAAGGCATTCTGGCGCGCATGATCCTCGATAATCCGGATCTGCCGGACGTATCGGCGATCATTTTCGACGAGTTTCATGAACGCTCGCTCGACGGCGATTTCGGGCTGGCGTTGGCGCTTGATGTGCAGGGTGCGTTGCGGCCGGACCTGCGGCTCCTGGTGATGTCGGCAACACTTGACGGCGCGCGCGTGGCGAAACTGCTCGGCTCGGCGCCAGTGATCGAGAGCGAAGGCCGCAGCTTTCCGATCGACATTCGCTACCGCGAACGCACCGCCGGCATGCCAGTGGAAGAAGCGATGGCAAGCGCCATCCGCGAGGCGCTCGCCGCTGAGAGCGGCAGCATCTTGGCTTTCCTCCCCGGTCAGCGCGAAATCGAGCGCACGGCCGAGCGGCTGCAGGGGCGGCTTGCCGAAAACATCGATATCGCACCGCTCTACGGCATGCTCGACGGCCGCGCGCAGGATGCGGCCATCAAGCCTTCGCCGGCTGGACGCCGCAAGGTGGTTCTGGCCACCGCGATCGCCGAAACCTCGATCACGATCGACGGCGTGAGGGTGGTGATCGATTGCGGCCTGTCGCGCCTGCCGAAATATGAGCCGGCAAGCGGGCTGACCCGCCTTGAAACCCTGCGTGTTTCGCTCGCCTCGGCCGACCAGCGCGCCGGGCGCGCCGGACGCACCCAGCCGGGCGTCGCGATCAGACTCTGGCGTGCCGAGCAGACGGCGGCACTGCCCGCCTTCACGCCGCCCGAAATTCTCGAGGCCGATCTGTCCGGCCTGGTACTCGACTGCGCCTCCTTCGGCGTTGCCGATCCAGCACAACTTGCATTCCTCGATCCACCGCCTGCACCCGCTCTTGCCGAGGCCAAGACCCTGCTTCGCGCGCTCGACGCCATCGATGCGGCCGGACGGCTAACATCATCGGGAAGTGAAATGCGCAAGCTGGCGCTGCCGGTCCGGCTCGCGCATATGGTCGCGGAAGCGGCGAAGATCGGATGTGCCGAGGACGCGGCGCTGCTTGCCGTCCTGCTCACCGAACGTGGCCTCGGCGGCGAGGCCACGGATCTGGAACGACGTTTGTCGCGCTTTCGCGGCGAACGCTCGCCTCGCGCCGCATCCGCTCGCCAACTGGCGCAACGGCTTTCAAGACAGGCTGGGGCCTCCAGCGCATCCGAAAGCGAACCTCCTTCGCCCAGCCGCCTGCTACTCTTCGCCTGGCCCGACCGTGTCGCCAAAGCGCGCGGCGAACGCGGTCGCTTCTTGCTTGCCAATGGCAGCGGTGCGGCGCTCGACCCGGCCGACCCCCTTGCCGGCGCGGCCTATCTGGTCGTCGCCGATATGCAAGGTAAGGCGCAGAATGCGCGCATCACCGCTGCGGCGCCCGTTTCGGAAACCGAAATCCGCGACACGCTCGGCGCCCGGCTTGAAAGGCGTACCGAAACCGCTTTCGACCGCGAGCGGCGCGGCGTGCGCGTGCGTGAAACGGTGCGGCTTGGTGCGATCATCCTGTCGGAGCGCATGCTGCCGGCACCGAGCGGCGCGGATGCGGACCGCGCCATCATCAACGCCTTGCGCGAGCACGGGCTTTCGCTGCTCGACTGGAGCAAGGAGACGCAAAGCTTGCGCGACCGCCTGCGCTGGCTTCATCAGGGACTTGGGCCGCCCTGGCCCGATATGTCCGACGCGGCATTGCTTGCCGGCCTCGATGACTGGCTGTTGCCCTTTCTCACTGGAGAAGCATCCTTCGCGCGCATCGATCCAGGCACCGTGCAGGCTGGTCTGATGTCGCTGGTCCCGCACGATCTGCAACGCAGGATCGCCTCGCTGGCGCCCACCCATTTCGACGCACCGTCGGGCAGCCGGGTGCCGATAAGCTATGAGGGCGAACAACCCGTTTTGGCGATCCGCGTGCAGGAACTGTTCGGGCTCGACCGGCATCCGGCGATAGCGGGCGGCACTGTGCCGTTGACGCTCGAGCTTCTGTCGCCTGCCCACCGGCCTATCCAGACCACGCGCGATCTGCCGGGATTCTGGCGTGGCTCCTGGGCCGATGTGCGTGCCGACATGCGCGGGCGTTACCCAAAGCACGTCTGGCCGGAAGATCCGCTCTCGGCGGCGGCCACCAGCAGGGCCAAGCCGCGGCTCAAATAATGCTTGGCGCGCGGCGGTCTGCGGAGCATAAGACCGCATGATCAGAATGCTGCAGACGCCCGACTTCCAGCAACCGCACCGGCTGCGGCTGAATACGCTGATCCGGCTGCGCTGGTTGGCGATCATCGGGCAAAGCGCCACCGTCATCATCGTTGCCTATTGGCTGGCGTTTCCGTTGCCGGTGAGCCTGTGTTTTGCGCTGATCGCCTGCTCGGCCTGGCTCAACCTGCTCCTGACCTTCCGCTATCCCGCCGCCCATCGGCTGAAGCCGCTTGCGGCACTCGGCATACTGACCTTCGATTCGATACAGCTAGCCGGCCTGCTTTACATGACCGGCGGCCTGACCAATCCGTTCTCGCTGTTGATGACGGTGCCCGTCGTCATCTCCGCCACCTCGCTGCCGCTGGCGCTGACCGCCCTGCTCGGCGCGCTGGTGACGGTCATGGCGACGCTGCTGGTGTTCTTCCACCTGCCGTTGCCCTGGATCGACGGCAACGAGTTGCCGATGCCGTTCCTCTATGTCGCCGGCATTTGGCTGGCCGTGCTGTCGACACTTGCCTTTACCGCCGTCTATGCCTGGCGGGTAGCCGAGGAGGCGCGGATGCTCGCCAATGCACTTGCCGCGACCGAACTCGTGCTGCAGCGCGAACAGCACCTTTCCGCGCTGGACGGGCTGGCGGCGGCCGCCGCCCACGAGCTCGGCACGCCGCTCGCCACCATCGCCCTGGTCGCCAAGGAGATGGAAAGGGCGCTCGGAAAGGATTCGAAATACCACGAGGACGTGACCTTGCTGCGCACGCAAAGCGAGCGCTGCCGTCAGATCCTGACGCGGCTGACCAGCCTGTCGTCGACCACGGAAGAGCATATGGCACGCCTGCCGCTGACCTCCCTGGTCGAGGAAGTGATCGCACCGCATCGCGATTTCGGCATCACCATCAAACTGGAACCCGGCGAGCAGATCGGCCCCGAGCCGGTGGGGCATCGCAATCCGGGGGTCATCTACGGTTTCGGCAACCTGGTGGAGAACGCCGTCGATTTCGCCGTCAGCACCGTCACCATCCGCTGGCGCTGGGATGATCGAAATGTCGTCTTCGAGGTGATCGACGACGGCCGCGGTTTCCCGCCCGAGATCATTGACCGCATCGGCGAGCCTTATATGTCGACCCGCCTGGGCACCGAGCCCGGCGGCGGGCTGGGGCTCGGCTTGTTCATCGCCAAGACCCTGCTCGAGCGCTCGGGCGCAACCCTGTCCTTCTACAACGCCAATGAGCGCGGCAAAGGCGCCGTCGTTCAGGTGGAGTGGCCGCGCGACGTGTTTCTCAATCCACCGTCAGCCGAGTCTGCCATGTTCGACAGGGTCTGATCGCAGGCAGTGAGGTGGCGCCGCCGTCCATAAAAATGGGGATTGGCCAGGGTCAGCCGACTGGAGCAGTCGCCTGGAGTGGAAAATCCGACACCCAAAGCCTATATTCGCGCCAACGAAGACACGCATGGTGATCGGTTATGGAAGAAGAGACGGTTGACGGCAACATTACGGGCGACGACACCTCGCTGCTGATCGTCGACGACGACAAACCGTTTCTGACCCGCCTCGCGCGCGCCATGGAATCTCGCGGCTTCCAGGTCGAAACCGCCGAGAGCGTCGAGGAGGCCGTCGCCAAGGCGCGCGCCCACGCGCCCGCCTATGCGGTGGTCGACATGCGGCTTGCCGACGGCAACGGTCTCGATGTGGTCGCAGCCATTCGCGAAAAGCGCGCCGACGCCCGCACCGTCATCCTGACCGGCTACGGCAACATCGCCACTGCGGTCACCGCCGTGAAGCTCGGCGCCGTCGACTACCTGTCGAAGCCGGCCGACGCCGACGACGTTTTCGCGGCCCTCACCAGAACCAGCGGCGAGCGGGCGGCTCCTCCGGAGAACCCGATGTCGGCCGATCGCGTGCGCTGGGAACATATCCAGCGGGTCTACGAGATGTGCGAGCGCAATGTCTCGGAAACGGCAAGGCGCCTCAACATGCACCGGCGCACGCTGCAACGCATTCTGGCAAAGCGCGCGCCGCGTTAAGTTATCCTGTCCGTGCCCGTGCGGTCCGGCTTTCGGACCAACGCCGATTGCTATTCGCTCTCGTTTTCCAGCACCGGCACCGCGACGCCGGCCAGTTCGGCTGCAAGCAGCCGGGCAGCGCCCGCGCGTGCGATCCTCAGCATCAGCGCCTTGCGCGTCGCGGCCGCAATCCGATGCTCCGGTGCTTCGCGCATGATTTCGGCGCCGTAGCCGTCCGAAAGAATGAAGCCGCATTGCTCGGGGAAGATTTCCGCCGGCACGCCGGGATGGGTGGCGAAGAAGAAGCGATCGCAATGCAGCCGATAGTCGGGCCACTTGCGGTCGACATTGAAATCCTCGATCGATGACTTGATTTCAATGATCCAGATGTCGCCTCGCCGCGTCAGCGCGACAAGATCGGCGCGTCGACCGCTTGCGAGCGACAGCTCCGGCAATACATGCGCGCCCATTTCGCTCAGAAGGCGTTGCACGCCGCGGCGCACCACCATCGCCCATTCCGATTGGCGACCATCTGCAAGCGGGTTTTTGAGAATCGGCGAGACGAGCGGCATGGGGCGAGTATGCCATGCAATGTTCTCGTTTTGAACCCGGCGCGAAGAAACTTCTCGTCGCCTTAAACGGGGCGTCCCTGCATCCTATGCGTGTTGCCAAAATACCATAGCGGAGAGTTTACGCGCAGGTCGGTCTCTTCGGGATCGCCTTGCCACTTGGCAATGCCGGAGCGCGTCTCTTACAAATAACGGCGAAAATGCGGCTCGAATCGGGCCGAACGGGGGTCTGGTTCACAGCAATGGATTGCCGCATGCGCATGAAACCCTTCGTCGTCGCCGCTGGCCTGGCCCTTGCAACCGCGCTTGCCGGCTGCACTAGCTTCGGCGCTTACAAGGTGTTCTCCTCCGACTACGGCTCGCGCACGGATGCCGGCTATCAGCTTCCGTCGATCCCGATCTACAAGGTCGACAAGAAATATCATCGCCAGATCGTACCCTATGAGACTGGCGAGAAGCCCGGCACCATCATCGTCGACACATCAGCCAAGCATCTCTATTTCGTGCTGCCCGAAGGCAAGGCGGTGCGCTATGGAATTGGCGTCGGACGTGAAGGTTTCGAGTGGAGCGGCACGGCGCGCGTTGCGCTCAAGCGCGAATGGCCGGTCTGGACGCCACCGGCGCCGATGATCGGACGCCAGCCGGAGCTGGCAAAATGGCGCGGCGGCCAGCCCGGCGGCCTGGACAATCCGCTCGGCGCGCGAGCCCTCTACCTGTTCAACAAGGGCGGCGACACCGGCTACCGGCTGCACGGCACGCCGGAATGGGCCTCGATCGGCAAGTCGATGTCTTCCGGCTGCATAAGGTTGATCAACCAGGACATCATCGATCTCTACAATCGCGCCGAAGTCGGCGCGAAGGTGATCGTGCTTTAAGTTCTTGTTTGCCAAGAAATTTTGAACGGAGTGGATAGTTTCCTGGAATTGCCTCAAATGAGTATACAAGCGGACCGTCTCGGCAACACGGACGTCCAAACAGAAACCGGGCCCAAAAGCCCGGTTTTTTGTTTTCAGATCAGATTAGGCGGTCAGGCGACCTGTTCGACCTGCTGGACTTCCGGCACGAAGTGACGAAGCAGGTTCTGGATGCCGTGCTTCAGCGTCGCCGTCGAGGAGGGACAGCCGGCGCAGGCACCCTTCATGTGCAGGAAGACGGTGCCGTTCTCGAAACCGCGGAAGGTGATGTCGCCACCGTCCTGCGCGACTGCCGGACGCACCCGCGTGTCGAGCAGTTCCTTGATCGTGGCAACGATTTCGGTGTCCGCCTCGCCGTAGAACTCGCCGCTGCGATCGGCTTCGGAAGCCGCCGCATGGCCACCCACCGCCATCACCGGCGCGCCCGACATGAAATGCTCCATGATCGTGCCGAGAATGGCTGGCTTCAGATGCTGCCAGTCCGGGTCGTTCTTGGTGACGGTAATGAAGTCGTAGCCGAAGAAGACCCCGGTGACGCCGGGGATGTCGAACAGCTTCCCGGCAAGCGGCGAGGCTTCGCGCGCATCCTCGGCGTTTCGAAAATCGACGGTACCCTGGGCCAGGACTTCCTTGCCGGGCAGGAACTTCAACGTGGCGGGGTTTGGGGTCGCCTCGGTCTGGATGAACATGGCCGCTTCTCCGTGCGCGTCTGCGCGTGAAATCTGGAATAATTCTAAATAGTCTTTGCCCAGGCGACATTCAAGCGAAACAGTGTCGCGGGAAGTGCTGATCTCAAGGTCAGGCCAGCTCGTCGAGCTCTTCCTCCGACAGGTTCTGGGGCAGGACCGTGACCGGAATCGGGAAGGCTGCGCCCTTGCCGGCGATCGAGCTCACCAGCGGGCCTGGACCCTCCTTGGAGGAACCGGCGGCGATCACCAGAATGGCAATATCCTGATCCTCCTCGATCAGCCGATGGATTTCCTCCGTGCGCTTGCCCTCGCGCACGACCAGCTCCGGTTCGATGCCGAGGGTCTCGCGCACCTTGGACGCGTAGCCGTCGAGGGTCGATCGCGCGGCTTCCGCGGCTTCCTCGCGCATGATCTGCTCGACGCCCAGCCAGTGCTGGAAATCGTCCGGCTCGATGACATAGAGGAGCACGACCACGCCTGACGTGTTCTTGGCCCGCCGCGAAGCATAGGCCACCGCACGTTGGCATTCGGGCGTGTCATCGACGATCGTCAGAAATTTCCGCCGATGTCCGGCTTCCCGGCTGAGGCGTTTCGAGACCATATTACAACCCCGTTACGGGAGGTTCGCGTCGACGCAATCTGCCACCAGCACGGGCCGGCGGCAAGCGTCATCCTGTCGTCAGCCGCTGACCAGACCGATAATGTCACGCACCGCCTTCATCGTCGTCTCGGCGATGACGCCGGCCCGCTCGCCGCCATCACGCAGGACGCCGTCGACATAGGCCTGGTCGGCCGAGATGCGGCGCATCTCCTCAGCGATCGGGCCAAGCTTGGCTACCGCGACATCGGCCAGCATCGGCTTGAACTCGGAAAACTGGCGGCCGCCGAACTCCGCCAGCACCTTCTCCTTGCTGGTTTCGGCAAGGGCCGCATAAAGGGTGACGAGGTTCTCGGCTTCGGGACGCTCCTTCAGCCCTTCGACCTCGGATGGCAGGCCTGCCGGATCGGTTTTCGCCTTGCGGATCTTCTTGGAAATGGTTTCCGCATCATCGGTCAGGTTGATGCGCGACAGGTCCGAAGGGTCGGATTTCGACATCTTCTTGAGGCCGTCGCGCAACGACATGACGCGTGGCGCCGGCCCTTCGATAAGCGGCTCGGTCAGCGGGAAAAAGCCGTTCACCTTCTCCTCGCCCGACATCATCTCGACACCGACGCCGAGATCGGCAATGCGGTCGGAATAGTCGTTGTTGAATTTCTGGGCAATGTCGCGCGTCAGTTCCAGATGCTGCTTCTGGTCGTCGCCGACCGGCACATGGGTGGCTCGGTAGACGAGGATGTCGGCCGCCATCAGGCTCGGATAGACGAACAGCCCCGCCGAAGCGTTTTCACGATCCTTGCCGGCCTTCTCCTTGAACTGCGTCATGCGGTTCAGCCAGCCCATGCGGGCGACGCAGTTGAACACCCAGGCTAGCTCGGCGTGCTGCATCACTCGGCTCTGGTTGAAGACGATATGCTTCTTCGGATCGATGCCGGCCGCCAGAAACGCCGCCGTCACCTCGCGCGTCGCCTTCATCAGCTCGACCGGATCGGGCGCGATGGTCAGCGCGTGCAGATCGACCACGCAATAGATGCAGTCGTGGCTCTCCTGAAGCAGCACAAAGCGGCGAATGGCGCCGAGATAGTTGCCGAGATGAAGGTTTCCGGTCGGCTGTACACCGGAAAAGACGAGCGGTTTGAAGGCGGTCATGAAATGTCCCCGAGAGCTGGTGGAGGGCCTCGTAAAGAGGTGAGAGGTGCGGGGCGCTGATACCGCGCCGGTTGCATTCATTCAAGGGGCGGCTCTTCGGTCTCTTCACGTGGCTTCGCCGGGCCGCGTCTCAGGCTGCGCCGTACCATGCCGGCATCCGCACCGCCTATGCCGAAGGCCACGGCGAAGTAGACGATCGCCGCCGCGACGATCAGCATGGCAAGCGTTGCCGCCTGAACATGGACGGGAGTGGCGGGCGCCAGATAGGCCGCGAGATAGCGAACTGCGAAATAAAGGAAGCCGGCCATCACCGCCGCCGCCAGCACCAGGCGCGGAATGCGCGTGAAGAGCGGAATATCGCTGCCCCAGTGCCCGCGCCGGATCAGCATGCCGAGCAGGAGCGCGGCGTTGACCCAGCCGGCGAGCGCCGATGCGACCGCGATGCCGGGCGCGCCCATCGAGGGAAACAAGGCCAGTGCCGCGGAGATGTTGACTGCCACCGAGATCGCGGCGAAGGCCATCGGCGTGCGCGTATCCTCGCGCGCGAAATAACCTGGCGTGAACGCTTTGATCAGCACGAAGGCGGGCAGGCCGAGGCCGAAGATCGCCAGGATTGCCGCAACCATCGGCGTGCCGTTGGAGGCGGCGAAGGCGCCGCGCTCATAGAGCACCCGCACGATCGGCTCGGACATGACAAGCAGCGCCGCCGCCGCCGGCAAGGTCAAGAACAGCGTGAACTCGACGGAGCGGTTCTGCAGATTGGCGGCCTCCTTGAGGTTGCCTGCCTTCAGCGCGCGGGCAAGTTCCGGCAGGAGCACGATCGCCACGGCGATGCCGACGACCCCGAGCGGAAGCTGGTAGACGCGGTCGGCATAGGCGAGCGAGGAAACGGCACTTGCCTGGCCCGATGCGATGGCCGTGCCGATCAGTTGATTGATCTGGGTAATGCCGCCGGTGATCGCCGCCGGAAATGCCAGCCATAAAAGCCGCCTGACATTGGGGGTGAAGCGCGGGCGGCGAAAGCCGATCGAGATGCCGGCATGGCGCACCGCGCCCCAGACGATCGCCAGCTGGACGAGGCCGGCAACGAGCACGCCCCAGGCCAGCGCATAGCCGACCTTCAACTCGTCATACCCATCGTACCAGGCATAGACCAGCACAGCGATCAGGATGACATTGAGGAATACCGGTGCGAGTGCCGCCGCGAAATAGCGGCGCAGCGAATTCAACATGCCGCTCATCATCGCCGCCAGTGACATGCACATGAGATAGGGAAACATGACGGTCGCCAGCGCCACCGTCAGGTCGAACTTTGCCGGATCGTCGGCAAAGCCCGGCGCCACGATGGTCGAGACCAGGAGCGGCATTGCCAGTTCCATCAGGATTGTCAGCAGGACGAGCACGCTGAAAAGAACGCCGAAAACCTCTTCGGAAAACTTCTTCGCGCCGTCATTGCCATTGGCTTCGATCTCCTTGGCAAACAGCGGCACGAAAGCGGTATTGAAGGCCCCTTCGGCAAAGAGCCGGCGGAAGGTGTTCGGAAACTGGAAGGCGGCGTTGAAGGCGTCGGCAACCGGGCCGGTGCCAAGCGCTGCTGCCATCAGCATTTCGCGGGTGAAGCCGAAGACGCGGCTGAGCAGTGTACCGGACGCGACGGTGGCGAATTTCCTGATCAGGCTCATGCGGGCATCGGTCCGTCTATTCGGCTGCCGCGGCGGCGCGCGTCTTGGCGCCGCGCTGGCCCGGCTCGCCCTCCAGCGTGGCGATGAGCCGCGCGCGGATGGCCTGCAGCCTGGAAGCGGCTTCTATCTTCTGCCCGGTCAGGCTCGTTACGTAGAAAGTGTCGATGACCTTTTCGCCGAAAGTGGTGATGTGGGCGGAGGCGATGTCGAGCGACAGGTCCGACAGCGCACCTGTGATCTCCGACAGCAGGCCCGGCCGATCCAGCCCGGACACGTCGATGACGGTGAAGCGGTTCGAAAGCGTGTTGCGGATATCGACCCGTGGCTGAATCCGGAACGCCTTGGCGCCGCGTTTCGGCTTGGTCCGCTTGGCGATCATCTCCGGAAGCCAAGCCTTCCCTGACAGCACATCCTCGATCAACTGGCCCACCCGCTCGGCCCGGCGGAACTCGTCCTCGTCGCGGTCGAATTCGCGACTGATCAGGATCGTATCCAGCGCGCGGCCATCCGACGTGGTGAATATCTGCGCGTCGACGATGTTGGCGCCGGCCGCGGCACAGGCGCCGGTGATCACCGACAAAAGCCGCGGATGGTCCTGCGCCAGCACGGTGATTTCGGTCACCGCCTCGAACTCATGCGTCTTCACCATGGTGGCGAGCTTCTTGTCCTGCTCGTCCGACTCGCGGATGAGGGCGGCGTGGCGCAATTGATCGCCAAGGTCGACCGCCAGCAGATAGTTTTCATAGTGCAGGCCGATCAGGCGCTTTTTCGCGGGCTCCGGCCACTCGGTCAGTGCAGCGGCAAGTGTGGCGCGTGCCTCCTCGGCGCGCTGTGCCCGCGACACTTCGGAGAAACCGCCGGTCAGCAGCAGTTCGGTCTCGTAATAGAGCGTGCGCAGCAACTGGCCTTTCCAGCCATTCCACACGCCGGGGCCGACGCCGCGAATGTCGCACACAGTCAGGATCAAGAGCAGCTTCATCCGCTCAACCGTCTGCACCAGGGCCGCGAAATCCTCGATGGTCTTGCGGTCGTTGAGATCGCGCGTCTGCGCCGTCATCGACATGGCGAGATGGTTCTCGACCAGCCAGACCACCGTTTCGGTGTCGGCCGGCGAGAGGCCCATATGCGGGCAGATGCGGCGCGCGATCCTCGCTCCGGCTTGCGAATGGTCTTCCGGCCGACCCTTGCCGATGTCATGCAGGAGCACGGCGACATAGAGCGCCTCGCGTCTTTTCTTGATTCCGCCGATCAGCGAATGCGACAGCGGGTGGATTTTTTCGCCGTTGCCCCGATCGATTTCCGACAAAACGCCGATGCAGCGCAGCAGATGCTCATCGACCGTGTAGTGGTGATACATGTTGAACTGCATCATCGCGACGATGCGGCCGAAATCGGGAATGAGCTTGCCGAGCAGTCCGGCCTCGTTCATCCGCCGCAGATTGAGCTCCGGATTTCGCTCCGAGGTCAGTATGTCGAGGAAGAGCCGGTTGGCTTCCTTGTCGCGGCGCAGGTTCTTGTCGACCAGAGACAGCGAGCGCGTCAGAAGCTTCAGCGCATCCGGATGGAACTCCAGCGCGTGGCGATCAGCGAACCAGAACAGCCGGATGAGATTGACCGGATCGCGGACGAACACCTGATCGTCGGCGACGCTGATGCGATGATTGTCGACGACAAAATCGCTGGTGCCGGCAAGCTTGCGCCGCCGCCTGGAGAAGGTGAGATATATGCGGTCGAAGCCCGGCACATGCTTGGCTTGTTCTTCCTCCAGCCCGGCGCAGAAGATGCGGGTGAGATCGCCAACCACCTTGGCGTTGAGGAAATAATGCTTCATGAAGCGCTCGACCGCCGACAGGCCGGGATGGCTGGTGTAGCCGAGCCGTTCGGCAATATCGCGCTGAATGTCGAAATGCAGCCTTTCCTCGGCCTTGCCGGTCAGGAAATGCATGTGGCAGCGCACCGCCCACAGAAAATCCTCGGCCTTCAGGAACTGGTTGTATTCGGCACGCGTGAAAACGCCCTTTTCCACCAGTTCGGCGCCGGTGCGGACCCGATAGAAATACTTGCCGATCCAGAACAGCGTATGCAGATCGCGCAGGCCGCCCTTGCCGTCCTTTACGTTCGGCTCGACCAGATAACGGCTTTCGCCGGCCTTGTTGTGACGGTCATCGCGCTCGGCAAGCTTCGCCTGGACGAATTCGGGTCCGGTATTCCTGACCACTTCCTTGTCGAAGCGCACCAGAAACTCGTTATGCAGCGCCTTGTCGCCCCACAGGAACCGCGCCTCGAGAACCGAGGTGCGGATGGTGATGTCGTCGCGCGACAGCCTCATGCACTCACTGAGGTTACGGGTGGCATGGCCGACCTTCAGCCCCATGTCCCAGAGCATATAGAGGATGTATTCGACGATCTGCTCGCCCCAGGGCGTCTGTTTGTAGGGCAGCAGAAACAGCAAATCGATATCGGAGCCCGGCGCCAGCGTGCCGCGCCCATAGCCGCCGACTGCTACGACCGAAATTCGCTCGGCCGCCGACGGGTTCTTCGATCGATAGACGTGCGTGACGGCAAAATCGTAAAGCGCCCGGATGATTTCGTCCATCAGGTGGGAAAGCCGGGCGGCGCAAGCCCGGCCGCCGCCGTCTTCCCTCAGCATTTGTTCGGCGATGGCCCGACCGGCGGCATTGCGTTCCTTCAAAATCTGCAGCACCTGCGCGCGTATCGCCGCGCCCGCCCCATTGCCGTCCCGGCCAACGGTCAGCGCGGTCAGGTCACGGCGCAACGCCGTGCCGTCGATCAGCTGTTCGAGCTTGAGGGGAACCTTCGCCATGCCTATGCAAAAGACTCGCGTTTCGGGCGGCGTCTATAGCGCGTTTTTCGCGTCCTGGGTATGGGGCATGGATTGGCCCTGTTCTTTGTTCGACCAAGCTTCCGAAAAGTCATCCTGTCGTCTCGACATTGCCGCTGGCCTTGTGTAACCGCCAGTTTCCGCACGCCGCGGCAACCATCACGCACAGGAAGACATTATGAGCCCGATCAGCGGCGGCACGTCAAATTACACCCTCGGCATCCTCAAGAACGGCCGCCGCCCGGCGCGCAAATTCGGGATTGCGTGAGGGGCCATGGAACTTCCTGCCGCGCTTCGCCAGGCAGTCGACAAGACCCTGGAAGGTATGCCGCTGCCGGCGCTCAAGCAGGCAGCGGACCTGCTGTCGCGCCGTTACCGTGCCGAGACGCGCGATGGCCGGCTGCATCTGTCGGACGAACTGGCGGCGAAGGCCTATCTGGCGACCCGGCTGCCAGCGACCTATGCGGCGGTGCGCGCCAGCCTGGGCAGGGTGGCCGAAAGCCGCCCGGACTTTTCGCCGCGCAGCCTGCTCGACGTCGGCGCGGGCCCGGGCACTGCATTGTGGGCGGCGCGCGACTGCTGGGAAAGCCTTCGGCACGCGGTGCTGGTCGAGGCCAGTCCGGCGATCCGAGCGGTCGGCGGCAATCTTGCCGGCCATGCCGGGCCTATTTCGGCGCGCTTCATTGCCGCCGACGTCACCGGCGTGTTGCCCGATCTCCAGCCCGCCGAACTGGTAATGCTCGCCTATGTACTGGACGAAATCGCACCGGATGAGATCGAGCCGCTGATCGACCGGCTGTGGCATCTCACCGAGGACATGCTGGTGATCGTCGAACCCGGAACGCCCGCTGGCTGGCGGCGCATCCTCAGCGCGCGTTCGCGCCTCATTGAGGCCGGCGCGCATCTCGTCGCCCCTTGCCCGCATCAGCAGGACTGTCCGCTTGTGGCACCCGACTGGTGCCATTTTTCGCGCCGCGTCGCCCGCTCGCGGCTGCACCGGCTCGCCAAGGGCGGCGAAGTGCCGTGGGAAGACGAGAAATATATCTTCATTGCCGCCTCGCGCCTTGTGGGCGAGCGCGCCGGCGCGCGCGTGCTCAGTCCGCCGCAGGCATCCAGCGGCATGGTGCGGCTCAAGCTCTGCTATGCAGGCGGGGTCGCCGTCGAGCGCCTCGTCACTCGCCGCGACGGCGCTTCATTCAAAGTTGCGCGGAAGCTAGATTGGGGCGATGCGGTGTGGGGTGAGCCGGAATAGGAGTCTTGTGCCTTGGCTTGCGCTCCTTTGCCCCCTCATCCGGCCCCTCGGGCCACCTTCTCCCCAAGGGGAGAAGAGGAAGCAGCGTCGACGCGCCGCTCTGCCATGGCGAAAGGGAAGCGCAGCGGAGAAGCTGGTCTCCTCTCCCCGCCGGGGAGAGGGTGGCTTGCAAAGCAAGCCGGGTGAGGGGGCTCACCCCTTCGCCGCCATCTCCTTCAGCCGATAAAGCGCGTCCAGTGCCTCGCGCGGCGTCATCTCGTCGAGATTGAGCGCGGCGAGCGCGCTGCCAAGCGCGTCGCTCGCTACGGGCTTGGGCGGCTCCTTGCGCACCACCGCCGAAAACAGCGGCAGATCGTCGACCAGGCGGTCGGCCTTACCCGAGGTCTCGCCGGCTTCGAGCTGGTGCAGCACATCCTTCGCCCGCTGCACCACCGCATCGGGCAGACCGGCGAGCCGCGCCACCTGCACGCCATAGGAGCGGTCGGCAGCACCCTTGCCGACCTCGTGCAGGAAGACGACGTCGCCCTCCCATTCCTTGACCCGCATGGTGACGTTGTGGAGCCGCGCCAGCTTGCCGGCCAGCGCCGTCATCTCGTGGAAGTGCGTGGCGAAGATGGCGCGGCAGCGGTTCTTCTCATGCAGATATTCCACCGCTGCCCACGCGATCGACAGCCCGTCGAAGGTGGCGGTGCCGCGGCCTATCTCATCGAGGATGACCAATGACCTGTCGCCCGCCTGGTTGAGGATCGCCGCCGTTTCGACCATTTCGACCATGAAGGTCGAGCGCCCGCGCGCCAGGTCGTCGGAGGCGCCGACACGCGAGAACAGCCGGTCGACGACGCCGATGCGCGCCGAGGTCGCCGGAACATAGGAGCCCATCTGCGCCAGGATCGCCATAAGTGCGTTCTGCCGCAGGAAGGTTGACTTGCCCCCCATGTTGGGGCCGGTCAGCAGCCAGATCGCGCCGGCCTTGGCGTTATCTTCCGGCGACAGATCGCAGTCATTGGCGACGAATTCGCCTGCCGCCGCACGCCGTAGCGCCTGTTCCACCACCGGGTGGCGGCCGCCGGCGATCTCGAAGGCCAGGCTGTCGTCAACCACCGGCCGGCACCAAGCCTCGGTCCCGGCAAGCACCGCGAGAGCGGAAGACACATCGAGCATAGCCAGCGCGCCGGCCCCGGCGCGGATCGCATCGGCGTGGGCAACCGCCTCCGCTACCAGCGCATCGAACGCGGCGAGCTCGATCGCCAGCGCCCGGTCGGCAGCGTTGGCGATCTTCGTTTCGAGGCCGGCAAGCTCCGTCGTGGTGAAGCGCATGGCGTTCGCCATGGTCTGGCGATGGATGAAGCGGGCCTTCGCCTCGTCCGTTCCCGTCATGATGGCCTGATGGTTGGCGGTCACCTCGATATAGTAGCCAAGAACATTGTTGTGGCGGATCTTCAACGAACGGATGCCGGTTTCCTCAATGAGGTCGCGCTCCATTGCGGCGATGACGCGCCGCGACTCGTCGCGCAGCGCCCGCATCTCATCGAGTTCCTCATTGTAGCCCGAACGCACGAAGCCGCCGTCGCGCTTGAGCAGCGGCAGCTCCTCGGCAAGCGCGGCGGTCAGATGATCGGCAAAGCGGATCGGCAGCGCCGAGATGTCCTCGAGCGCGGCCTTGAGTTCGGCTGGCACGATCGCGTCGGTGAACAGCGTCCGCAGCGCCACGGCTGCCTCGAAGCCTGAGCGCAGCGCGCCGAGATCGCGCGGGCCCCCGCGATTAAGCGCCAGCCTGGTCAAAGCGCGCGGCATGTCGGCCACGCCCTTGAGGCAGGTTCGCAAGGCCTCGCAAAGCCGACGTTCGGAGAGGAAGAAGGCGACCGAATCGAGACGCCGGTTGACGGCCTTCGGATCGGTCAGCGGCGACATCAGACGGTCGGAGAGGAGCCGTGCGCCGCCTCCGGTGACGGTGCGATCGATGGCATTGAACAGCGAGCCCTCACGGCTTCCGGCGGTGGTGCGCAGCAGCTCCAGATTGGCGCGCGTTGCCGGATCGATGAACAGCGTCGCGCCGGCGTGTTCGCGTTCAGGTCGCGACAGCGGCGGACGCTCGGCCTTCTGGGTCTTCTCGACATAAGCGACGATGCCGGAGATCGCCGATAGTTCGGCGCGCGAGAAGGTGCCGAAACTGTCCGGCGTCGCCACTTCGAAAAAGCGGGCGATGCGGGCCGGCGCGGAGGCAGAATCGAACAGGCTCGGCGGCTGCGGGCTGGCGACCTGGCCAAGCAGATCGAATACCGGTTTCAGTTCCTCGTCACGGAATACCGGTTCGGCAAGGATCAACTCGCGCGGATCCACCCGGAAAATATCCGCCAGAAGATTTTCCGCGCTCGTCTCGGCGACACGGAAAATGCCGGTCGACAGCTCAATCCAGGCCAAGGCGTAGGCACTCTCGCTGCCCCCCTTCACCCGCCCAAGCGCCATCAGGAAATTCGATTCCGAAGGCGCCAGCAGCTTTTCCTCGGTGATGGTACCCGGCGTGACGAGCCGGATGACATCCCGCTTCACGACCGATTTAGAGCCGCGCTTCTTGGCCTCGGCAGGGTCCTCGATCTGTTCGCAGACGGCGACGCGGAAGCCCAGCGCAATCAACTTCTGCAGATAGTCGTCGGCCGCATGCACCGGTACGCCGCACATGGGGATGTCGTGGCCCTGATGCTTGCCACGCTTGGTGAGCACGATGCCGAGCGCGCGCGAGGCAGCTTCCGCATCATCGAAGAACAGCTCGTAGAAATCGCCCATGCGATAGAACAGCAGCGAGTCCGGATTGGCCGCCTTGATCTCGATATATTGCTCCATCATCGGCGTCGGCGCGCCCATGGCCGGAGCCGGCGAAGTGTTGTCCATGCGGATCGGCGTTTCCCTATTCAATGCGTCATCAAAAAAGAGCTTCGTCCTGCTTGGCGGTTTACAGCCCCGGAGTGTAGCCTTAATCCCGAATCCTCCACAAAAACAAACGGCATCAAGGAAGGGGGGCGACCGACCATGGCATCCGGCAACAAATCCGACAATGCGGGCCCGTCCGTCAGCGCCCAGGAAGCACTGGATTTTCATGCCAGCGGCCGCCCTGGAAAACTGGAGGTCAGCCCGACCAAACCGATGGCCACCCAGCGCGACCTGTCGCTGGCCTATTCGCCGGGCGTCGCCGCGCCGGTGCTTGCCATCGCCGAAGATGCCTCCCGCGCCTTCGACTACACGGCGCGCGGCAACATGGTTGCCGTCATCTCCAACGGCACCTCGATCCTAGGCCTTGGCAATCTCGGCGCACTCGCTTCCAAGCCGGTGATGGAAGGCAAGGCGGTGCTGTTCAAGCGCTTCGCCGACGTCGATTCCATCGATCTCGAAATCGACACCCAGAATGTCGATGAATTCGTCAACTGTGTGCGTTATCTCGGCCCGTCCTTCGGCGGCATCAACCTGGAGGACATCAAGGCGCCGGAATGCTTCATCATCGAGCAGCGCCTGCGCGAACTGATGGACATCCCGGTCTTCCACGACGACCAGCATGGAACGGCGATCATCGCCGCCGCCGGCCTCATCAACGCGCTCGAGATGACCGGCCGCGACATGAAGTCGGCGAAGCTCGTCTGCAATGGCGCGGGCTCGGCCGGCATTGCCTGCATCGAGCTGATCAAGGCGATGGGTTTCGTGGCCGAAAACATCATTCTGTGCGACACCAAGGGCGTGGTCTACCAGGGCCGCACCGAAGGCATGAACCAGTGGAAGTCGGCGCATGCGGTGAAGACCAAGGCGCGCTCGCTGGCCGACGCAATGAACGGCGCCGACATTTTCTTCGGCGTCTCCGCCAAGGGCGCGCTGACACCGGACATGGTCCGGTCGATGGCGAAGAACCCGATCATCTTTGCCATGGCCAATCCCGATCCGGAAATCACCCCCGAGGAGGTGGCGCAGATCCGCGACGACGCCATCATGGCAACCGGCCGGTCCGACTACCCGAACCAGGTCAACAATGTCCTCGGCTTCCCGTATATCTTCCGCGGTGCGCTCGACGTGCGGGCGACCACCATCAATGAGGAGATGAAGATCGCCGCCGCCGAGGCGCTGGCGGCGCTTGCCCGCCAGGACGTTCCCGACGATGTCGCCGCAGCCTATCGAGGCAGCCGGCCGAAATTCGGACCGAGCTACATCATCCCGGTGCCGTTCGATCCGCGCCTGATCGCCGCTGTGCCGCTGGCGGTGGCGAAGGCCGCGATGGATTCCGGCGTCGCCCGCCGGCCGATCCTCGATCTCGCCAAATATGCCAATGAGCTCTCGGCCCGCCGCGACCCGATCGCCTCGACGCTGCAGCGCATATACGATCGCGTGCGCCGTCAGCCCAAGCGGATCGTCTTTGCAGAAGGCGAGGAAGAGCAGGTTATGCGCGCGGCCGTCTCCTATGCCAATCAGGAACTCGGAACGGCCATTCTCGTCGGACGCGATGACATCATCAAGGAAAACGCGCGCAATGCCGGCATCGATCTCGGCAAGCCAGGCATCGAGATCATCAATGCGCGGCTTTCACGCCGCAACGCCATCTACGCCGACTATCTTTACGAGCGCCTGCAGCGCAAGGGCTTCCTGTTCCGTGATTGCCAGCGGCTGATCAACAACGACCGCAACCATTTCGCCGCCACGATGGTGGCGCTCGGCGATGCGGATGGCGTGGTGACCGGAGTGACGCGCAACTATTCGATCGTGCTCGACGACATGCGCCGGGTGATCGACGCCAAGCCCGGCCATCGCGTCATCGGCGTTTCGATTGCGCTGTGCCGGGGCCGCACGGTGATCGTCGCCGACACCGCCGTGCACGATATGCCGAATGCCGAGCAGATCGCCGATATCGCCGAAGAAGCCGCCGGCTTCGCGCGCCGGATGGGCTATGAGCCGCGGGTGGCCATGCTCGCTTATTCCACCTTCGGCCATCCGGCCGGTGAGCGCTCCGAGCGCATCCAGGAGGCAGTGAAGATCCTCGACAAGCGCCGCGTCGATTTCGAATATGACGGCGAGATGGCCGCGGATGTGGCGCTCAATCCGCGCCTCATGCAGCAATATCCGTTCTGCCGCCTGTCAGGTCCGGCCAATGTGCTGGTGATGCCGGCCTACCACTCGGCGTCGATCTCGACCAAGATGCTGCAGGAGCTCGGCGGCTCGACCGTGATCGGGCCGCTGCTGGTCGGGCTCAACAAGCCGGCGCAGATCGTGCCGCTCAACGCCAAGGACAGCGACATCGTCAATATGGCGGTGATCGCCGCCTACAGCGCCGACAATTGAGGCGATGTCCTACAGCAGCCCGGCCTGCTCGGCCTCCTGGCGCAGGTTCTGGCGGGGGCGCGGTCCGATCTGCTGGATGACCAGCCCGGCGGCGAGCGAGCCGAGGCGGCCGCAATCCTCCAGGCTACGGCCCGAAGTGTAGCCGAAAAGGAAGCCCGCGGCGTAAAGGTCGCCGGCGCCGGTGGTGTCGACCAGCTCGGCGATGTCGATCGCATCGACCCGAACGGTCTCCTCGCCGCGCACGATCACCGAGCCGAGCTCGGAGCGGGTGACGGCGGCCAGCCGGCAGTCCGCGCGGACCAGATCGAGCGCCTGTTCGAACGATTCGGTCTGATAGAGCGACTTCAGCTCGCTTTCATTGGCAAAGACGATATCGACGGTGCGGCTGCGCATCAGCTCCAGAAACTCGCCGCGATAGCGATCGACGCAGAATGGATCGGACAAGGTCATCGACATTTGGCGACCCGCCTCATGGGCATGCTGCGCCACCAGCCGGATCGCTTCCTTGGCGCGGGGTGGATCCCAAAGATAGCCCTCGAAGTAGCTGACCTTCGCGCCGCGCACTTTGTCGGCTTCGACATCCTCCGGTCCAAGCTCCACGCAGGCGCCGAGATAGGTGTTCATCGAGCGTTCGCCGTCCGGCGTGACGAAGATCATCGAGCGCGCCGTCGGCGGATTGCCTTCGAGCGGCACGGTGTCGAAGGCGACGCCCTGCGCGCGGATATCATGCGTATAGATCCCGCCGAGATGATCCTTCGACACCTTGCCGAAGAAGGCGGCGCGCCCGCCGAAGCTGGCGATGCCGGCAGCCGTATTGCCCGCGCTGCCGCCGGAAGCTTCGATCGCCGGGCCCATATGCCCGTAGAGCAGTTCGGCGCGCTCGACATCGATCAGATTCATCGCGCCCTTGATGATGCCGTGGTCCTTGAGAAAGGCTTCGTCACATTGGGCGATGATGTCGACAATCGCGTTGCCGACGCAAAGCACGTCGTAATCCGTCATGAAGTCCCCGCGAAACCGCTGCCATTTGTCGGTTCGATCCTCTAGCGGCTGGCGGCGGCTTTGAAAACCCGCCGAAAGGCATTCTTGCGGCTTGCGGTTCAGCCGCCTATCTCATTGCGCTGGGCCGCCGTTCAGGCAATTGCGTCTGAATGCAGAAGCATTGGGAGTGCCGGCAATGATCATCGAGGCCGCTCGCGCTGCGGTTGGGCGACTTTTCACCCCGGAATTCCGTCGCGTGCTGCTTAAATCGCTCGGCATTACCATTCTGGCGCTGGCGGCGCTCTGGTTCGGCCTTCACCAGACATTCGATGCATTGGCGCTGCCCTGGATCGACACACTCCTTCCCGGCTTTCCGGATTGGGCCGGCTGGCTTGCCCTGATCGCCGCCATCCTGGTCGGCATCGGTCTTGCGCTGGCAATGGCGCTGCTGGTGGCGCCCGTTACGGCAATCGTCGCCGGCCTGTTCCTGGACGACATCGCCGAGGTCGTTGAAAGGACCGACTATCCCTCCGACCCGCCCGGCCAGGCTATGCCGGCGCTTCCGGCGCTGCTGATCTCGTTGAAATTCTTCGGCGTGGTCGTCCTCGCCAATCTGTTCGCGCTGCTGCTGCTGTTCGTGCCGGGCGTCAACATCGCCGCCTTCTTCATCGTCAACGCCTATCTGCTTGGCCGCGAATTCTTCGAATTCGCCGCCATGCGCTTTCGCACCGAAGCCGAAGCCAAGGCGCTGAGGCGCAAACATGCCGGCACGGTGTTTTTCGCCGGTCTCATCATCGCGGCTTTCCTTGCCGTGCCTTTCGTCAATCTGCTGACGCCGCTCTTTGCGACGGCGATGATGGTTCACCTGCACAAGATGATATCGGCGCGAGAGCTTGGCCGGGCGCGGGAACCTGGGGCGGCGTGAGCCGCCTCAAACCACCAGGAAGCCGCGGCCCAGTTCGTCATCTTCTTCGCGGAAGAATTCCGCCTTGCCGCAATAATGCGCATGGCCGCCGACGCGGGCGATGATCGCTTCATGCGCTCCGGCCGTGGTCGTTCGGGCCACCGCGCCGGTAAAGCGCGAACCGACGATGCTTTCAAAGACACGTGTCTGGTCGATGCCAATCTGGCCTTTCGCATGCATGGCTGCGAGGCGCGCGGTGACGCCGGAGCCGGTCGGCGAGCGATCGACCTCGGCATCGGCGAAGACACAGACATTCTTGGTGGGCTCATCCGAGAACGCATCCTTTCCATCGGTCAGGATCGTTCCGTAGAGAAAGGCGAGATCCTCGTGGTCGGGATGGAAGAGCGGAAATTCGCGCTTCACCGTTTCGGTCAGCGCGCTTGCCGCATCGACGAAGTCGCGGACGCGATCGCGGCCGAATTCCAGCCCGAGCTGCCGGCAATCGGCCAGGGCATAGAAAGCGCCGCCATAGGCGATGTCGAAGTCGACGAGGCCGCGGCCGGGCAACTCGACCCGCTGCTCCCGTGCAAAAAGGAATGCCGGCACGCTCTCGAATGAGACCGCGCCTGCCTTGCCGTTTCGCACCTCGACCGAGGCGACGACCATGCCGCAGGGGCATTCGATGTTGACCGTCGTCACCGGTTCACGTGCGGGAACGATGCCTTGATCTACAGCGTAGCGGCCGAGCGCGATGACGGCATGGCCGCACATGGTGGAGTAGCCTTCATTGTGCATGAACAGCACCGCGAGATCGGCTCCGGGCAGGTACGACTCAACCAGCAAGGCGCCATACATGTCATAATGGCCGCGCGGCTCGAACATCAGCATCTTGCGCAGATGGTCGAGGTTCTGGCGCACATAGGCCCGTTTCTGGAGGATCGTGCCTGCGGGTATGCGCGGATAGCCGGCGGTAACGATCCTCACCGGCTCGCCGCCGGTGTGCATGTCTGTAACGGCAACAACCTCGCTCATAGACTGCCGGTCGAAAACAGCCGCTGAAGGTCGACGTAAGGCATGCAATCCTTCGAGAATTCGAACGTGCCCTGCTCCAGCATTTCGCGCGAAGCCCTTTGCATCATGCCAAAGGCGTGAGTCGTAAGCTTGGAGCCGAGCGAGATGCGGCTGGCGCCTGCATCGGCGAGGGCTGGCATGGTGAACCCCGGCACGGCAAGCACGTTGACGGGCTTCGAGACCGAGGAGCAGATCGTCCTTACCATCTCGATATCGGTGATACCCGGCGCATATAGGACATCGGCGCCGACACGTTCGAACGCTTGCAGACGCGCGATCGTGTCGTCGAGATCGGGGCGGCCGTGCAGGAAATTTTCGGCGCGCGCCGTGAAGACGAAATCATTGTGCAGGGCGCGGGCGGCTTCGGCCGCGGCCGCCACACGTTCGACCGCGAGCGAGAAATCATAGATCGGATTGTCCGGATCGTCGGTATAATCCTCGATCGAGCAGCCTGCGAGCCCGGCCGCCTGCGCGGCGAATATCGTCTCGGCGGCGCTTTCGGGGCTGTCGCCCTTGCCGCGTTCCAGATCGGCCGAAACCGGCAGGTCGGTCGCCGCGACGATTTCCTTGCAATGAGTGATCATCATGTCGAAGGCGACGGCCCCGTCGGGCAGGCCGCGCGAGAAGGCAAAGCCGGCGCTGGTGGTGGCCAGTGCCTTGAACCCGAACGAAGCAAGCAGCTTTGCCGTACCGATATCCCATGGGTTGGGAATGAGGAAGGCGCCCGGCGCCTCGTGAAGCTGGCGAAACAACGCGCCCTTATCCATCGTGACAACCCTCAGCCTGAGTGGATTCTTGCGATCCTACGCTGGCCTGCCAAGCGCGGCAAATCCAATTCAGGCTGGCCCATCAATGGCCGGCATGTGCTACTGACAACAGATGACAGGCAGGAGCTTTGCGTCTCACGAGTTGCCGGTCGAGCCAAAGCCGTTGGCGCCGCGCTCGGTCGCCTGAGCCAGGCTACGCTCCACGACCCGCAACTGGGCCACCGGAGCAAAGACGATCTGCGCCACGCGCATGCCGCGCGTCACGGTAAAATCCTCGTCGCCGAGATTGATCAGCAGCACCTTGACCTCGCCGCGATAGTCGCTGTCGATGGTGCCCGGCGTATTGAGGCAGGTGATGCCGTGCTTCAGGGCAAGGCCCGAGCGCGGCCGCACCTGGCCTTCATGTCCTTCCGGAATTTCAAGAATGATTCCCGTTGGAACCAGAGCGCGCCGTTCCGGCAGAATAAGCAGGGGCCGATCGTCCGGCACCGCCGCGCGCAGATCCATGCCGGCGGCGCCCGCCGTTTCATAGGCCGGCAAATCGAGGCCGTCGCCATGGGGAAGCCGGACAATGCCGAGTGAGGGGGTTTTCTTCAGGGCCGCTTTCATGGCCGCGATCTATCGGACCATCGCGGCCTTTCGTCAATTCCACAGTCCGCTCAACTCAGCGGATTTCCACCGGAACGGCGGTCGTGTCCTTGATCTCCTCCATGACGAAGGATGCCGAGACATCGGTCAGCGGCACTTTGGCGATCAGCCGCTGATAGAGCCTGTCATATGCCTTCACATCGGCGACACGGGCCCGCAGCACATAGTCGAGGTCGCCAGACATGCGATAGACGCCGGTGATTTCCGGAAAGACCGACACCGCATCCCGGAATTTCGTCAGCCATTGCGGGTCGTGGCTGGAGGTGCGCACGATGATGAAGACGGAAAGGGCAAGGCCGAGCTTTTCAGGGTCGACCAGCGCCACCCGCCTGGTGATGACGCCATCGTCCTCCAGCCGTTTCACCCGCCGCCAGCAGGCGTTGCGCGAAAGGCTGACGCGTTCCGACAATTGATCGACCGAAAGGGTGCCGTCGCGCTGCAGCTCGGCAAGCAACCTTCGGTCTATCGTATCGAGATTGGCGAGCATTGCGGTATTTTATCCCGAAATCTGGTCCCACGGAAGGACGATTTGGGACAAAATTCCGCGATTGGCGGGCAATAGTCGCCAAAACAGAAAGGGCTCATGATGAACCGCGTCGCAAAACTGTTCACCAGCCATCCAGCCTCGGTTGACGAAAGCTATTTGGAACATATGGCCTTTGCCGGAAAATTCTCCGGACGGCTGTTCGTCGCGGCCTGCGCCGCTCTGGTTCATGCCGTCTTGCCGTTCCTGTTCGAAACCACAGCGAGCCGAATCATTCGCCAGCTCTATGAGCGCACGCACAACCGAGCGACGAAGGCATGACTTCGGCTTAACGGGCCGCCGAGATCAGCAGGAACATCGGACGCTCGCGTTCCTCCGCCAGTTCGGGTCTGGCGGCGATCTGCGCATCCGTTGGACCCCATTCCTCGACATGCGAGATGGCGAAGCCGCAGCGGATCAAGAGATTGAGCGTGGTGCCGATGGTGCGGTGCTGCTTGATGACGCCCGGTGCCAACCAGTCGGTCACGCGCGGACCTTCCATCTGGTAGCTGTCGACCGGCCAGCTCTTGCGCCCCTGGGCATCGATCGACCAGCCCGGACTGGTCGGCGCCATATAGATCGGATGCTCGCTCGAGAATACGAACGAGCCGCCGGGAACAAGAGCTCGATGTATTACGGCAAACAGTCCCGCCAAATCCATGACATAGTGCAGGGCGAGCGAACTGTAGGCCAGGTCGAATGACGCCTGCGGCAGGGCAAGCCGCTCCAGGTCCGCCTTGGCATAATCTATCGTCGTGCTGGTGGAAGTGGCGCGGGCCTGCGCCAGCATATTCTCGGATATGTCGAGGCCAAGCACCTGCGCGGCACCCTGTTCATGCGCCCAGCGGCAGAACCAGCCGAAGCCACAACCGAGATCAACCACCCTCCTGCCGCGCAACTCCGGCAATAGTGCGCGCAGCGCCGGCCATTCCGCGGCACCCTCCAGACCTTCGAGCGAGCGGCCGAGCCGGCTGTAGCCCTCGAAGAATTCCGGATTGTCGTAGATGTTTTGCGCCATTCTATGTTCCATTCGCCGGAACGATCAAAGCGAAAGCTTCGTCGCTGTCAACTTTGTCGCTCACGCGCATGACCAGCATTCGGAGGTCGGCGCTGGAACGTTCCTCGCTTTTCTCGACAGCAGCCTGCCCTCCTGCTAGAAGCCCGCGCGACAAAGGACTTCACGACATGGCCGAGACCATAAAGCAGGCGGTCGCCCGCCGCCGCACTTTCGCGATCATCGCGCACCCGGACGCGGGCAAGACCACGCTGACCGAAAAACTGCTGCTGTTCGGCGGCGCCATCCAGCTCGCCGGCGAGGTCAAGGCCAAGAAGGACAAGATCCAGACCCGCTCGGACTGGATGAAGATCGAGCGCGAGCGCGGCATTTCGGTCGTCACCTCGGTGATGACCTTCGAATATGGCGACAATGTCTTCAACCTGCTCGACACCCCCGGCCACGAGGATTTCGCCGACGACACCTACCGGACGCTTTCGGCGGTCGACAGCGCGGTGATGGTCATCGATGCGGCAAGGGGTATCGAGCCACGCACGCTGAAGCTGTTCGAAGTCTGCCGCCTGCGCGACATCCCGATCATCACCTTCATCAACAAGATGGACCGCGAAAGCCGCGACCCGTTCGAGGTGCTCGACGAGATCGAAGAGAAGCTGGCGCTCGACACCGCGCCCGTCACCTGGCCGATCGGACGCGGCAAGACGTTCTCCGGAACCTACCATCTGGCCCAGAACGCCGTACGGCATGGCGACAGCGAGGTGGAGCGCACGCCTGTCCACGGCCCCGATTCCAACCGCGTCGCCGGCTTGTTGCCGGTCAACGAGCGCGAGGCCTTCATCGAGGAACTGGAACTGGCCCGCGAGGCCTGCCGGCCGTTCGACGAGGATGCCTTCCGTGAAGGCCATCTGACGCCGGTCTACTTCGGCTCGGCACTGCGCAATTTCGGCGTGCGCGACCTGATCGAGGCGCTCGGCGCCTTCGGCCCGGCGCCCCGCGCGCAGGAGGCCGACACCCGCAAGGTCGAGGCGACGGAGGAGAAGATGACCTCCTTCGTCTTCAAGATCCAGGCCAATATGGACCCGAACCATCGCGATCGCATCGCTTTCGTGCGTGTCTGCTCGGGCAAGCTGGAGCGCGGCATGAAAGCCAAGCTGGTGCGCACCGGCAAGCCGATGAGCCTTTCGGCGCCGCAGTTTTTCTTTGCCCGCTCGCGTATCACCGCCGACGAGGCCTATGCCGGCGACGTGGTCGGCATTCCCAACCATGGCACGCTGCGCATCGGCGATACCCTGACCGAGGGCGAAGAAATCCTTTTCAGGGGCGTACCTAACTTCGCACCCGAAATCCTTCGCCGTGTCCGCCTCGGCGATGCCATGAAGGCCAAGAAGCTGAAGGAAGCGCTGCACCAGATGGCCGAGGAAGGCGTGGTGCAGTTGTTTTCGCCGGAAGACGGCTCACCGGCCATCGTCGGCGTGGTTGGCGCGCTGCAGCTCGACGTGCTGAAGGAACGGCTATCGGTGGAATATGGCCTCCCGGTCGATTTCGAGGTTGCGCGCTTTTCGGTCTGCCGCTGGATCGATGCCGACGACCCGGCCGACATCCACCGCTTCGTCGAAGCACATCGCGGCGACATCGCCCGCGATCTCGACGACGATCCGGTCTTTCTGGCGCAGCATGAATTCTCGCTGAACTACGAGGCCGAGCGTTGGAAGGCGATCCGCTTCGCCGCGATCAAGGACTATCAGGTCCGCGATTAGGTGGCGTGAACCTGCCGCCTCCGCAGCCTATTTCCGCCGTACGGGACCCGGGCGCTCCGACGAGCGCGCCCAGATATTGATGTCGGCATCGCGCGCATACTGGTCGATCTCGACCAGCTCGGCCTCGGTGAAATCGGCTTTGTTCAGCGCGCCGACGCAATCCTCTACCTGCTCTGGACGGCTGGCGCCGATCAGCGCCGAGGTCACGCGGCCCTGGCGCAGCACCCAGGCCAGAGCCATCTGCGCCAGCGTCTGGCCGCGCCCTTCGGCAATGGCGTTCAATGCGCGTATATTAGCGAGCGTCTTTTCGGCGAGGAAATCCCGCTGCAGCGATCTTCCCTTGGCGGCGCGGCTGTCTTCCGGAATGCCGTCCAGATATTTGGTCGTCAACATGCCCTGCGCCAGCGGCGAGAACACGATGGAGCCGATGCCGAGACCGTCAAGCGTGTCGAGCAGCCCGTCATCTTCCACCCAGCGATTGAGCATGGAGTAGCTCGGCTGGTGGATCAGGCAGGGGGTGCCGAGACTGCGCAATATCGAAGCCGCCTCGCTTGTGCGTTGCGAATTGTAGGATGAAATGCCTGCGTAAAGCGCCCGGCCGGAGCGAACCGCCTGATCTAGCGCCATCATCGTTTCCTCGAGCGGCGTCTCCGGGTCGAAACGGTGCGAATAGAAGATGTCGACATAATCGAGCCCCATCCGCTTGAGGCTCTGATCGAGGCTGGCCAGCAGATATTTACGGCTGCCCCATTCGCCGTAAGGGCCGGGCCACATGTCGTATCCAGCCTTGCTGGAGATGATGATCTCGTCGCGGAAGCCGGCAAAATCGGTGCGCAATATCTCGCCGAAAGCGGTCTCGGCCGAGCCGGGCGGCGGGCCGTAATTGTTGGCGAGGTCGAAATGGGTGATGCCGAGATCGAACGCTTTCCGGCAGATCGCGCGTTTGGTGCGATATGGCGTGTCTTCGCCGAAATTGTGCCAGAGCCCGAGCGAAATCGCCGGTAATTTCAGCCCGGAGCGCCCGCAGCGGTTATAGCGCATCGTTTCATAACGATTTTCAGCCGGATGCCAGTTCATGTCGATCTCCTCGCTGATCCGTGCATTCCGGCGAGCGGTGCCTAATGCGCCTCGTCCCAGTTGACCGCGGCACGCGCATCGACCTGAAGCGGCACCGCCAGATTGACCGCCGGCATGGCGGCATTCTCCATCACCGCGCGCACCAACGGCAAGGTCTGTTCCACCTCTTCCTCCGGCACTTCGAAAATCAGTTCGTCATGCACCTGCAACAGCATGCGGGCCGAAAGCTTCGCTTCTTGCAGCGCCGCATCCATGCGCACCATGGCGCGGCGGATGATGTCCGCCGCCGAGCCCTGGATCGGCGCATTGATCGCCGCCCGTTCGTTGAAAGCGCGGTGCTGCGGATTAGATGAACGTATTTCCGGATAATGCGCGCGGCGCCCGAAGATGGTTTCGACATAGCCTTTTTCGCGCGCGAAGGCTTTGGTGCCGTCCATATAGTCCTTGATGCCCGGAAAACGCTCGAAATAGCGCTTGATATAGTCGCTTGCTTCCTCGCGCGGGATCGAAAGCTGGTTGGCAAGGCCGAAGGCGGAAATGCCGTAGATGATGCCGAAATTGATCGCCTTGGCGCGCCGGCGCACCTCCGAAGGCATGCCGGCCACCGGCACGCCGAACATTTCCGACGCCGTCATCGCATGAATGTCGACGCCGTCGGCAAAGGCCTGCCTGAGCTGAGGGATATCGGCGACATGGGCAAGCACCCGTAGTTCGATCTGGCTGTAGTCGGCGGAGACGAGCTTGTTGCCCTTGTCGGCAATGAACGCCGTCCTGATGCGCCGGCCTTCGGAGGTGCGAATCGGGATATTCTGCAGATTGGGCTCGGAGGAGGACAGCCGGCCGGTCGAGGTCGAGGCGAGCGCGTAAGAAGTGTGGACGCGCCGCGTATCGGGATGGATATAGTCCGGCAGCGCGTCTGTATAGGTCGATTTGAGCTTGGTGAGCTGGCGCCAATCGACGATCTTGCGCGGCAGTTCGTAACCCTCCGCCGCAAGTTCTTCAAGCACCTGCGCGGTGGTCGACCACTGCCCCGACTTGGTCTTCGAACCGCCCGGCAGGCCCATGCGCCCGAACAGGATGTCGCCGAGCTGCTTCGGCGAGCCGATGGTGAACTTCTCCCCGGCCACCTGATAGATCTCGTCCTCGAGAGCTGCGGCACGCTGCGCCAGCTCGCCCGAAAGCCGGCTCAACATCTGGCGATCGACCGTGATGCCGCGTTCTTCCATGCGCGCCAGTACCGGGATCAGCGGCCGCTCAAGCCGCTCATAGACCGAGACAAGGCCGTTCGCGGTAAGGCGCGGCTTCAGAACCCGCCACAATCGGATGGCGAGGTCCGCACCTTCCGCGGCATAAGTGGTCGCGCGCTCGATGTCGACAAAATCGAAGGTGACGACGCTCTTGCCCGAACCGACCAGATCCTTGAACGGAATGACGGCGTGGTCCAGCCAGCGGTCGGCCAGCGCGTCGAGACTGTGGCCGCCGGTGCCCGCATCGAGCACATAGGACATCAGCATGGTGTCGTCGAAGGCCGCGATATCGACACCGAGCCGGTGCATCAGCAGCCAGTCATATTTGATGTTGTGGCCGATCTTGAGCACCGATGGGTCGGCGAGCAGTGGCCGGATCGCGGCCATGGCATCGTCGAACGAGACCTGGTTCTCCCTCTGGCCGCCGCCCAGCAGATCGCTTGCAGCCGAGCGATGCGCGAGCGGAACATAGGCGGCGCGGCCGGGTCTGGTCGCCAGCGAAAAGCCGACCAGCTCGGCCAGCATCGGGTCGAGCGACGTGGTTTCCGTCCTGAAGGCCACTGCTCCGGCTTCCCTCGCCTCGGCGACCCATGCCAGGAGAGTGGCGCGATCGCGAATGCATTCGGGCTCGGCGAGGCCGATTTTTTCCGCGGTCGCCATCTCAGCCCGAGATTTCGCCAATTGCGCCGGCGTCAACGGGCCAGCTTCCTTGCCCTCGCCATTTGCGACAGGCACGTCCACGTCAAGGTCAGGGCCGTGCGCTTGCACGCCGGCTTCCACCCTGATCTGTTCGGCATCGATCGCGGCCGGATCGGTGCCGGTCGTCTCCGCGACGCGGCGGGTAAGCGAAGAAAACTCCATCGCCTTCAAAAAGGAGATCAATTTCGGGCCATTCGGCGGCTGAAGGACAAAATCCTCGAGCGGGTCGACCACCGGCACGTCATATTTCAGGCGCACCAGCTCGCGCGAAATGCGCGCCTTCTCGGCATTGTCGATGATGGACTGGCGACGCTTGTCCTGCTTGATCTCGCCGGCACGCGCCAGCAGCGTGTCGAGATCGCCGAACTGTTCGATGAGCAGGGCGGCCGTCTTCGGGCCGATGCCGGGGATGCCCGGCACATTGTCGATCGAATCGCCGGTCAGCGCCTGCAGATCGATCATCTTTTCCGGCGGCACACCCCATTTCTCGATGACCTCGGGAATGCCGATCTGGCGGTCCTTCATGGGGTCGTACATCGACACGCTCGGTCCGACGAGCTGCATCAGGTCCTTGTCCGACGAAATGATCGTCGTATCGCCGCCCGCCTCACAGGCAAGGCGCGCATAGGTGGCGATCAGGTCGTCGGCTTCGAACCCTTCCATCTCGATGCAGGGCAGGTCGAAGGCACGTGTCGCCTGGCGGATCAGGCCGAATTGCGGGATGAGGTCTTCCGGGGGCGCCGAGCGATTCGACTTGTATTCCGCGTAAAGCTCGTTGCGAAACGTCTTGGAGGAATAATCGAAGATCACCGCGAAATGGGTCGGCACCACGCCGACATCGGTGTTGCGCGCATCCTTCATCAGCTTCCACAGCATGTTGCAGAAGCCAGACACGGCGCCGACCGGCAAGCCGTCGGATTTGCGCGTCAGCGGCGGCAGTGCGTGATAAGCCCGGAAGATGTAGCCGGAGCCGTCGATGAGGAACAGATGATCGCCTTTTTTCATGGGCCAAGACCTAACGTGCACACCGGAATCTGTCCATTGCAAACCGGGCCGCACACATTGCGTCTTGCCGTGCTCCTGACGGTTCACGCGTATGTTACAAACTTGTAATCTTCGTGCCCTTGAATCGCCATGTTCGCACCTCCAGATAGGTGGCATCGGCAATTTTCGCCGAGTCCGGAAGAAGGCCCGTCCCCCGCCTGGACCGGACAATGCGGCAGCCTAATTCCCCCTCTCCGGGCTGCCGCAGCTTTTGAAGTAAGGCCGCCGTGGCTCCCCCTCCGCCACGGCGGCATTTTATGGGCTGCAGGACGCGCCGATCAGCGCGGACTTTCCGTTTTTGCCGCGGCGCTTTAGGGTAGCGCGCAGATTCGAAAGGCCCTCAACAATGCTTCCCATCGCGCCCGTCCTCGACCATCTCGACGCACATCTCGATCAAAGCATCGAACGTCTGTTCGACCTTTTGCGGATCAAGTCGATCTCCACCGATCCGGCCTTCGCCGCGGATTGCCGCAAGGCAGCCGAGTGGCTGGTCGCCGATCTGCAGTCGATCGGCTTCGAGGCCAGCCTGCGCGACACGCCGGGACACCCGATGGTGGTGGCGCACCATGATGGCCCCTCCGCCGATGCGCCGCATGTGCTGTTTTACGGTCACTATGACGTGCAGCCGGTCGACCCGCTCGAGCTTTGGGAAAGCGATCCGTTCGATCCGGCGCTCAAGGAGATCAGTCCCGGACGCAAGGTCATCACCGGGCGCGGATCGTCGGACGACAAGGGCCAGCTCATGCTCTTCGTCGAGGCCTGCCGCGCCTACAAGCAGGTGCATGGCAAGCTGCCTTGCCGAATCACCATCCTGTTCGAGGGCGAGGAAGAATCCGGCTCGCCCTCGCTGAAGCCGTTCCTCGAAGCGAATGCCGCCGAGCTCAAGGCCGATTTCGCCATGGTTTGCGATACCGGCATGTGGGACAAGGACACGCCGGCGATCTGCGTCGGCCTGCGCGGGCTTGTTGGCGAGGAGATCACGATACACGCCGCAAACCGCGATCTTCATTCGGGCGAATTCGGTGGGGCCGCGGCGAACCCTATTCGCATCCTGACCAAGGTGCTCGCCGATATCCACGATGAGACCGGCCGCGTGACCATTCCCGGTTTCTATGACGGGGTCGAGGAAACTCCCTCGCCAATCCTGAAATCCTGGGAAGCGCTCGGCGAGACCGCCGAAGGCTTCCTCGGCGAGGTCGGGCTTTCCATCCCTTCGGGTGAAAAGGGCCGCTCGGTGCTGGAACTCACCTGGGCGCGTCCGACCGCCGAGTTCAACGGCATCAACGGCGGCTACACCGGCAAGGGATTCAAGACGGTCATCTCAGCCCAGGCGTCGGCCAAGGTCTCGTTCCGCCTCGTCCACAAGCAGGACCCGAAGAAAGTAAGGGCAGCCTTCCGCGACTTCGTGCGGGCGCGCATCCCGGCCGACTGCTCCGTCGAATTCCACGAGCATGGCGGCTCGCCGGCGATCCAGCTTTCCTACGATTCGCCCTTCCTGACAAAGGCCAAGCAGGCGCTGTCCGACGAATGGCCCAATGACGCCATCATGATCGCCATGGGCGGCTCGATCCCGATCGTCGGAGATTTCCAGACCTTCCTCGGCATGGAATCGCTTCTCGCCGGCTTCGCGCTGGTCGACGACCGCATCCACTCGCCGAACGAGAAATACGACCTCTCCTCCTTCCACAAGGGGCAGCGGTCATGGGCGCGCATCCTCGATGCGCTGACACGCTGAACCGGACGACAACAGATGACAATTCGTTTCCACAAGCAGGACTTGCCCGACCTCACGCATTACGAAGTCGATGCAGTGGCCATCGACACCGAAACGCTCGGCCTCAACCCACATCGCGACCGCCTGTGCGTGGTGCAGATCTCGCCGGGCGACGGAACCGCCGACGTCATCCAGATCGCGCCCGGCCAAAAGGCCGCGCCCAATCTGGTCAGCCTGCTCCGGAACGACAGGATAACCAAGCTGTTTCACTACGGCCGGTTCGACCTTTCGGTTCTCTATCACGCATTCGGCGTGATGCCGGAACCGGTGTTCTGCACCAAGATCGCCTCACGCCTGACGCGCACCTACACCGACCGTCACGGCCTCAAGGATATATGCGCGGAACTTTTGGGCGTCAGCCTTTCTAAGGCGCAGCAGTCTTCGGACTGGGCCGCCGAAACGCTGAGCCCCGAACAGCTCGAATATGCCGCGTCCGACGTGCTCTACCTCCACCGGCTGCGAGACGTGCTTGCCGGCCGGCTGGCGCGCGAAGACCGGGTGGACGTGGCGGACGCCTGTTTCCGCTTCCTGCCGACACGGGCAAAGCTCGATCTGCTCGGCTGGGAAGAGACCGACATCTTCGCCCATAGCTGAGCGCCTGAAGAAGCTTGGCTAAATCTTGATGACGACCCGACCCCTTGTCTGGCCGCGCATGATCTCATCCGCAAGTTCGGGAAGCCGCGAGAGCGGCTCCACCGTGGTCATGCTGGCAAGTGAAGCTGGGTCGAGGCTTTCCGACAACGTCTTCCAAGCGGCGGCGCGCCTCGTATGTGGAGCCATGACCGAATCGATGCCCAGCAAGGCGACGCCGCGCAAAATGTGCGGCAGCACCGTCGCCGGCAGGTCGGCGCCGCCGGCAAGCCCACAGGCTGCGACCGCACCGCCATAGGTGGTTTGCGCCAGCACGTTGGCAAGGGTCGTCGAGCCAACCGAATCTATCGCTCCAGCCCAGCGCTCCTTCTGCAGCGGGCCGCCTTTTTGCGTAAGCGATTCGCGGTCGATAAATCCGGTCGCGCCGAGCGACTTAAGATAGTCATGGGTTTGTGGCCGGCCGGTCGATGCCGTGACCGTGTAGCCGCGCCGCGACAGCAACGCGACCGCAATCGAACCGACACCGCCGGCAGCACCAGTGACCAGAACTTCCTTGCCGTCGGCGGCAATGGACCCCCACGCCTCCAGCGCATTGACGCAAAGTGCCGCGGTATAGCCGGCGGTGCCGATGGCCATAGCTTGCTCCAGCGTGAATGCCGGCGGCAGCGCCGTCAGCCATTGCGGCTTTACCCGCTGGAATTTCGAATAGCCGCCCCATTCCGTCTCCGACATTCCCCAGCCATTGACGATGACGCGGTCTCCCGGCTTCCATTCGGGCGAGCGCGATTCCACCACGGTTCCGGCCAGATCGGCGCCGGCGACCATCGGGAATTTGCGCGCGATGCGCCCCTTTCCTGAAATCGCCAGGCCGTCCTTGTAGTTGAGAGTGGAAAACGCCACTTCGACAAGCACGTCGTGATCCGGCAGGTCCGAAAGGGATAGCGTTTTAAAGCTCGCCCTCGGCTTGCCGTCGATCTCCTCGATCATCAATGCATCAAACTGGGTCATGCCCGCCTCCAGATAGTCTGTTTGGTTGTCGAGAGCTGTATGCAGGGTACGGCAAGCGCGTTCAGCTCGAAGGTGCTTCCCGGCCGAGCGTGTAGAACTCGTCGTTCGGCCGCATGTTGGTGACGTTCGCCATGCGGTTCGACATGCCGAAGAAAGCAGCAATGGCGGCAATATCCCAGGCATCCTCATCGGTGAAGCCATGGGATTTCAGCGTCTCCATATCCGCGTCGTCGACTTCATGGGCGCGAGCGGAAACCTTCATGGCGAAGTCCAGCATCGCCTTCTGGCGCGGCGTAATGTCGGCCTTGCGGTAGTTGATCGCGATCTGGTCGGCGACAAGCGGGTCCTTGGCCCGGATGCGCAGGATCGCGCCGTGCGCCACCACGCAATATTGGCACTGATTGGCGTTGCTGGTGGCGACGACGATCATTTCGCGCTCGGCCTTGGTGATGCCGCCGGCCTTGTCCATCAGCGCGTCATGATAGGCGAAGAAGGCGCGGAACTCGTCCGGTCGATGCGCAAGCACCAAAAAGACATTCGGCACGAAACCGGATTTTTCCTGCACGGCAAGGATGCGCTCGGCGATATCGGCCGGCAGATCGGCAATCTCAGGAACAGGAAACCGGCTGATCGGCAGGTTGGCCATGTCATCCTCCCAGAGCGCCTGCGTCCAAACGGCCGCCCAAAAGACGCTCCAACGCTTCAATTGAGCATCGGATCGATCCGAAAACCGGACCGATGCTCAGAACGGAAGATGACCGCCCGAATCGCAATGCTGTCAAGGCAAAGATGCCGAAAGTGACAGCCAAGCCTCAAGTCCGGCCGCGCTCGTCGACGGGTTCGAATGGGGGCACATTGTCGCCGGACTCGGCACGGTCCCGGTAAAGCACGGCTCGGGCAAGCAGCATCAGCGTCACCGGCGTGGTGACGGTGATGAAGATGGCGATCAGGATTTCGTGCAGCACCGGCCGCCCTTCCAGCACGGTAAAACAGATGATCGAGGCGATGAGGACGCCGCCGGCTCCCCACGTGGTGCCAAGCGTCGGCGAATGCATGCGCTCGTAGAAGCTTTTCAACCGCAGCAGGCCAATGGCGCCGACAAGGGTCAACCCCGACCCGAGGACCAGAAAGAAGGCGACGAGCAACGCCGCCCAGGCCGGCAGATCGACGGGATGCGTCATTCGATCACCTCGCCGCGCATGAGGAACTTGGCCAACGCAACGGTCGACACGAAACCAAGCAGGGAAATGATGAGCGCAATCTCGAAATAGAGCGTGACGCCCGACCGGATGCCGAAGGTCAGTACCAGCAGCATGGCGCTGACATAGAGCGCATCGAAGGCGAGCACGCGGTCCTGCGCCCGCGGGCCTCGCGCCATGCGATAGATACTGCAGACCATCGCAGCGACGAGAAAAAGCTGCGAAAGCGCAATGGACAGGATCAGAACGACGCTGCTCATTCGAAAATCTCCATCAGCATATATTCGTAGCGCTGCTTGATCACGTCGATCCACTCCTGCTCGTCGATCAGATCGAGCACGTGGATCAGCAGTCTTCCGGTGGCGGCGTTGTATTCGACCCAGGCCGTTCCCGGCGTGCTGGTGACGATGCAGGCGAGGATGGCAAGTCCGGTGCGATCGCGCAGCTCAAGCGGGATGGTTACAAAGCCGGAGGTCAGCCGCCGGTGCCGGCCAAGCAGGATTATTCCCGCAACAGCGATGTTGGAGCGCAATATGTCGGCAAGCACCAGATAGACAAGCTTCGGGATCAAGACCCAGCGCCGCAGTCTCGGCTTGGAGGGCTGAAGCGCCACCATCGCCCAGGACGCGACGATTGCAACGACGCTGCCGAGAATGAGGTGGCCGATGGAAAAGCGGTTGAGGAGCAACCACATGAGCAGCAGAGCGGCCGTCAGCAGCGGATAGGGCAGCCAGCGGCTCACTGCTGCGCCTCCCCGCCGGGTGCCGGCACGCGCGGCGCCGTCAAAACGTCGCGCACATAGTGTTCGGGCGCATGCAGCGACCGCGCCGTCGCTTCCATGTAGCGCATTATCGGCCCACCCTGCACCGTCATGGCCAGGCAAAGCGCCAGCAGGAAGGCGACCGGGATAATCTCAATGACCAGAACGCGCGGTACCGTGCCCTCGATCGGCGCCCAGAAGGTACGGATGCCGGCACGCGTCATCGCGATCATGGCCGACAGCCCCGAAAGTATGAGCAATGCCACCAGCGCCCATGTTGTCGCCGAGATTGGATCGCCGGCACCGAGGCCGTCCGGATTGAGCATCGCCGTCAACAGGGCGAATTTCGCGATGAAGCCGGAGAGCGGCGGCATGCCGGCGAGCAGCACGCCGCAGCCGGCAAAGCAGATGCCGAGAACGGCCAGCGTGGCCGGAATTGCGACGCCGACGTCCTCTTCCTCCTCTTCCTCTTCCAGATCCTCGCCGTAGGCTTCGCGCGTGACCGCAAGCACGTCGGCCGCCGGGTCCTGCGCCCTCTCGACCAGTTCGATCAGCAGGAAGAAAGCGCTGATCGTCAGCGTCGAACTGACCATGTAGAACAGCGCGCCCGACGTGACCTCGATGCTGGCCAGCCCGACCGCCGCAAGCAGCGTGCCCGACGACACCAGTATGCTGAAGCCCGCCAGGCGGCCCATCGCCTGCGATGCCAGGACGCCGATTGCTCCGAAGGCGATCGTGGCCATGCCGCCGAACAGCAGCCAGGCTTCGCCGAAGCCGGAAGAAGTGCCGGCTCCGGCGCCGAACAGAAGCAGCGACAGCCGCAGGATGATATAGACGCCGACCTTGCTCAGGATCACGAAAATCGCCGCGACCGGAGCCGCCGCGGCCATATAGGCGCTCGGCAGCCAGAAGCTCAGCGGCCACATGCCTGCCTTGACCAGGAAGGCGATGCCGAGAACCGCGGCCCCCGCCTCCAGCAGCGCCCGGTTCTGTTCGGGTACCGCTGGAATGCGGGTGGCGAGATCGGCCATGTTCAGCGTGCCGGTCACGCCGTAGATCAGGCTGACGCCGATCAGGAACAGCGATGCGCCGGCAAGGTTGATGACGATATAGTGCAGGCCGGCCCTGACGCGAAGCGTGCCGGAACCGTGCAGCACCAATCCGTAGGAGGCCGCCAGCAGCACCTCGAAGAAGACGAACAGATTGAAGAGATCGCCGGTGAGGAATGCGCCATTCAGGCCCATCAGCAGGAACTGGAACAGCGTGTGGAAGTGCGGCGCGCTTTTGTGCCATCGCGCCAGCGAGAAAACCAGCGAAGCGCAGGCAAGCATCGCGGTCAGCGCCAGCATCAGCGCCGCCAGCCTGTCGAGCACCAGAACAATGCCGAAAGGCGCCGCCCAGTTGCCGAGCAGGTAGACGCCGGTGACCGGCACGCCTTCGGAAGGTGCGTCGGCGATCCTCAGCAGCGCGACCGCCACGACCGCCAACGCCAAAACCGAAATCGCGCTGATCAACGCCTTGAGGAACCGTCGGCGTTCGTCGAACAGCAAGAGCAGCGCGCCGGTAATCAGCGGCAGCAGCACCGGCAGCACGATGAGGTGTTCGGCAAGCCGCATCAATTCGGCTCCCTGCCGTCGACATGGTCGCTTCCGGTCAGCCCGCGCGAGACCAGCAGCACCACGAGGAACAGGGCGGTCGTGGCAAAGCCGATGACGATCGCGGTCAGCACGAGGGCCTGCGGAATGGGATCGGTGAATTGTGCCGGATCGACGGGCAGGCCCGGCGCCTGCACTGGCGATGCATTCACCCTCAGCCGCCCCATGCTGAAGATGAACAGGTTGACCCCATAGGAGATGAGCGACAGCCCGACAATGACCTGATAGGTCCGCGGCCGCAGCAGCAGCCAGACGCCGGAACCGATCAGCACGCCGATGCCGATGGACAGGATGAGTTCCATTACGCCGCCTCCTCCTCGGCCGCGGCCGCAACCTTGGAGGCGCGCAGCCTGCGGATCGACTGGTGGGCGAGCGCGATCAGCATCAGCACCGTCGCGCCGACGACGAGCGAGAAAACGCCGAGATCGAACAGCGCGGCACTTGGGGCCGGCACCTCGCCGACCAGCGGAAGGTCGAGATATCGCGAATGCGACGTGAGGAACGGATAGCCGAAAATCCACGACCCCGCCCCGACGCAAGCCGAAATCAGCAGGCCGAGGCCGATCCAGTTGACAGGAAGGACCCTCAGCCGGTCCTCGACCCATTTTGTTCCCGCCGCCATATATTGCAGGATGAAAGCCGCCGCCATCGCCACGCCGGCCGCAAAGCCGCCGCCCGGAAGATCGTGGCCGCGCAGCAAAAGATAGGCCGCAAAGACTATGATGACCGGGAACAGCCACTGCATGATGACCGAGGGCACGAAAAGATAGTCGCTCAGCGTGTCGCCGGATTTGCGGTCCGGCCGCGCGTCGTCGAACGCGGACTGGATGCGCTGCTGTTCAGGGGATTCGACACTGTCAGGGGCCGGCCGGAAACGGCGCAGCAGCGCAAACACCGTCAGCGCGACGATGCCAAGAACGGTGATCTCGCCAAATGTGTCGAAGGCGCGGAAGTCGACGAGTATGACGTTGACGACATTGCGGCCGCCACCTTCGAGATAGGCCCGCTCAAGGAAATAGTCGGCGATCGTGTTCGGAGGCGTGCGGGTCATCACCGCATAGGCGATGAGCGTCATGCCCAGGCCGGCGGCGACAGCAAGTGCGAGATCGCGGATGCGGCGAAGCCGTGCCGCAATGGTAGTCGGCTCACGCAAGTCCATCTTGAGGCGCTTCGGCAGCCAGCGCAAACCGAGCAGAATGAGGACCGTGGTAACGACCTCCACCAGCAATTGCGTGACCGCCAGATCGGGCGCTGACAGCCAGACGAAGGTGATGCAGGTAACAAGCCCGGCGCCGCCGAGAAGGATGAGGGCAGCGAGCCGGTGGAACTTCGCCTGATAGGCCGCTCCGATCGCGCAAGCGATGCCGATGACCCATATGCAGGCGAAGACCACATCAGCACCGGCCAATGTCAGTCCGCCCGACTGGAACCCGCCGCGATATAGCGGCCAGGCGGCTGCGCCAAACGCCACCAGTACCAGAAGGCGAAGCTGCGGCTGAAGCCGGCGCGTGCCCAGGCGGCTTTCAACCGTGCGCGCCCATCGCCACGACAGCGTCACCATGATGCGTTCGAAGATGCGCTGGCCCTTGAGGCGGCGCAGGAGCGGCGGCCCTTCCTCGCACCGGGCCAGATAGTTCTTCAACAACTGATAAAGCACGACGCCGCCAGCAAGCGCGATGACGCTCATTATCAGAGGTAGGGTGAAGCCGTGCCAGACGGCGAGACTGTAAGCGGGTGTATTGATCCCGAGAACCGAAGTCACCGCTGTGTGAAGATAGGGGCCGATGGTTATGCCCGGAACGATGCCGACGACAAGGCAGGCAAGGACCAGAAGCTGGATCGGAAAGCGCATGAGGAACGGCGGCTCGTGAGGCTCGCGCGGCAATTCCGTCGGCGGCGGCCCGAAGAACACGCCATGGATGAAGCGGATTGAATAGGTGACCGCGAAAGCGCCCGCCAGCACCGCGGCATAGGGGGCCGCCGTGTCAAGAATCGAAACCTCATGGGTTTCGATTGCCTCGGCGAAAAACATCTCCTTGGAGAGGAACCCGTTCAGCAACGGCACGCCGGCCATCGCCGCGCTTGCCACCATGGCCAAAGTCGCGGTGGCCGGCATGAACCGGAAAAGACCGCTCAAGCGCCTTATGTCGCGCGTGCCGCTTTCATGATCGATGATGCCGGCCGCCATGAACAGCGAGGCCTTGAAGGTCGCGTGGTTCATCATGTGGAAGATGGCCGCGACCGCGCCAAGCGGGCTGCCGAGGCTGAGCAGCAGCGTAATCAGTCCGAGATGACTGATCGTCGAATAGGCGAGCAGGCCTTTGATGTCCTGCTGGAAAATGGCGAAATAGGCGCCGAGCAGAAGCGACATCATGCCGGCGAAGCCGACGATCCAGAACCACTCATAGGAGCCTGCCAGCACCGGCCAGAACCGCGCCATCAGGAACACGCCTGCCTTCACCATCGTCGCCGAATGCAGATAGGCGGAAACCGGCGTCGGCGCGGCCATGGCATTGGGCAGCCAGAAATGAAACGGAAACTGGGCGCTCTTGGTGAGCGCCCCAAGCAGGACCAGGACCAGCACCGGAATATAAAGATCGTGCGAGCGGATCGTGTCGCCCGAAGCGAGCACGCGATCGAGATCGTAGCTGCCGACGATATGACCGATCAAAAGCACGCCGGCGAGCAGTGCAAGGCCGCCGGTGGCAGTCACCGTCAGCGCCATGCGCGCGCCGTCGCGGGCGCTTGCATTGTGATGCCAGTAGCCGATCAGCAGGAAGGAGAAGATGCTGGTCAGTTCCCAGAACACCACCAGCAGGATGAGGTTGCCCGAGATGACCACGCCGAGCATCGCGCCCATAAAGGCGAGGAAAAACGAGAAAAAGCGTGCAACGGGGTCTTCCGGCGACATGTAGTAGCGTGCGTAGAGCACCACGAGGAAGCCGATGCCGCTGATCAGCATGGCAAACAGCCAGGCAAAGCCGTCCATCCGCAACGAGATGTTCAGGCCAATCGAGGGCAACCATTCGATCTCGGTGCGCATGGCTCCGCCCGCGGCGACCGACGGATAACAGGAGATCGCAATCGCCAATCCGATGAGCGCGACGCCGCCGGCGAGCCAGGCCTCGGCATTGCGGGCGTTGGATGGAAGGAGGGAGGCGAGAAAACTGCCGACAAAGGGCAGGACGAGCATCAAAATCAGCGATGTGTCGTCCGTCATTCGCGGCTACGGCTCATCTTGAGAAATCGGTATCGGTGTGATGCCACCAATTATGATGGATTTGATTAACATTCGGCAAGACCTTATCGGCGATTCGATTTCAGGAGCAAAGCCCCTGACCGGCAGAGTTACGGCTTCGACTGACCGTGGACCTCGTCAGTTCTTTATTTCCAAGCAACTGCGGACGGAAAACCGGTCCTCGCTTTTACTGGGTCTGCACTGAATAGGCGGCGCATTTGTCGCACCGTCAACCAGCATGAGAAGGCGTGAACCGCGCCAGCAGAGCATGGCTGTCCGGGAGCACCAGCTCAACCTCTCGGGCATTTTCGGCTGACGCCGGCGATCTCTTCTGTCAGACCAAGCGGCTCTACGCCTGCTTGAAGGCGACGACGGCATTGGTGCCGCCGAAGGCGAAGCCGTTGCTGATCGCTGCGCGGACCTCGCGCTTTTTGGCGACATTGGGCGTGACGTCGAGGTCGCAGGCTGCGTCCTTCTCTCGGTAATTTGCCGTCGGCGGCACGACGCCATCCCTAATCGCCATGACGCAGGCGATCATTTCGAGCCCGCCCGCCGCGCCCATGCAATGCGCATGCATGGACTTGGTCGACGATACGGAAAGTCGTTCCGCATGCGCGCCGAACACCTGGCGAATCGCCGAGGTTTCGATCTCGTCATTCGCCTTGGTGCCGGTGCCGTGCGCATTGATATAGTCCACCTCCTCGGGATACAGGCCGGCATCGGCGAGGCAGGACTGCATTGCTGCAACCGGACCTTCCACCGTGGGTGCCACGATATCGGTGGCGTCACCCGACATGCCGCTGCCGGCCAGCTCCGCCAGTATGGTTGCTCCGCGCGTCATGGCGTGTTCGTAGGTTTCGAGCACGGCGACGCCGGCCCCCTCGCCGATCACCAGCCCGTCGCGATCGGCCGAAAACGGCCGGCAGGTTTCGCGGGCAAGCGCGCGCAACGCCTCCCAGCCCTTCAGCACGCCATAGACGAGCGGCGCATCGGTGCCGCCAGCGACCATCACATCGGCGCGGCCGAGCCGGATCTGGTCGGCCGCGAGCGCCAGAGCGTGATTGGACGAGGCGCAGGCCGAGGTGACCCCGAACACCGGACCGCGCAGGCCATGGCACATGCTGACCTGGCCGGCGGGCGCACCCGGCATTATCCTCGGCACTGCAAATACGCTGGCGCGCGCGCGACCCTCCAGCAGCAGCCCTCGATAATTATCCTCGACGGTTTCGCCACCGAATATGCCGGTGCCGATCGCCGCGCCCATGCGCGCGGCATTCGTGGCCGTTGCCTCGATGCCGGCTTGCCGCAGCGCTTCACCAGCCGCGATGACGGCAAGCAGGCTGAACCGGTCCATGGTGACCAGGCGCTTCTTGTCGATGCCGTGCTCAGGAAGTTCCTTGATTTCAGCACCGATGCGGACCTTCAGCTCATGCAGCGGCACATTGGTGATTTCGCCGATGCCGGAGCGGCCGGCGCGCATCGACTCCCACAAGTCCGGGACGTTCGTGCCGAGGGCGCACAGACCGCCAAGGCCCGTTATCACGATACGGGTGCGAGCCATGTCAGGCTTTTTTTGCGATCAGCGCGCGAACGGCTTCGACCATGTCGCCGACATTCTTGAGGTTGCTCCAGGCCTCGACCGTATTCATCTCGATCTCGATGCCGTAGGCTTCCTCGATGTCGAAGATGATCTCGGTCAGTTCGAGCGAATGGATACCGAGGGAGGTCAGCTCCGTTTCAGTCGTTATCTCACCGCCGTCAGGCTCGGCATGAGGCTTTATCCTGTCGATGATTTCCTGAGCAAGCTGATCGGCCAACGCGCCTGTCTCCCAATTCCGACGCCAGCCGAGGCAAACGCCAAACGATATCTCGCGTCTCGAACGTGCCGGCCGCCAAACATGGCTTGCGCCAGGACAAGCGATTGCGGCAAGGAACACTCTCTATAAAAACTGAAAGCCGATCCAGCAACAAGCGATATCTGAAGACGGACAGCGGCCAGGAGCGGAATGAAATGCCCATGAAGCGGAACGTCCTTGTCATCGGAATAGGTGCGGGAAATCCGGACTATATCACTGTTCAGGCGATCGACGCGCTCAACCGGGCGGACGTTTTCTTCATACCCAACAAGGGTGCTGAAAAGGAGGAATTGGCGCGGCTCCGCCGTGAAATCTGCGACCGCTTTATCCGCGACCGCACCTACCGGATGGTCGAATTCGACGTTCCGGTTCGCGAAAAAGCTTCGGCAAGCTATCGCGGCGGCGTCGCCGACTGGCATGCCAGGATAGGCGACATCTATCGGGGGATGCTTGCCGACGAGATGCAGGACGGCGAATGCGGCGCATTCCTTGTCTGGGGCGAGCCGGCGCTTTTCGATAGCACCATACGGATTCTCGATGCCATCAATGCCAGCCAGGCGCTCGATCTCGACTTCGAGATTATCCCGGGGATCAGCAGCGTCCAGGCGCTGGCGGCCCGACACAGGATCGCGCTGAACCTCATCGGCGAGCCGATCGCGATCACGACCGGACGCAAGCTGGCGGAAGGATTTCCAGAAAACGCCGGCAGCGTCGTGGTGATGCTCGACGGCGAAAACAGCTTCACCGCCGTCGAAGAGGACGTGGACATCTTCTGGGGCGCTTATCTCGGCACCGAAGACGAAATTCTCGTTTCCGGCAGATTGCGCGAGGTCTCCGAGGAGATAACACGCGTGCGAAAAGCGGCGCGGCAGCGAAAGGGCTGGATCATGGACACCTACCTGCTGCGGCGCACTAGAGGCGATTAGAGCGGCGTGATTGCCACTCGCATTTCTTCTTGGCCCGAAGCGACTAGACCTATCCGCGAGCCTCTCCGGCCTTGGCCAGGCAAATGGCGGTATGACCGGATTTGACGAAGCCGAGACGCCGGGCGGCGGCTTTCGACAGATCAAGCACCCGGCCGCGAATGAACGGACCCCGGTCATTGATGCGCACGACCACGGTGCGTCCGTTTTTCTTGTTGGTGACCCGCACTTTGGTGCCGAACGGCAAGGTGCGGTGAGCTGCCGTCATTGCCGACGGATTCATGCGCTCGCCCGAGGCGGTTTTGGAGGTAAGCGCGTACCAGGAGGCGCGGCCGCATTGGGCCGAAGCGGGGACGGCAAAGGCGCTCGTCAATGCAGCCGCCAGCACCATTGCCGGCAGGGCAGTCTTGGTGTTCGTCATCTTTTGGGGAAAGCTCCGCTGTTGATACTGCGAAGCCTTTCGAATCCAAATGCGGCCGTATATGTGGCGAACGCCACATTGTTTCGAAGCGCCTGAACAATTTTCGAATCACGTCGAAATAAACGGTCAGATTTCCGGCCGCACGCAGCGAATGTTGTAAGTTACTCTATCAGAACTTCTGGCGGGCAGTTGTGGCGCTGCGAAGAACTTTTATCACCAAGGAACCGCTTCGGCCAAGCATACATAATTAGATGTAAAAATTGCAACTTTCGGCCAAACTGATCTTGGGCTTGAAACGATTTTCCACGGTCCGGTTCGATGCCCCGGCCGCCCTCCCGCATGGCCTTCGGCCGACGCGGCAAGTCAGCCGCAAGGCCGGAAAATTTGGGCCACAGGCGCAATATTTGCGCCCCACGGGCGGCTCGGGTTGGCATTGCCGTTTGAACAATGTCTTATCGCTTATTAGGTCGTAGTGACGAAAATAGAATTAACTGAAAGGCTGGCTGCACCGAGTGCCGAAAAGCACGGTGGCCGCATGCCCGGAATACCGCCAAAGGAGACTTCCATGCTGCGCAAGACCGATTTCTTCATCGACGGAAAATGGGTCGCTCCGACCTCGCCGCGGGAGCTGGAGGTCATCAATCCCGCCGACGAGCAGCCCTTCGCGGTGATCTCGCTCGGCACGGCCGCGGATGTGGACAAGGCGGTCGCCGCGGCGCGCAAGGCCTTTGATAGCTGGAGCCTGACCAGCCGCGAAGAGCGGCTCGACTATCTGGAAAGGCTGCTTGCCGCCTACAAGAAGCGCATGCCGGACATGGCCCGTGCAATTTCCGCCGAGATGGGCGCGCCGGTCAAGCTTGCGACCGAATCTCAGGCAGCGGTCGGCATCAGCCATATCAAGATGTTCATCCGTGAGCTCAAGGTTTTCGAGTTCGAGCATGTGCTGAGCGAGGCTGCGCCCAACGACCGGATCGTGCATGAGCCTATCGGCGTCTGCGGATTGATCACGCCGTGGAACTGGCCGATGAACCAGGTCACGCTCAAGGTCGTTCCGGCGCTGGCCGCCGGCTGCACGGTGGTGCTGAAGCCGTCCGAAATCGCGCCGATGTCTTCGATTGTCTTTGCCGAAATCGTCGAGGAAGCCAGCTTTCCGGCCGGCGTGTTCAACCTGGTCAATGGCGACGGACCGACCGTCGGCGAGGCCATGTCGCGCCATCCGGGCATCGACATGATGTCATTCACCGGCTCGACACGCGCCGGCATCGCCGTCACCAAGGCGGCGGCCGAGACCGTCAAGCGCGTGACGCTGGAACTCGGCGGCAAGTCGCCGAACATCGTGTTTGCCGACAGCGACCTGCCGCAGGCCGTCGAGCGTGGCCTGGAGCACTGCTTCGAAAATACCGGCCAATCCTGCAACGCACCGACCCGCATGCTGGTCGAGCGGTCGGTCTATGAGCGCGCCGTCGAAGTGGCCGGCGAATACGCGGCCAATGCCAAGGTCGGCAATCCGGCCGAGGACGGCGATCATATCGGGCCGGTGGTTTCGTCCGCACAGTTCGAGAAGATCCAGGGACTGATCGATGCCGGCATCAAGGAAGGCGCCCGGCTGGTTGCCGGCGGGCTTGGCCGGCCGGAAGGCTTCAACCGTGGCTATTTCGTACGCCCGACGGTGTTCGCCGATGTCTCGAACGACATGCGCATCGCCCAGGAGGAAATCTTCGGGCCGGTGCTGGCGATGATCCCCTTCGACACGGAGGAGGAGGCCATCGCCATCGCCAATGACACGCCCTACGGCCTGTCGAGCTATATCCAGACAGGGGATGCGCAGAAGGCCCAACGCGTCGCCAGACGCCTGCGCACCGGCATGGTCCAAATCAACGGCGCCGATCGCGGCTCGGGCAGCCCCTTCGGCGGCTATAAGCAGTCCGGCCTCGGCCGCGAAGGCGGAAAATGGGGTCTGGAGGATTTCCTTGAGGTCAAGGCAGTGTCCGGCTGGGAGGGCCAGTAGGTAGCCGGGAAGCGAAGCCCATCGAGAATGCTCCGCCTGGCGGGGCATTCTTATTGAGAACCAGAGCTTCACCCAGTGCCCCGCAGGCTCGTGGAGCGGCTGAAGCTGGATAGCGGGCGGGTGCTTGTCACCTGAAACCGACCCGTCGCAGCAGCAGCCAGATCAGAGTTTTCTCAGCGCCACTTCGTGCACCCGGTGGTTTTCGCCCTTGCGCAGGATGAGATCGGCGCGCGGCCGGGTGGGAAGGATGTTTTCCCTGAGATTCTTCAGGTTGATGTTGTTCCAAAGCCCTTCGGCAATGGCGCGCGCCGCCTCTTCCGACAATTGCGAATAGCGGTGGAAGAAGGACTCCGGGTTTCGGAACGCCGTCTCGCGCAGCTTCATGAAGCGCTTGATGTACCAGCTATGGATCAGCTCTTCCTCGGCGTCGATATAGATCGAGAAGTCGAAGAAATCCGAGACGAACGGCACGAATTTGCCGTCGGTCGGCAGCTCACGTGTCTGGAGCACGTTTAGCCCTTCGAAAATCAGTATGTCCGGCCGGTCGATGGTAACGAATTCGCCGGGCATCACGTCATAGGTGAGATGCGAATAGAGCGGCGCGCGCACATTGCGTTCGCCAGACTTGATCGCCGAGAGGAAGCGCAGCAAGGCGCCGACATCGTAACTGTCGGGAAAGCCCTTGCGCTCCATGAGGTTTTCTCGGCGCAACACCTCATTGGGCAGCAGGAATCCGTCGGTGGTGACGAGGTCGACCTTAGGGCTCGACGGCCAGCGCGCCAGAAGCTCCTTGAGGACGCGGGCGGTCGTGGATTTGCCGACGGCGACCGAGCCCGCCATGCCGATGATAAAGGGCGTCTTGGTGACCTCGCCGGCATCGAAGAAGGCCTGACGCTGGTGAAACAGCATCTGGCTCGATTCGACATGGGCCGAAAGCAGGCGCGACATCGACAGATAGATGCGGCGCACCTCGTCGAGATCGATCGGATCATAGAGCGAACTCAGCCGCTTGACTTCGTCGGCGGTCAGGGTCAGCGGCGTATCGGCACGGAACTCGGCCCATCGCTCGGCGGTGAAAAAACGGTATGGCGAGTATCTTGCGGTGGGAACGAGTTGATCCATCGCGTTTCCTCTCCGGGAGCAGTCAGCCCTGACTGCGCGACGCCTTCTCGGCAAGACCCGACTGGGCTGTGCGCCGTTCCAATTCGGCAAGCACGTCGGCCAGCGGAACGTCAGCAACCGCCAGAACGACCAGCCAATGGTAGAGGAGGTCGGCGCTTTCGGAAACGAGACCCTTGGTGTCGCCCTTGACCGCCGCGATGACCGTCTCGACCGCCTCCTCGCCAAGTTTCTGCGCGGCTTTTTCGATGCCCTGGCTGTAGAGCCGCGCGGTCCAGGAATCGGCGGCCCCGGAACGGGCGCGTGCGGCCACGATGCGTTCGAGGTCATCCAGCGAAAAATCGGCCATTCGCGCCTCGGCAAGCAAGATCAATCAGGCGGCAACATCGAGCCGCATCGGCAAACCCGCTTTTGCCATGTGTTCCTTGGCCTGCGCAATGGTGTAGGTGCCGAAATGAAAGATCGATGCGGCCAGCACCGCCGTTGCATGGCCGTCGCGAATGCCCGCCACCATGTGGTCGAGCGTGCCAACGCCACCGCTAGCGATGACCGGCGCGCGCACGGCATCGGCGACAGCGCGCGTCAGGGCGATGTCGTACCCGGCCTTGGTTCCGTCCCGGTCCATCGAAGTCAGCAGGATTTCACCAGCGCCGAGATCAACGATCTTTCTGGCGAACTCGATCGCATCGATGCCGGTCTTCTCGCGACCGCCATGGGTGAAGATTTCCCAGCGATCACTTTCGCCGGCTTGCGAAACCTTCTTTGCGTCGATGGCGACGACGATGCATTGATTGCCGAACTTGTCGGCTGCTTCGGCGACAAAGTCCGGGTTCTTCACGGCCGCCGTGTTGATCGACACCTTGTCGGCCCCGGCCAGCAGCAGTTTCCTTATATCCGCAACCTGCCGCACGCCGCCGCCGACCGTTAGCGGCATGAAGCACTGTTCGGCCGTGCGCGCCACGATATCGAAAATCGTCTCGCGATTATCGGACGAAGCGGTGATGTCGAGGAAGCAGAGCTCGTCGGCCCCCGCCGCATCATAGGCCTTGGCCGCCTCGACCGGATCACCGGCGTCAACGAGATTGACGAAATTCACGCCCTTGACGACGCGGCCATCCTTAACGTCGAGGCATGGAATAACGCGGGCTTTCAGGGTCAAAGGACGGCCTCCAAATTCGTTTGCGCGTCCTCGCCGCTTCGCGGCTGCGGTCGGCGCGGAATCATTTCCGTTCCTCGAACAGGGCGGGCTCCGGCTTCAAGCTGCCGCTGAGCACGCCGAGCGCCTCCGCCGGATCGATGCGCCCGTCATAGAGGGCGCGGCCGGAAATCGCACCCTCGAGCTTTTTCGCGTCGGGCATGGTCATGCGGACGATGTCGGCGATCGACGCCAGGCCACCCGAAGCGATGACAGGCATGGACACCGCATTGGCGAGGTCGATGGTGGCATCCCAGTTGATGCCGGCAAGCACGCCGTCGCGATCGATATCGGTGTAGATGATGGCGGCGACGCCTGCGCCCTCGAACTTCTTCGCCAGCTCGATGACGCCGAGCGACGACGCCTCCGCCCAGCCCTCCACCGCAACCTTGCCGCCCTTGGCATCGATGCCGACCGCGATCTTGCCGGGAAACGCCTTGCAGGCCTGCTTGACCAGTTCAGGATCGCGAACGGCGACGGTTCCGAGAATGACGCGCGCCAGGCCTTTTTCCAGCCAGCTTTCGATATCGGCCATGGTGCGAATGCCGCCGCCAAGCTGGACGGGGTTCTTCGTCGCCTTCAGGATCGCCTCTACCGCCTTGCCGTTGACGCTGGCACCGGCGAAAGCACCGTTGAGATCAACGACATGCAGCCATTCGAAACCTTGTTCCTCGAATGCCCTCGCCTGCGCGGCGGGATCGGTGTTGTAGACGGTCGCCTGATCCATGTCGCCGAGCTTCAGGCGCACGCACTTTCCATCCTTGAGGTCGATTGCCGGAAAAAGGATCATGGCTTCCACCTCAGGAAGTTGGCGATGAGCGCCAGACCAAGCGCCTGGCTCTTTTCGGGATGGAATTGAGTGCCGGCCATATTGTCCCTGGCGACCGCAGCGGTGATCTCGCCGCCGTAGTCGGCCGTGGCCAGCACCTCGTCGGGATTGCGTGCATCGAGATGATAGGAGTGCACGAAATAGGCATGCAGCCCTCCCTCCCCGGTGGCGATTCCGTCGAGAAGCGGGTGCGAATGTTTCACGTGAATCGTGTTCCAGCCGATCTGCGGCACCTTGAGCGCCGGGTCGCCCGGTGTGATTTCCTTCACGTCGCCGGCAATCCAGCCCAGCCCCTTGGTGATCGTCTTCTCCAGCCCACGCTCGGACATCAGTTGCATGCCGACGCAGATGCCGAGAAACGGCCGGCCCTGCCTGACGACTGCCATCTCGATCGCCTCGACCATACCCGGTACGGCATCGAGACCAGCGCGGCAGTCGGCATAAGCGCCGACCCCGGGCAGGACGATGCGATCGGCACCTCGGACCTTGCCGGCGTCGGACGTAAGTTCGACCTCGGCGGCAATGCCGGATTCCCGTGCCGCTCGCTCGAATGCCTTGGTGGCGGAACGGAGATTTCCCGATCCGTAGTCGATTATGGCGACGCGCATGTCAGGCTCTTCCCGGATAGTTGAGCAGGCCGAGAGCGGGTCCCGCCGGCCGTGCCCGCGACGGCTGCGGCGAAGGTGCGAGCACCGGTTCGACCGCGCTGTCGGCAAAATCGGCTTCCGCCAGATAGCGCAGCTCGGCGTCCCCTGCCCGGTCGGCTTCCACGACGCCCCATTCGTGCCATCCACGGCGGCGAAGCGCGGCAATCCGCAGTGCCGCACCTTCCAGCCCGACATAGACCGACACGAGCAGCGACAGCAGCGTACCCGTCATGCCGAAGCCGGCGATCTCGCCCAATGCGCCGAGGGCAAGTGCTGCGGCAACGGCCAGCGCTGCCTCGATCCACAGCCGGTACCACAGCAACCAGAGCGGCGGCACCAGGAAGGCGACCAGCGAAAAGCCGTCGCGCACGAAAACTGCGTTGCTTGCCGCCTCGCCCTTTCGTCCTGGCGGTTCCATGACGACGTAGCTGGCCATTGTTCAGCCCTTCAACGAACCCTTGGTGGAAGGAACCGCATCCGGCTGGCGCGGGTCGCGCTCGAGCGCGGTGCGCAGCACCCTTGCCACCGCCTTGAAGCAGGTCTCGGCAATGTGGTGGTTGTTGGCGCCGTGAAGATTGGTGATATGCAGCGTGACGCCGGCATGTTGCGCCAGGGCCTGGAAGAACTCGCGCACCAGTTCGGTGTCGAAGGTGCCGATCTTGGGCGCGGTGAAATTCACGTCCCACACGAGGAACGGCCGCCCGGATACATCGATCGCGGCGCGGGTCAATGTTTCGTCCATGGCAAGGTCGAGCGAGGCATAGCGCATGATGCCACGACGCTCGCCCAACGCTTTAGATAAAGCCTGGCCGAGCACGATGCCGGTGTCCTCGACGGTGTGGTGATCGTCGATATGCAGGTCACCCTTGGCCTTCACCGTCATGTCGATCAGCGAGTGGCGCGACAGCTGGTCGAGCATATGGTCGAAAAAACCCACGCCCGTCGACATATCGGAGCGGCCGGTGCCGTCCACGTCGATGGAAACCGAAATCTCGGTTTCCTTGGTCTTGCGGCTGATTTCGGCGGCGCGACGGCTCATGGCCAGGTCCTTGCAGTTGAAAACGAGAGCCTTCTAACAGCATGCCCCGGCGATTTCCAGCTATCAGGCGGGCTCCTGCAGCAGGTCGCGGCAGGCTCTTTGCAATCGCGAAGCCTGTGCATACATATGGCGAAACACCTCGTAGCGCGCCAGTCGCCGCAATCGGGACGGCGCGAAATCGGAGCCATATATGTCCAATGAATTGACCATGCATGCCACGACCATCCTGACCGTGCGCAAGGGCGGCAAGGTGGTGATTGCCGGCGACGGCCAGGTGAGCCTCGGCCAGACGATCATGAAGGGCAATGCCAAGAAGGTCCGGCGGCTTGGCAAGGGCAATGTCATCGCCGGTTTCGCCGGCGCGACCGCCGATGCCTTCACGCTGCTCGAGCGGCTCGAAGCCAAGCTCGAGCAATATCCCGATCAGTTGACGCGCGCCTGCGTGGAGCTTGCCAAGGACTGGCGCACCGACCGCTATCTGCGGCGGCTCGAAGCCATGATGCTGGTGGCCGACAAATCCGTTTCGCTGGCGCTCACCGGAACCGGCGACGTGCTGGAGCCCGAGCATGGGGTGATGGCGATCGGCTCGGGCGGCAACTACGCGCTGGCCGCGGCAAGGGCGCTGGTCGACACCGACAACAGTGCCGAGGAGATCGCGCGCAAGGCGATGGAAATCGCCGCCGACATCTGCGTCTATACCAACCATAGCTTCGTCGTCGAAACGCTCGATGCGGGCTGAGCCGCACGGATCCTATGACTTTCGACCGGTCGCCGAGGCCGATCTGCCGATGATTTCCGGTTGGCTCGCCGCGCCGCATGTGGCGGAATGGTGGGAGGATCCGGAAACCGAGATCGGCCACATCCGCGAACATATGGAAAGCATCTCGGTCGAGCCGCTTATCGTGGAACTGGACGGCAGGCCGATCGGCTATCTTCAAAGCTACGATCCGCACCTCGAAGACAATCATCCCTATGCCGACCAGCCTTTCGGCACGCTGGGTATCGATCTTTCCATCGGCCCGGCGGAACTGGTCGGCATCGGCCATGGATCGGCCATCATACGCCAGTTCCTGCAATTGCTGTTCGACGAAGGGGCACCGCGCGTCATCATCGATCCCGATCCGCGCAATGCTCGCGCCATTCGCGCTTATGAAAAAGCGGGTTTCCGCGCGCTTGGCAGGCGTCATTCAGAATATGGCGACGTGCTTTTGATGGCAGTCGATGTGGGTTCAGGCGGCGGACCAAGAAATGGCAGTTGAAGACGTTAGCTCCCGGGCAATCTCGCCGCGCATTGGTGTGGCAGTTGCCGCCGGTCTGCTCATCGCCCAAGCAGCCATCCTCTACGCGATGGGCCGCGTGCCGATCTGCGAATGCGGGACGATCAAGCTGTGGCACGGCATCGTCCAAAGCTCGGAAAACTCCCAGCATATAAGCGACTGGTACACGTTCTCGCATCTCATCCACGGCTTTCTTTTCTATGGCTTGTTCTGGTTCCTGCTTCCGCGCAGTTCGATCTGGCTGCGGCTGGCGCTGGCAGTCGGTTTGGAGGGCGCCTGGGAACTGGTCGAGAACAGCGACTTCATCATCAACCGCTATCGCGAAGGCACGATCTCCCTCGACTATTACGGCGACAGCATCCTGAACTCGGTCGCCGATTCGCTGGCGATGGTGCTGGGCTTTGTGATGGCGGCAAGGCTTCCTATATGGGTGATCATAACGCTTGCCCTCCTGTTCGAAATCGGCGTCGGCCTGGTTATTCGAGACAATCTGACGCTAAACGTGATCATGCTGCTGCATCCATTCGACTTCATCCGGCAGTGGCAGTCTGGAACCGTGTGACATCATGACAAATTTCTCTCCCCGCGAAATCGTTTCCGAACTCGACCGCTTCATCATCGGCCAGAAGGACGCCAAGCGTGCCGTGGCGATCGCGCTGCGCAACCGCTGGCGCCGCCAGCAGCTCGAAGGCGCGATGCGCGAAGAGGTCATGCCGAAAAACATTCTGATGATTGGGCCGACCGGCGTCGGCAAGACTGAAATCTCGCGCCGCCTGGCCAAGCTTGCCGGCGCGCCCTTCATCAAGGTCGAGGCGACCAAATTCACCGAAGTCGGCTATGTCGGCCGTGACGTCGAACAGATCATCCGCGATCTCGTCGAGGTGGCGATCGGTCTGGTGCGCGAAAAAATGCGCGAGGACGTCAAGGCGCGCGCCCATCTCAATGCGGAGGAACGCGTGCTCGAGGCGCTGGTCGGCAAGACCGCCAGCCCCGCCACCCGCGACAGCTTCCGCCGCAAATTGCGCGACGGCGAGCTGGACGACAAGGAGATCGAGATTGAGGTTGCCGATTCTGGAAGCGGCGGCATGCCGGGCTTCGAGATTCCGGGCATGCCGGGGGCCAATATCGGCGTGATGAATATCAACGACATGTTGTCGAAGGCCATGGGCGCCACGCGGACCAAGACCCGCAAGACCACGGTCAAGGAGTCGTACCCGCTGCTGATCAATGACGAGTCGGACAAGCTGCTCGACCAGGACGAGGTCGTGCAGCGCGCTCTGACGGCGACCCAGGACGACGGCATCGTCTTCCTGGACGAGATCGACAAGATCGCCGCGCGTGATGGGGGGCTCGGAGCCGGTGTTTCCCGCGAGGGCGTGCAGCGCGACTTGCTGCCGCTGGTCGAGGGCACGACGGTGGCGACCAAATACGGGCCGGTCAAGACCGACCACATCCTGTTCATCGCCTCCGGCGCGTTCCATATCTCCAAGCCCTCGGACCTGCTGCCCGAGCTTCAGGGCCGCCTGCCGATCAGGGTCGAGTTGCGGGCGTTGGAAAAGGACGATTTCCGCAGGATCCTGACCGAAACGGAGGCGAGCCTCATCAAGCAGTATATTGCGCTGATGAGCACCGAAGGCGTGACGCTGGATTTCACCGACGACGCAATCGATTCACTTGCCGGCATTGCCGTCGACCTCAATGCCAGCGTCGAAAATATCGGCGCACGCCGCCTGCAGACCGTCATGGAGCGCGTGCTCGACGATATTTCCTATCATGCCCCGGACCAGCCGGGCACGACGCTGACGATCGATGCCGCCTATGTCGAGAAAAATGTTGGCGATTTGTCGCGGAACACCGATTTGTCGAGATTTATCCTGTAGTAAGCGGCCCTTGCGCCGGCGCGCCCGTCGCGCCGGTTCCCGGTCCAAAGGAAAAGGCTCGACTCCCCAAGGCAGTTTCCATAGGTTGCGCAGCCGTCACCCTCAAGCTTGCGGCCCTGCATGAGAATACTGTCTCTATTGGCGTCATCCGTTCTGGTCCTGGCGTTCTCCAGCCAGCACCTTCAGGCGCAAACCCTGGTGGCGCCGGGAAACCGCAACATCGAACAGCCGGCGGTGCCCGGCGCTTCGTCCAAGCGAACCAGGGCGAGCAAGTCGAGTTTCGAGGCCAAATATCGAAAAGTCTACGCGCTGCTGAAAAATGACGGCGACCTCCGCGCAAAGATTCGGGCCGCCGCGACCGCCTACCAGATCGACCCTATCCACATCGTCGGCGCGATCGTCGGCGAACACACCTACAATGTCGACGCATATGACCGGCTGCAGACCTATTACGTCAAGGCGGTCTCCTATCTCTCCAACCAGCTGAATTTTGGCTATCAGGGCGAGAATGTCGCCGATTTCGTCGAGCGCCCGGAATTTTCCTCCTGCTCGGACAAGACCGACAGCTATCACCTCTGGACCTGCCGGGAGTCGATCTGGAACCGGGCGTTTCGCGGCAAGACGGTTGGCGGAACCATCTATCCCGACAATCGCTTCAGCGCCACTTTCTTTCAGCCGCTTTATGCCGGGCAGACGTTCGGCATCGGCCAGCTCAACCCGCTGACCGCCCTGCAGATGAGCGATCTGGTGCATCGCGTTTCGGGCCTGCCGCGCCTCGATGCCGGCCAACCGCACAAGATCTACGAGACGATCATGGACCCGGATCTGACACTGCCTTACGTGGCGGCGACCTTGAAGACCGCCATCGACACCTATCGCGAGATTGCGGGCTTCGACATTTCCATGAATCCGGGCGTGACCGCCACCCTCTACAATATCGGCAATCCGGAGGAGCGCGCCTACGCGCTGAAGGCCGAAAACCAGCGGCGCCGGAGTGAAGGGCAGGAAGAACGCCTGCCGGAAGAAAACTATTACGGATGGTTGGTGAACGACAAGCTCGCCGAACTGCGGGCGCTACTTTAGGACGCCTTGCCTTTAGCCTGCACCGCGGCTAGAGAACCCCTGCGCGGGACGGCCTGCGCCGATGCTTCATTCGGGGACGGCCCCATTATCTCAACGAACGAGATGATGGAGTTGCGCAGTGTCCCCCATAAAATCTCCTGAACATTCCGGTCTAAGGCGTTCTCCGCCCCCACGGTGCATGAAACCGCGAGGCGCGTCCGCTTGCGCCTATGCCCTTCGGCCTGCCCCGTTGGCATCGCCAGCGCCGGATCTTTCCTTTCCATCCCCTGAAGGAGGTCTGTGATGGCCGGTCCTATCGAACAGTTTGAAATAAAGCCGCTCTTTCACATTGCCGAGATTGCCGGCCACCAGATCAGCTTCACGAACTCCTCCGCCTACATGGTGTTGACGGTTGCTGTCGCTGGCCTGTTCCTAGTGCTTTCCACCAATCGGCGCGCACTGGTTCCGAATCGATGGCAGTCGGCCTCAGAATCCCTCTACGAATTCGTCGCCAAGACTTTGCGGGACAACGCCGGCGAAAAGGGGATGCGTTTCTTTCCCCTGGTGTTTTCGCTGTTCATGTTCATCCTGGTGGCCAACCTGATCGGCATGGTTCCCTATGCCTTCACCGTCACCAGCCACATCATCGTGACCTTCGCGCTGGCGATGCTGGTGTTCCTGACCGTGACGATCTACGGGGTGCTGCGGCATGGGGCTGGTTTTCGTCGGCTATTCATGCCATCGGGCGTGCCTGTGATGCTCGCGCCGATCATTATTCCGATCGAAGTGATCTCTTATATTTCCCGCCCGGTCAGCCACTCGGTCCGCCTGTTTGCCGTCATGCTGGCCGGCCATATCACCCTCAAGGTCTTTGCCGGTTTCGTGGTCGCGCTGAGCGGCTTTGGCGCGCTCGGCATGCTCGGCGCGCTGGTGCCGTTCGTCATGACGGTCCTGCTGACCGCGCTTGAACTGCTGATGTCGGTCATCCAGGCCTATATCTTCACCATGTTGACCTGCATGTATCTCAACGACGCCCTGCATCCGAGCCACTAACCGAGACAACTCACAGAGGAACAACAAACATGCACTGGGTCTATCTGGTCCTTGCCGGCATATTCGAAGTCGTTTGGGCATCGACGATGAAGCAATCGGCAGGCTTCACCAAGCTGATGCCAAGCATCATTACGGTGGTGACCATGATCATCAGCTTTGCCCTGCTGGCCATCGCCATGCGTTCGCTGCCATTGGGCACCGCCTATGCCATCTGGACGGGCATCGGCGCAGTCGGCGCTTTCCTGGTCGGCATCTTCCTGCTGGGCGAAGCAGCCACCTTCTTCCGGATCGCCAGCGTCAGCCTGATCTTGGCAGGCATAATCGGGCTGAAACTGTCGACGCCCTGACCCTCAGCCAGGGGCCTGACCTACTTGCCCGCCTTGCCAAGCTGCGCGATCAGGCCCTTGATCTCCTCCTCCGAGAGCTTGGCGATCGTATCGGCAAGCCGGTTGGCCAGTTCGGTCGCGGCGGGCGAGAGGTTCGACGTGTCGATGACCACCCGCGGGCGCGAGCTTTCGGCAAGGCGCTGCAATTCCTCGGCGTCATCCCATATGACATTGAAATAGCCGATGATCTTCTGGATCAGCGCCCAGGTCGGCACGCCGCGCTTGCCGTGTTCGAGCGCCGACAGATAGGCCGCACTGACGCCGAGCGCCGCGGCCATGTCCTTCTGGCTGAGCCCCCTTTCGCAGCGAAGCGCGCGCAACTTTTCACCGAATGGCGTCATGACCGGCGAGCCGCATGCCGGCGCAGCCTGACATAGAGCGCGCCGGCTCCTCCATGATTGCGCGCGGCGTGGTCATGGCTGCTGACCAGCGCGCGAAAAGGCGCAGTGGCCAGCCATACCGGCACCGTGCGCCGCAAGACCCCCTCCCCGCCCGATGACGAGCCCTTGCCGGTGATGACCAGAACATAGCGCACACCGCCCGCATGGGCGCGATGGAGAAACGACAGAAGCAGCGAATAGGCCTCTGCCTGCGTCAGCCCGTGCAGATCGACGCGGCCCTCGATCGGCAGCCGGCCTTTCGCCAGCTTGTCATGCGTCGGCGCGTCGAAGGAATGCGCGACGGTCTGGCGCGGCCGGGCCGGGTGCGCAGGCACCGGCGTGGTCTCGATCCTGTCCATCGCCTCGCCCATGGTCATCGGCGCGGCGGGTGCCTCCTCGACGGCGCGCCTGCCCTTGAGCGGTTGCGCCGAGCGCGCCACGCGGCTCCACAGGATGCGGTCTTCGTCGCTCAGCGCTTTCGCCGGCTTCCGGCTCATCACGAGGCTCCTTCGGCCAGAGCACGTGGAATGAGCGCAAAGAAAACCGCGCTGTTGCGCACGACGCCGGCAATTTCCCCGGCCGCGGCTCCTGAGCCCGCGAACAGGTCGCCGCGCGAGGCGCCGATAATCGCCGAGCCTGTATCCTGGGCGATCATGAGACGCCGGAAACCGTCGCTGCCGAATGCCGTCAGGCCAGGCGCCTCGATATAGAACGGGGTGCCGAAGGTGTGCAGCATGCGATCGACAGCAATCGACCGGCCGGGCGTCAACGGCACTTTGGCGGCCGCGATCGGCCCGAGAGCCGGATCGTCGACCGGCGCTTCGCGAAAGAAAATATACGATCGGTTTTGCCAGAGAATCTCGTTTACGCGCTTCAGATTGGCCGCGAGCCAGGCGCGAATCGTCTGCATGGTCACCTGTTCGAGCGGGATCTCGCCGAGATCGGCCAGCAGCTTGCCGGGTCCGGAAAATCTCTGGCCGGATTTCGCCGCATAGGTCACCCGGCGCAGCCGGCCATCCGTCATCCTGAGCCGCGCGGCGCCCTGGACGTGAATAAAGAAGGCGTCGACCGGATCGGCGAGCCACGCGATTTCAAGGTTTCGCCCATCGAGCACCCCTTGCTCGATCGCCTGCCGATCGAAATATTCGACGAGGCCGGCCGGAGTGTCGCGGCCGAAAGCGAGGTAGGGGTCCATGCCCTGCGGCCTGTTTGCGTCATCGATGTCGACCAGGTCGGCGGGGCGCGAAAGCAGCGGCACCGTGAAGAAGGCGGTACGCACCGGTGAAGCTTCAACTTCCGGTTCGTAGAAACCGGTCACGAAACCGGATTTCGCACCGGCGGGGCCGATGCGAGCAGGAGCGAAATGTCGCTCAAAAAAATTTCGGGCATCCGGCGAAGCTTCGGAGCGCGCCTCGCTATAGGCGCTCGCAAAGGCCTCAAACTCGACGCCAAGCGCACCAGAGCGGTAGGGCTTTACCGGCGCATGGAAGGCAGAGCGGCGGAAGGCCGCGTAGGCCGCCTGATGATCGTCGTTCGCCCAGCCGGGCAGATCATCGAACGAGACGACGCGGAAATCGGATGACAACGGCACCGCCGGCACTCCCGCGGAAGGATCAGTCTTCCGCTTCGGTCGCGACGAGTTTCCAGTTGGGATCGCGCGAACGCGTATCGCGGGCGAAAGTCCAGACGTCCTTGACTTCGGCAACAGTCTCGGGATCGCCGTCGATGACCTCGCCGGCCTTGTCGCGCGTGGCCGAGATCAGTTCGCTGACAATGCGCAGAGTGATATGGGCTTCGCCGCCCTTCATTTCGGCCGAAACGATGTCGGCCTTGTCGATGCCGACAAAGGACGACTGTATCTTCTCCGAGCGGCCCTCACGGTCGGCGATCGCCGCGACAAAACCGTCATAGACCTCTCGCGACAAGAGATTTTTCAACGTTTTGCGATCACCGTCGGCATAGGCCATGACGATCATCTCATAGGCCATTTTCGCTCCGTCGACGAATGTCTTGGGATCGAAAGTCGGGTCGCTGTCCTTGATGGCGCGCAAACCCTTGTTCAGGGCCGTGCCCGGCTTGGCAAGGGTGTCGATTGCGGCATAAGCTTCCTCATTGTCGGAGGCGAGGCGCTTGCGCGGCAGCGACACCACATTTTCAGACGTGGTTTCCGCCGCATCCTTGTCCTTGTCGGTGGAACGCGTGCGGCCTGCCGTGTAGGGATCGAAGGGCGGGCGTTCATTGCCGGTGCGGCGACCAAGCACGTTGCGCAGCTGAAAAAAGATCACCACAGCCGCGATCAGGAAGAATAGTGAGCCGAAGTCGAAAAATTCCATGTCTTTCGCCGCTCAGTCCCTTGTTGTAAGGCCCCTGCACTCAGGATGCGATGCAACGGCAATTTCGCCGTCCGGCCGCGTTACGCGCTTCCACCATGCATATAGAACGCGTGGCGGCATCATTCAAATCAAAGGCATCCATACCTATCTATACCCGCATGCGCCAGCTTCGGGCGTTGGGCATTTTGTTGCAACCTGATTTTTGGCGGGTCCGTGCGCGTTTCTCTCATTTTGCTGTTTCTGCTTCCCCTGATCGAAATCGCCGGTTTCGTGCTGGTCGGCCGCCAAATCGGCGTATTGCCGATGCTCGGCCTGATCATCGCCGGCGGATTCGTCGGCGCCACACTGCTGCGCCACCAGGGATTTGGCATCATGAACCGAATCCGCTCGGAGGTCCAAGCCGGTCGTGACCCGAGCCGCGATCTCGCGCATGGTGTCATGGTCCTGGCGGCCGGCGTGCTGCTTCTGATCCCGGGTTTTTTCACTGATATCGTCGGAATTCTGCTGTTTTTACCGCCTATACGCGATCTTGGCTGGCGTTTTCTGCGCCGTCGTATCAATTTTTCCGCCGATTTCACCACAATGGGCGGATTTTCGCGTCCCTATGGCGACCGATCAAATACGATCGACCTCGACGCGGAGGAATATTCGGAGGAGAAGGTCAAGCCTGCGCCGTCACACCAGATCAGAGACAAGTAAGGATGCTGCCCCCGGCAAATCCTTGTCTTGACTGACCGGCCATGCTAGCCAACGCACGATTTCAACCGGGCCGCCGGGCGGCTGAACCATGAGGATCGCGGCTTATGGCCAAGAACGACAACGCTGTATCGGGCGCGGTGGGTAACGGAAACGCCGAGAAGGTGCAGCCGACGCTGAACGTGCTGGCGCAATATGTGAAGGACCTTTCCTTTGAAAGCCCCGGTGCGCCGAATTCACTGCGCGGACGCGAAAAGGCCCCGGGCATCAACATCAATGTCAATGTCAATGCCAATCCGCTCTCGGAGAAGGAATTCGACGTCAACCTGACGCTGGCTGCGAAAGCGGCCTTCGACAAGGAAGTTCTGTTCAATGTCGAACTGATCTATGGCGGTGTCTTCAAGATCGATGGCTTCCCGCAGGAGCATATGCTGCCGCTGCTCTTCATCGAGTGCCCGCGGCTGCTGTTCCCGTTTGCCCGGCAGATCATCGCCGAGGCAACCCGCAACGGCGGCTTCCCGCCGCTGATGCTCGATCCGATCGATTTCGCGCAGATGTTCCAGCAGAAGATGGCCGAGGATCAGGCCGCTGCCAAAGTGAAGGTCAGCTGATCGGCCTTCAAGCTCGTGCCTTGGTCAGCGGTTCGCTAGCGCTGAACCGCTGCCAGATGGCGTTCTCACCAAGTGCCGCGACCAGATTTGCGTGCGCGGCCCTTTCCTCTTCCGTCAGTCGTGGCGCCAAAGGTGCGGGTCGCGCCGCTATCGAAATTTCGATCCGCGTCGCAACCACAGTCTCCAGCCTCTCATTGGCGACCGGCTCCAGCCCCAGTGCGGCCTGCTTGCCGCCGATCAGCTCGATATAGACCTCGGCCAAAAGCTCCGAATCGAGAAGCGCCCCGTGAAGCTCGCGGTGGCTGTTGTTGATTCCGTAGCGCCGGCAGAGCGCGTCTAGCGAATTCGGACCCATCGGGTGCTTGCGCCTGGCCAGCGCCAGCGTATCGACCACCCTTTCGGCCTCTATCGACGGATGGCCGAGCCGCGCGAATTCGGCATTGATGAAGCCTAAATCGAACATGGCATTGTGGGCGATCAGCTTCGCCCCATCGATGAACTCCAGAAATCTTTCGGCAATTTCGGGAAAGGTCGGCTCGCTGGCCAATCTTTCATTGCTGATGCCGTGAACGGCGAGCGCCTCCGGGTGAACCGATCGACCCTGCGGATTGATATAGACATGGAAGGTGCGACCGGTGGGAAACCGGTTCACGAGCTCGACGCCGCCGATCTCGATGATCCGGTCCTCTCGAGAATCGAGGCCCGTCGTCTCGGTATCGAAAATAATCTCGCGCATCGAATCACCCTGTTGCGCTGTCATGATTCCTGCCGCGCAGACTTCGGGCAAGAGCGACGGTGGATCACGCGTCTTCTTCTGTCAGTGTCGCTATTATGTTTTCGACTGACCGGCGGGCCGCCTCGAACCCCTGCCCCGTATCGACGATGAAGTCCGCCTGTCGCCGCTTATCCGCATCCGGAACCTGTCGGGCAAGAATGCTGGCAAATTTTTCCTCGGTCATTCCAGGCCGCGCCAGCACGCGGTCGCGCTGGATCTCGGCCGGCGCACTGACCACGACAATGCGATCGACCCGCTCGCGACCACCGGTCTCGAACAGAAGCGGGATATCGAGAACCACGATCGGCGTTTGTGCAGCCCGATGGCGTTCAAGGAAAGCGTCGGCGTCGGCCCGCACCAGCGGATGGACAATGGCTTCCAGTTTCTTCAGGGCTTCCGGATTGCCGAGCACATGCCGGGCGAGCAATGCACGATCGACCACCCCATCCTGCACTGTGCCCGGAAAGGCTTGTTCCACCAGTGGCGCGGCCTTCCCGGCATAGAGACGGTGAACTGTCTCGTCGGAATCGTGGACCGGCACGCCGGCATCGGCAAACATTCTGGCGGTCGTCGATTTGCCCATTCCGATGGAGCCGGTGAGCCCGAGAACGATCATTTCGCAACGCCCAGATCGGCAACGATCATCGCGCGCAGTTCGGCGGTGACCGCCGGCCTGACGCCGAACCAACGCTCGAAACCGGGCACCGCCTGATGAAGCAGCATTCCGAGCCCGTCGACGGTTTTCAGGCCCCTCGCCCGTGCGACCGCAAGCAATGGCGTCTCGAGTGGCACATAGACAATGTCGGTGACGATCGCATGGCCGGGCAACCGGGCAGGATCGATCGGCAGGTCGGCATTGCCGTGCATGCCGAGCGACGTTGTGTTGACCAGAAGCCCGGTATCGCCAAGCAGTTCTTCGGCTGCGTTCAATGAATGTGCCGACACGCCGGCGCCGAAGTGGTCGGCCAGTTCGACGGCTCTTCCGAGGGTGCGGTTGACGACGCGGATATCGCCCAAGCCGCGCGACTTCAGCGCATGGACCACGGCGCGCGCCGCACCGCCGGCCCCGAGGACGACCGCGACCTCGGCTTGCGTCCACCCAGGCGCACGCTCGTCGACATTGGCGGCAAAGCCTTGGGCGTCGGTATTGGCGCCGTGCAGCACACCGTTCTCGAGCCACAGAGTGTTGACCGCGCCGACGGCTTCGGCGGCCTCGTCGAGCCGCATGACCAGTCGGAACGCCGTTTCCTTGTGCGGGATGGTGACGTTGCCGCCACGAAAGCCGGATTCGGGCAATTCCGCCAGGAAGCGGCCAAAATCTTGCGGCGCGACGTCGACCGCTTCGTAGGAACCGTCTATTCCGTATTGCTTCAACCAGAACCCATGGATTTTAGGCGAGCGCGAATGGGCGATTGGATGGCCGCAGACAAAGGCCTTGGCGCCTGCATCAGCCATCGATTGCCCCGCGAGCGCGGAGTTCGGCAAGCAAAGGCAAGAGCGGCAGGCCGACGATGGTGAAATAGTCGCCGTCGATCTTTTCAAAGAGTTGGATGCCTTCGCCTTCTATCTGATAGGCGCCGACGCTCGACAGCGCCTTGTCGCCGACCCGCGCCAAATGCCTGCCTATGAAAGCCGGCTCCAAATGACGCATAGTCAGATGGGCAACACTGACATGGCGCCAAAGGGTCTCCCCGCCGCGCACCAGCACCACGGCGCTGTTGAGCTGGTGGGTGCGGCCCGAAAGGCTGAGCAGGTGGCGGCGCGCCTCCTCCTTGTCGCGCGGCTTATGGAAGATGCGGCCCTCCAGCGAAAGCGTCTGATCGCAACCGATGACCAGCGCGTCGCCGTGACTTTCAGCAACGTTTAGGGCTTTCGCTTCCGCGAGGATCGATGCGACATCGTCGGGGGTCGCCCCCGTTCCCTCCAGCGGAGCTTCGAGCGCGCGCTCGTCGACCGTCGCCGGAATGGCGGTGAAGGCAATGCCGGCATTCGCCAGCAGCGTTTTGCGAAAGGGACTTCCCGAAGCCAGTATGATTTTGTCTGTCATGCGTTCAACCCCATTCAAGGGACCGATGCTCTAACGCGTCTTGTTGCGCAGGGCAACGATGGCGGCGGCCGTCTCTTCGATCGAACGGCGGCTGACATCGATCATCGGCCAGTTGTGCCGGGTGCAGATTTGCCGGGCATAGGCCAGCTCCTCGGCAATCGCCGCACGATCGACGTAGCTTTGCGCGTCATAGCCCAAGGTGGTGCCCAGGACGCGGTTCTGGCGGACATGCGAAATACGTTCCGCCGTCGCGACCAGGCCGACGATCAACGGCTTCCTGGCACTTGTGAGATTTTCCGGCATCGGCACGCCTAGCACGATCGGAATGTTGGCGGTTTTGATGCCGCGGTTGGCCAGGTAGATGCTGGTCGGCGTCTTTGAGGTTCGCGACACCCCGATTAGCACGATATCGGCTTCATCGAGGTCGGCCGGCAACTGGCCGTCATCATGTTCCATGGTGAAATTCAATGCATCGATACGCCGGAAATAGTCCGCGTCCAGAACGTGCTGAGCTCCGACGCGGCGACCGGCCGGCGCGCCGAGATAGGATTGGAAAACCGCCAGGACCGGCTCCAGCACCGAAACGCAGGGTAGCCCCATCTCGGCGCAACGCTTGTCTATGCGGCCGGCAAGCGCCTGGTCGACAAGCGTGTAGAGAACGATGCCGGGCTGTTCGTCTATGTCGTCGAACACTTTCGTCAGCTGCTTTTCGGTGCGGATCAACGGATAGATGTGCTCGATCGCCCTGGCGTCCTTGTATTGGGCGGATGCCGCGCGCCCGGCCGCAAGGAGCGTTTCGCCGGTCGCATCCGAAATCATGTGAAGATGGAAGAAGCGTTCGGGTTTATGCACAGGAGCGGCCTTGGACTGTGGTCGAATGTGGATAAGGGTTCGCAATCACGTTCGCGAACGGTGCCGACTGTATCAGAAGGCCATTTGTCCACAATTGGTGCTGCTGTCAGATTCGTACCCGTGGTGAGCAGAACAACGGGGATAAGATGGCAAACAGCGGCTCGGTCCACAAGCGCTTGACGGCGGCTGCTTTGTAACCTCTTGTAACGCCAAGCGGAATCAAGCCTGTCCCCAGACTTTTCCAAGCTGGAGCGGCAAGAGCGCGACATTATGCTGGCTGGCGATGACCGCACAGCTCGGGGATAAGCGGCAAACCCCGATTCCAACAGAGTCTAAGAATCAAAAAGATTCCTTAAAATAATCTTTATATTTTAAGAAAGAGCCGCGAGGACATCGCTCATGCCTGAAAACCGCATCATGCTGGATGTCCTGAAAGGCCATAAATCATGCCCTCCCCCGCTCTGGATGATGCGCCAGGCCGGCCGCTATCTGCCGGAATACCGTGAACTGAGAAAGAAGGCAGGGAGCTTTCTCGATCTCTGCTACAATCCGGATTTCGCTGTCGAGGTGACGCTGCAGCCGATAAGGCGCTTCGATTTCGATGCGTCGATCCTGTTTTCCGACATTCTCGTGGTGCCGCATGCACTCGGTCGGGATTTGCGTTTCGAAGAGGGGCGCGGACCGCTGATGACTCCGATTTCGGCCGCCGATATCGGTCGGCTCGACGTGTCGAATTTTCATCAGCACCTCGCGCCGGTCTATGAAACGGTGAAACGGCTACGCGCCGAACTTCCCGCCAAGACAACGTTGATCGGCTTCTGCGGCGCGCCGTGGACGCTGGCGACCTATATGATCGCCGGCCACGGAACGCCGGACCAGGCACCGGCGCGGCTTTTTTCCTATAGTGAGCCGGAGGCGATGGGTCGTCTCATCTCGATCCTTGCGGACTACTCAGCCGAATATCTGATCCGCCAGATCGACGCCGGTGTCGATGCCGTGCAGATATTCGACAGCTGGTCGGGGGTGCTCGACGAGCCGGGGTTCGAGGCCTTTTGCATCGCGCCGGTGGCTGAAATCGTGCGAAAGGTTCGCGCCGCCCATCCGAACGTTCCGGTCATCGGCTTTCCAAAGGGTGCAGGCGCACGCTACGCTGCCTATCGCGACCGCACCGGCGTGGAGGGGCTGGGCCTCGACTGGACCGTCCCATTGCCTTATGCGCGTTCATTGCAGGAGGGTGGAGCGGTTCAGGGCAATCTGGATCCGTTGCGTCTCGTCGCTGGTGGCAGGGCGTTGGCTGAAGGTGTGGATGCAATTCTGTCCGCACTCGGATCGGGGCCGCTGATCTTCAATCTCGGCCATGGCATCACCCCGGAAACGCCGATCGCGCATGTCGAGGCAATGATCCGGCAAGTCAGGAGTTTTTCAGGCAGATGAGCACCAATGAAAGCGCTTCGAGCGTTTCGCATGCGGCAAAAAGAGCAACTGTCGCCATTCTGATCCTCGTCGTATTGGCGGCGCTGCTTTTCTACTTCGATCCTGAGAATTTCTATCCCTGGATCAAGGCCGCGCATGTCGTTGCGGTCATCTCCTGGATGGCGGGGATGCTCTATCTGCCGCGCCTGTTCGTCTATCACGTCGCCGCCGAAAGGGGCTCGGTGCAATCCGAGACCTTCAAGACGATGGAACAGCGGCTGCTTCGGACGATCATCAATCCGGCAATGACGCTGACCTGGGTTCTAGGATTGTGGCTGGCATGGAAGGGCTTCGGCTTTTCGGGTGGCTGGCTTCATGCGAAGCTTGCCGCCGTCGTGCTGCTTTCGGCGGTACACGGCTATCTGTCCGGCGCGGTTCGCCGCTTCGGGGAGGATCGGAATGAGAAGTCCGCTCGCCATTGGCGCATGGTCAACGAGATTCCGACGGTGCTGATGGTCATCATCGTCATATTGGTCATCGTGAAGCCGTTCTGAGCGGATGAAATCCCATAAAAGGTGCCTTGCTCTTTGCGAGGCACGCGTCTAAAAGACAGATCTTCCTTTCCGCCACGCGCCGCTCTTTCGGTTCAGCGGCTGCTTCAGGCGCTCATCGCATTCGTCGATATTTTTTCAAAGCCACTTCACGATCAGAGTCCGTCCATGCAGGAAATGAAACTCCAGGAGTTCAAGAACAAGAAGCCGACCGATCTCATCGCGTTCGCCGAGACGCTGGAGGTCGAGAACGCCAGCGTCATGCGCAAGCAGGAGCTGATGTTCGCGATCCTGAAGAAGCTGGCGGCTCAGGACACCGAGATTATCGGCGAGGGCGTCGTCGAGGTCCTGCAGGACGGGTTTGGCTTTCTGCGCTCGGCCAACGCCAACTATCTGCCGGGCCCGGACGATATCTATATCTCACCCTCGCAGATCCGGCGATTTTCGCTGAAGACCGGCGACACCGTCGAGGGGCCGATCCGCAGTCCCAAAGAAGGCGAGCGCTATTTCGCGCTGCTCAAGGTCAATACGATCAATTTCGATGATCCGGAGAAAATCCGGCACAAGATCCATTTCGACAATCTGACGCCGCTTTACCCGACCTCGCGGTTGAAGATGGAGGTCGAGAACCCGACCACCAAGGACATTTCTCCCCGTGTCATCGATCTGGTGGCTCCGCTCGGCAAGGGACAGCGCGCGCTGATCGTGGCGCAGCCGCGAACCGGCAAGACGGTGCTTCTGCAGAATATTGCCCACTCGGTGACCACCAATCATCCCGAGTGCTACCTGATCGTGCTTCTGATCGACGAGCGGCCCGAGGAAGTGACCGACATGCAGCGTTCGGTCAAGGGCGAGGTGGTGTCGTCTACCTTCGACGAGCCGGCGGTGCGCCATGTTCAGGTGGCCGAAATGGTCATCGAGAAAGCCAAGCGCCTGGTCGAGCACGGCCGCGATGTCGTGATCCTGCTTGATTCGATCACGCGTCTGGGCCGTGCCTACAACACGGTGGTGCCGTCATCGGGCAAGGTGCTCACGGGCGGTGTTGATGCCAATGCCTTGCAGCGGCCGAAGCGCTTCTTCGGCGCGGCGCGCAACATCGAAGAAGGCGGCTCGCTCACCATTATCGCGACCGCGCTGATCGACACCGGCAGCCGCATGGACGAGGTGATCTTCGAGGAATTCAAGGGCACCGGCAACTCGGAAATCGTCCTTGACCGCAAGGTGGCCGACAAGCGCATCTACCCCGCGATGGATATCCTGAAGTCCGGCACGCGCAAGGAGGATCTCCTGGTGGCGAAGCAGGACCTGCAGAAAATCTTCGTGCTGCGCCGCATCCTGGCGCCAATGGGTACCACCGACGCGATCGAGTTCCTGATCGACAAGCTCAAACAAACCAAGACCAACGCCGATTTCTTCGATTCCATGAACACCTGACATTTTGTCAGTTGGGGTGATGCGCTCCCGGCGTTGAGGTTGGTAATGATAATGAGACAGAGTGCGGCCGGTGGGCCTCACCTGAGCGCGTTTGCTGTTCATTACTGACGCTGTCGTTCTAATCAGGACATCGATTCGCGTCCGTAACGAATCCATTCTGCTGCAACGGATGAGCTCGTCGGCTACTTTGGCGGCTCAATTGCCACGTTGTCGCTAGACCTCCGAGTGTTCGGCTAGGTTTAGCTTTATTCTGAGGTTCTTGATCCGGTCCCATGCATTGGTGCCATCCGTCGACATGCGGGAAGATGGCCAAGATATGTTGCGTCTCCCAGCGACGGGAATCCATGTAATTGGAGGCGCTAAGTTTTAGAGCGCTAAGTGGGACGGCTCACCACCATATTGGTGTCCTCAGCAGGTTTTCTGCGATAAACCCATGGCATATTCGGCTTTGAAAATGCTGTTCACAGAAATCTAGGTGCCTGAGGAATAGTCCGTGATATTCCAGGATTCCATTGTATCGCTATCGAGCGGTCGACTGCCTTCCGGCGTGGCCGTTGTGCGGTTGTCTGGGCCGGGGGTCCGGAGAGCGGTCGAAACCATAACCGGCAGCCTGCCGACGCCACGCATAGCGCGCTATGGGCAGCTTCGCGCGGGTGATGGCAGCAAACTGGATGATGCACTTACCCTATTCTTTCCCGGGCCGCATAGCTTTACCGGGGAGGATTCAGCGGAGTTTCATGTCCATGGCGGCCGCGCCGTGGTGTCTGCAATTCTCGAGCGGGTCGGTGAGCTTGACGGCTTCCGCCAGGCGGAACCGGGGGAGTTTACCAGGCGCGCCTTCCTGAATGGCAAGCTCGACCTGCTGGAGGCCGAGGCTCTCGCAGACCTGATCTCAGCAGAAACCGAAGCTCAAAGGCGTTTTGCGGCTTCAAACAGTGAAGGGCGGCAGTCCGAACTTTACATGGATTGGCGACGGCGCCTGATCCATGCACGTGCCATGATCGAGGCGGAGATGGACTTCGCAGACGAGGACGATATTCCCGGCTCGGTATCATCGACCATTTGGGCCGATGTTACGGGCATGATCGAAGAGATTCGCGACCATTTAGCGGGTTTTCGCCGCGCCGAAATTATCCGGGATGGTTTCGACGTGCTCATCATCGGGGCGCCGAATGCCGGCAAGTCGAGTCTTCTCAACGCCTTGGCAAAGAGAGATGTAGCTATTGTAACGGATGAAGCCGGAACCACACGCGATCTGGTGGAAGTTGTGCTTGACCTGGATGGATTGAAGGTGCGTCTGACGGATACGGCCGGGCTTCGAGAAGGGGCCGGCAAGGTGGAGGCAATCGGCATTGCCAGGGCGATTGCCAGAGCCCGCAATGCAGATCTGGTACTCGAGATCGAAGACCTGACATCGCCAGTAGCGATCACCGAATTGGTGGGGCTAAAGAATGTGCTCCGGATCGGAACGAAGATCGATTTGGCCGGAGCTGACAGTGCACGCGCGCAGTACGACCATCGAATTTCGGTGGTGACCGGGCAGGGCATTGCTGAATTGATTGTCGCAATCGGCGCCAAAGCATCTATGGCGGCCGGTGATACATCTGACGTATTGCCTTCACGTCAGCGCCACGTGGAATTGCTGCGTACTACGGCGAGCCACTTGGAAACTGCGATGACGACAGCCGCGCAATCGCTGGACCTGGCTTCGGAGAATCTGCGTCTGGCTAGCGATCAACTTGGGCGCATCTCGGGAGCCATAGCACCGGACGACCTCCTTGATGTGATCTACTCACATTTCTGTATTGGCAAGTGACTCACGTGAAACACTAAGGCAAGACGTGAAAGCGTGACTCACGTGAAACATCGTCCGGACGCCAAATGGGGCTGTTTCACGTGAAACAATCTCTTGGTGTATTGACAGCCGGGGCGAATGCCATCATGCGGTGACAGGAAGGAGTAAGCAGATGCACGACAAGTACGACGTCGTTGTCGTGGGGGGCGGCCACGCCGGGTGCGAAGCAGCCGCGGCATCCGCTCGCATGCGTGCTAGAACGGCGCTGGTCACTCTGCGCGCTGACACGATCGGCGTCATGTCATGCAACCCGGCCATCGGCGGCTTAGGCAAGGGGCATCTTGTTCGCGAGATCGATGCTTTGGACGGTTTGATGGGCAGGGTCGCCGATGCCGCCGGTATACAATTTCGGCTGCTGAACCGCCGCAAAGGCCCGGCAGTCAGAGGACCGCGTACACAGGCCGATCGCGGTCTCTATCGAGCCGCCATGCAAGCTGAACTCCAGGCCATCGATGCTCTTGATATCGTTGAAGCCGAGGTTTTCGATCTCGAGATTGTCGAGGGACGTGTCGAGGCTGTTGTTCTCGCTGATGGGAGGAAGCTTCGGTGCGGAGCCGTCGTTTTGACCACGGGAACCTTTCTGCGTGGGTTGATCCACATCGGCCAGAGAAGCTTTCCGGCAGGCCGCATGCATGAGAGTGCCACGACAGGCCTATCCGCCACTCTAGCCAATGCTGGTTTTCGGCTGGGTCGTCTGAAAACCGGAACGCCGCCCCGACTTGACGGACGAACGATCGACTGGTCAGGGCTGGATATGCAGTCGGCCGATGCGGAGCCGGAGCCGTTCTCGCTGATGACTGATTTCATCCGAAACCGGCAGATCGACTGTGGCATCACAAGGACAACAGCAGGAACCCATGAGCTGATCAGAAAGAATCTCAATAGATCGGCGATGTATTCCGGCAATATTGAGGGCATCGGACCACGTTATTGCCCGTCGATCGAAGACAAGATCGTGAAATTTGGTGACCGCGATGGGCACCAGATCTTTTTGGAACCTGAGGGGCTGGAAGACCCTACTGTTTATCCGAACGGCATTTCCACATCGCTGCCTGAAGATGTTCAGCTTGATCTGCTTAAAACCATTCCGGGTCTTGAGCGCGCTGCCATGCTTCAGCCGGGCTACGCTATTGAATATGACCATATTGATCCGCGCGAACTTGAGCAGACGCTCGAAACCACACGCATTCAGGGCCTCTTTCTGGCTGGACAGATCAACGGAACGACCGGCTATGAGGAAGCGGCGGCACAAGGCCTTGTGGCAGGCTTGAACGCAGCCCGCAGAGCCGGTGGTGGGCAAGGCATCCGCTTTAGCCGCACCGAAGCCTATATCGGGGTAATGATTGACGATCTGACCAGCCGCGGCGTCGCCGAGCCTTATCGGATGTTCACTTCCCGGGCCGAATTTCGGTTGTCGCTGCGCGCGGACAATGCAGATAGCCGGCTTACGCCGAAGGCGATCGAATTAAGGATCGTGTCGCAGGCGCGGCAGGCTCGCTTTGGCGAGATGAGTGAGCGGATGAGCGAGGCGCGTGAGTTGACACGTGCACTTACCATTACCCCGAACGAGGCTCGACAGCACGGACTTGTCGTCAATATGGATGGCGTCCGTCGCTCGGCTTATGACATGTTGTCCTATCCTGACATTGATGTGGCACGGCTGAAAGCAGTTTGGCCCCAGCTCGGCATGCTTGATGCACGAACGGCAGAGGCGATCGAGATCGAAGCGCGGTATGCGGTTTATCTTGAAAGACAAAGCAGCGATGCGGTCCGCATCCGCCGCGAGGAGGAACTGGCCATTCCTGACGCTCTAAATTTCGATCATGTTCCGGGATTGTCCAACGAGTTGAAGCAGAAGATGCTGGAGCGCCGGCCGCGTACGATCGCCGAAGCGCAGCGGATAGACGGTATGACGCCGGCGGCGATGGCGGTCATCATTGCTCACATTCGTCACTCTGAGAGTTATCCGCAGCAGGGCGCGGCGTGACATCTGGTTCTATTGATAGCCTGACGGCCGTGGGCGCGATGGTTTCACGTGAAACATATGCGCGGCTGGTCGAGTTCGAGCAGGTTTTCCTGCGCTGGGCGCAGCGCATTAATCTTTCCGCGCCGTCTACTCTGAAGGAGGTCTGGAGCCGCCATATACTCGATAGTGGTCAGCTTGCCTCGCTGGATGGAGGGGCGATGCGCTGGGTCGATCTGGGTTCGGGCGGCGGTTTTCCCGGATTGGTCATCGCCTTCCTGCTAATGGACCGCCCAGGTTCGCGGATCGAGCTGATCGAGAGCAATCGCAAGAAAGCCGCCTTCTTGCAGGCGGTCGTCGGCCAATTCGGGCTGCCTTGCCGGGTTCATGCGCAGCGCGTCGAACAATGCTACACTGTGATTCGCGATGCGGAGATCATAACCGCCAGGGCGCTAGCGCCCTTGCCGCTGTTGCTGGGCCTCGCTGCCCCCTGGCTGACCAATGGAGCAAAGGGCCTCTTTCACAAAGGCCGGGATTACCGGCGTGAACTCGAAGAAAGCGCTCAACTGTGGCGATTCGAGCTGGTAGAACATGAAAGTAAGATCGACCGGGAAGGTATCATCCTCGAAATTCGTAATTTGAATGCGGTGTAGTCGAGCGGCGCCGATCAGTCGAATAGGTTCATCACAAGAAGCGTGAGCATGAAAAGCGGCCCCCGTATCATCACTGTCGCGAACCAGAAGGGCGGCGTTGGCAAGACGACGACGGCAATCAACCTGGCCACAGCGCTTGCCGCGATCGGCGAGCAGGTGCTTATCGTCGATCTCGATCCTCAGGGAAATGCCAGCACCGGTGTCGGCATCGATAGGCATGAGCGTACGATTTCGTCCTACGACGTCCTTACCGGTGTCAGGGCCTTGGAAGACGCGGCAATGCAGACGGCGGTGCCCGGACTGTCGATCGTGCCATCGACGCTGGACCTTCTCGGCGTGGAGATGGAGATTGCGGGAGCACCGGACCGGGCTGTGAGGTTGCGCAATGCGGTACGCGCGTCTTCCGCTCGGGCAAGCCGGTTCTCCTACGTGCTGATCGATTGCCCCCCGTCGCTCAATCTTTTGACTTTGAACTCGATGGCCGCGGCGGACTCAGTTCTTGTTCCGCTGCAATGCGAATTCTTTGCGCTTGAGGGACTCAGCCAGTTACTTGAAACCGTGGAGCAGGTTCGGCAGTCCATCAACCCTCATCTGACCATCCAGGGCATCGTTCTCACCATGTATGATGGTCGTAACAACCTTGCCAATCAGGTGGTTGAAGACGTTCGCGCATATATGGGCGCAAAGGTCTACGAAACCGTGATTCCGAGGAACGTGCGAGTCTCGGAGGCGCCGTCGCACGGCAAGCCTGCGATTCTCTACGACCTCAAATGTTCGGGCAGCCAGGCTTATCTGCAACTGGCGTCCGAAGTCATTCGCCAGGAGCGCAAGCTGCGCGCCGCCTGATCAGTATTTCTGAGGAACGCTTTGGACGTCATATGAACGAAGATCTCTCAAAACGACGCCTGGGTCGGGGTCTTGCGGCGCTGATCGGCGAAATGGACAAGCCCGACGCGCCGTCCCAAGCGCCGGTGTCGTCCGACAGGCACGTGCCGATCGAATTCATCTCGCCGAATCCGAAAAATCCGCGCCGGAATTTTGGCGATGCGGAGCTCACGGATCTGGCGCAGTCGATCCGCGAGCATGGCGTCGTCCAGCCAGTGGTGGTGCGACCGGCCGGTCAAAATGGTCACTATGAGATTATCGCAGGCGAGCGGCGTTGGCGCGCATCGCAGCGGGCTGGACTGACGGAAATTCCAGTCATCGTGCGCGACGTCAACGATCGCACGGCGCTTGAATTGGCCATCATCGAAAACGTTCAGCGCAGCGATCTCAATCCGGTCGAGGAGGCGCTCGGCTATCAGCAGCTGATTGAGGAGCACAGCTATACCCAGGCCGATCTTGGCCAGGTGATCGGCAAGAGCCGCAGTCATGTGGCCAATACGCTGCGGCTGCTCAAATTGCCGGAGGTGATACGCGACATGCTGGTCGACGGTGCCTTGTCGGCAGGACATGCCCGCACGCTGGTCAGCGCGGCGGATCCCGCAGGCTTGGCGAAGCGCATTGTCGAGGAGGGCCTTTCGGTGCGGCAGGCGGAAGTTCTGTCGCAGCTTCCGCCTGAACGTGTGAATGAAGCCAAGACTTCGGCTCCGGTAGAAAAGGATGCCGACACGCTTGCGCTGGAGAAGTTGCTATCCGATGTCACCGGCATGAAGGTGGGCATCACGCATCGCGGCTCGGGCGGAGAAATCCGAATCGCCTATCGATCGCTCGAACAACTCGATGAGCTCTGCCGCCGTTTGCAGCATTGATTAGCCGGCAATGGGATGGAGAGCCGGCTAATTTACCCTCTTCGCTGCTTCAGACGCGACGCTTCCAAAGCTATTCCCAGCAAAGCCTGGCGAGCGATGGCGACCGACAAGTTCGGTCTGCGGCGTGTTTGCAGAACGGCTTCCTGAAGCCGGGTCAGGCATCTGGCCAGCGTATTGCCGTCCCAGCGCTTCAGCGCGTTTTCCATGAGCGTCCGCCGCGAAAAGAAGATCGGCGGCCGCGCCGAGGCGACCGCTGCGGATGCCGTGCGCCCGCCTTCCTCCATTGCGCCGCGCATGAGCTGTATTGCCTGGAATTGCCGCATGGCGGCAGCGAGCAGCAGGAACGGCGGGCCGCCTGACTGCGTGTGGCGAGCAAAGATAGAGTCGAATTCATCGACCCTGCCTTCCAGAACCGCGTCGATCGCGTCGTCATAAGAGAGGCCTGACGCATCGCCGATTGCCGCCTTTACATCGTCAAGCTCAATCTGCTTGCGACCCATTGCATAGAGCACGAGCTTGCGAATTTCACCACGGGAGGCGAGCCGATCGCCGCCGAGATTACGGCGCAGGACCTGGCGCGCCTCCAGCGTGAGCGACATGCCGGCACTTTGCAATTCCTCGTCTATAACCGAATCGATCCCTTTCGCCTCGTCGGCATAGCAGGGCAGGGCCATGCCCCATTCGCTGGTTTCGACCGCGCTTCGAAGGGCGGCGCCCTTTTTAAGATCGCCGGCTTCGATCAGGATTGTCGCGTCGCGGGGCGGTTCGGCACAAAGCACCTTCACATCATCGGAGAGGGCCTTTTGACCGGCAGCATTTCGAACCCAGAGGAGGCGGCGCGTCGAAAACATCGGCACGGTCCTTGCTTCATCGAGTAAGCGGCCCGCATCCTTCTCGAGCTCGGAGCCGTCGAGGCGAGCGACCGAAAACGGATCATCGAGCGGCAAGTCTGTTTTTGCTGCGAATGCGCGGGCACGTTCGGCAACCAGACCGCGATCCGGGCCGTAAATAAGCACTATCGCCGCCTGCGTACTTGGCCGCGCAAGCCACGAATCGACCTCATGTGCCTTCTTCTGTGCCATCGCTGTCGGTTAGCACGGCCGTTGACGGCAATGAATAGAAATCAGCCACGTAAGACGTAACGGGTGCGGCCAGCCCTTGCGGAGCTTCGTCACTCTCGATTCGAACGGGCTTTGAGCCTGTGGGTTTTACAGGCGGGCCCTTGTGCTGCGTGGCGTTGCCAGCAGCAGGTTGGTTTCGCTGCCGGTGATCCCCGGAATCAGCCGGATGCGCCGCAGCACTGCATCGAAATCGCTCAGCGTTGCGGCGCTGAGTTCGGCCACCAGATCCCATCTTCCATTGGTGGTGTGGATCGCCGAGACCTCTGCCAGCCCGCCAAGCGCGCGCACCACGCGGTCGGCGGCATGTCCCTCGATGTCTATCATCATGATGCCGCGGATAGACTGCTGGTCGGCGGCGTCAGTTCGCAGGATAACGGTGTAGCCGATGATATCCCCGCTGCGTTCCAGGCGCTCCATGCGCGCGCGAACGGTTGCTCGCGAAACCCCAAGATCGCCGGCAAGGTCGGAAATGCTGCGTCTGGCGTCATGGCGCAGTAATTTAATGAGATTTTCGTCGAGAGAGTCCAATCGATTTACCAAAACGGCAATTGCTCTGCTCAGTATGATAAGCATCGATGCGGTAATTGCCAATCCTCACTGTTCATATCGCCGGAGAATTGGCCTTCATTAGCGAAGGGTTTCCTGGAGATAGCGGAATGCACTGCCGGATTGTTGGCGCACCAGTTCAGGATGGTGCCGGTCGCATGGGATGCGAGATGGGGCCGAGCGCACTCAGGACCGCCGGTCTCGTCGCAGCACTTGTCGAACTGGGCCATGAGGTCACGGATCTCGGCGCTGTTTCGGCAACACCGACGCCGGTTCGCGCACACAGCAATCCTGCAGTTAAGTCGCTACCGGAAATCTCGGCATGGACAGCGGCGATAGCCGACGCTGCCTATGCGGCAAGTGCCGATGCGATGCCGATCTTTCTCGGCGGCGACCACAGCATTTCGGCCGGGACAGTTTCAGGCGTGGCCCGCCGCGCCGCCGAAACTGGCCGCCCGCTTTTTGTTCTTTGGCTCGATGCCCATCCCGATTTCCACACGCTCGACACCACAGTCACTGGCCATCTGCACGGCGTGCCGCTTGCCTATGCCAGCGGGCAACCCGGCTTTGAACCCTATTTTCCGCCGCTCGCCGCCGCAGTGGAACCGGAGCGCATCTGCACGCTCGGCCTGCGCAGCGTGGACGCCGCCGAGCGTGCGGCGCTGACCCGCGCCGGCGTGACGGTTCACGACATGCGGGCAATCGATGAGCACGGCATCGCGCCTCTGCTGCGCGCCTTTCTGGAACGCGTCGCTGCTGTGAACGGAATGCTGCATGTGAGCCTCGATGTGGATTTTCTTGACCCGTCCATCGCGCCGGCGGTCGGCACCACTGTTCCGGGCGGTGCGACCGTGCGCGAAGCGCATCTGGCGATGGAGATGCTTTCCGACAGCGGGCTGGTGACCAGCCTCGACCTTGTCGAGCTCAATCCGTTTCTCGACGAGCGCGGCCGTACTGCAACGTTGATGGTCGATCTGACCGCAAGCCTCATGGGCCGCCGCATCATGGATCGTCCGACAAGGAGCTACTGATCATCATGGACGCAAGACTCAATATCGTTCCGTTCGTCAGCGTCGATCACATGATGAAGCTGGTGCTTGCCATCGGCGTCGAACGCTTCCTGACCGAGCTCGCCGCCTATATCGAAGAGGATTTCCGCCGTTGGGAGCTGTTCGACAAGGCGCCGCGGGTCGCCTCGCACAGCGCCGAAGGCGTGATCGAGCTTATGCCGACCAGCGACGGAAAGCTCTACGGCTTCAAATATGTCAACGGCCATCCCAAGAACACGCGAGAAGGCCGGCAGACGGTGACAGCGTTCGGCGTGATCGCCGATGTCGGCAGCGGCTATCCGATGTTGCTCACCGAAATGACCATACTCACCGCATTGCGCACCGCGGCAACCTCGGCAGTCGCGGCGAAATACCTTGCGCCGAAGGGGGCCGACACGATGGCCATCATCGGCAATGGCGCGCAGTCGGAATTCCAGGCGATCGCCTTCAAGGCGCTGCTCGGGGTGAACCGGTTGCGGCTCTATGACATAGACCCCGCGGCGACACGCAAATGTGCGAGGAATCTCGCCAACAAAGGTTTCGACATCACCGCGTGCACTTCAGGCCAGGAAGCGGTCGAGGGCGCGCAGATCGTCACCACCGTCACCGCCGACAAGCAATATGCGACGATCCTGACAGACAATATGGTCGGTGCCGGCGTTCACATAAATGCGGTCGGCGGCGACTGCCCCGGCAAGACCGAGCTGCACCGCGATATACTGACCCGCTCCGGCATTTTCGTCGAGTATACGCCCCAAACTCGTATCGAAGGCGAAATCCAGCAGCTCGACCCCGATTATCCCGTCACCGAACTCTGGCAGGTGATGACCGGAAATGCGCCGGGACGCAGCGACAGCGGGCAGATAACGCTGTTCGATTCCGTCGGCTTTGCCATCGAGGATTTTTCCGCACTACGCTATGTCCGCGACCAGCTTCGACATACCGGGCTGTACGAGGAGCTCGACCTGCTTGCCGATCCGGATGAGCCGCGCGACCTGTTCGGCATGCTGCTGCGGGCGGCTGCAAAGGAAGGCGCCGCGACCGCGGGTGGATAGCGGCGGCTTAAAACAGGCGGAAGCGGCTCGACGATTGTTGGGTAGCATCTTCCGGCTCCACGCCCGGATCGTCGGGCAGGCGGATTGGCCCGTTGTCTTCCTCACCCGGCTTTTCCACGTCCGGTGGAGGCGTAGCTGCGGCGGCGGCCGTGTCAGCTTCCGCAGCCGGCTGCGACTTGCCGCCGGTCTGGCCGTCCGCATTGGCGATGGGCTCGCTGCCGGCGGGAGGGGTTTCGGTCGCCGCCGGTGCGACATCGATGATCTTGTCTTCGTCGTGGGCGATGATCTCGGGCGGGGCGATCGCGGGCTTGGTGTCGGCCGCTGAAAAATCCTCCTGCTCGATCAAGGGTGCTAGTTTCTCGACCGGCACGCGCCATTCGAAGGCGTCCAATTTGCCGGTGACGGGCGAGGCGGGAGCCCAGTGCTCGGATACGACGCCATCGGCCACCCAGGCCGGATCGCGCGGTGCCCGCACCGCCTTGGCCAGAAGCTGCCGCACTCGGCCCTGGTCGCCGGTTTCGGCTTCCTCGATATCCGCCAGCAGCAGATAAGCACCTTCGCGCGGCTGCATGCGGATGGCGGCTTCCGCTTCGGCGCGGGCGGCTCTGTAGTCGCCGGCGTCGAGCGCGGCACGTGCGACGGCAAGGGACGATTCGGCATGGTTCTGCCGCAGCGACTGAAGCTTGCGCGCCCGCGCGACGCGATCGAGAACGGCGTCTCCTGGACGGGCATGGACGTAGAGAGCTGCAATTTCGGGGTGCGGCTCGGCTTTCCAGGCTGCTTCCAGCAGCTTCGAGCCCTTGCGTATGTCGTCTTGCCGGAAAAGCGTTCTGGCGGCGATCAATGCCGCCGGCGTAAAGTCCGGTTGAAGACGATTTGCCTCGACGGCGGCGAGTTTCGCGTTCGGCAGGTCGACATCGAGAAGCGACATCGCCTTGGCGGTCAAAAGCACCGCGCGACGGCGGTTTGCGGCCGCCGGCTCGATCTGACGGGTCGACTTCTGTGCGTTGACGAGTTGCAAGGCCGCATCCCATTCGCCACGCTCCACCTTCTCTTCGATGGTGGAATCCGAGGCCCAGTTAAGCTGCGGGGCGATCTCGGCCGCGCGGCCGGCAAAGTGCCGTGCGACGGCCTTGTCGCCGAGACGCTCGGCTTCGAGGAAAAGTCCTCGCAGGCCGAGCAGCCGCATTTCAGGATCATCGAGCATCGACTCGAATTTGCGGCGCGCCGTTTCGTGATCGCCTTCGAGCAAGGAGGCCTGTGCGTCGAGCAGCTGGATCAACGGCTCCTGGTCGGAGCGGATGAGCTTCGCCTGCTTGTTCATCTTGCGCGCCAGCGCTGCGTCGCCGGCACCGGCCGCTATCATGCCGGTCGACAGCGCTTGATAGCCGCGATCACGGCGGCGAACACGGAAATAGCGCGCGATCGTATAAGGGCTGTTCCAGATTGCCTTGGCCAGCCACCAGACGAGCATGAGGGCGGCGACAATGGCGGTGACGGCGACCGCCGCGACCATCAGGCTGACTTCATACTGATAGCCGCCGAAGGTCACCACCATGTCGCCGGGACGGTCGGCGAGCCAGGCAAAGCCCAGGCCGAGAGCAAAGACGACAGCTAGAAAAATCAGGATGCGGATCATTGGCCTGCCCCTCGCCTCATGACTTCATCGCGTCGGCGATTGCCTGATCGACGAGCTTCTTCACTTCCAGCCGCGCGCGCATCTTCCCGGCAAATTCACTGCCCGCCGCCCGCACCGTTTCCGGGAGGCTGTCATATTCGGCCAGCGCCTCTTCGAGGTTTCCGGCCTTTGCCGCAAGTTCCATGCGCGCGGCGGTTTCCGGCACGCCGGTTCCTTCCACAGCGCCGATAGGCCGAACGGTGACCAGCGATTCAGCACTGGTCAAAAGCCGGTCGAAGAAGCCGGCCTGCTCGTCCACCGGCCGCGAGGCGGCGATCATCGCCTTCACCGCGGCATCGCTTTCGGCGAGGATATCGTCGAGGGAGGGCACACCCTCTTCGGCATAGGGGCGAAGGGCGGCGATTTCCGGCGCATCGGGCGCGATCGCCGCGAACGTCTCCAATTCAGCCTGAAACGGACCGCCGCGCTCCGTCGCCGATTTCAAGGCGGAAACGGCAATCGCAAGCGCGATCTTTGGCTGGGCGGCCTGCGCTTCGACCGTCTTCGACATGGAATTGAGCGATTGCTCGAGTGCGGCAACGCGGCTGTTGGCCGCCGTCATGGCGTCGCTCGCCGTCTTGGCCAAGGCCTCGGCCTCAGCAATCCGTTCGTTGATAGCGCCGATGTCGGCGGCTTCGGTCTGATTGTTCTGCTGACGCAGCGCCGCGATCGACTTTTCGATCTCGTCTATGCGGCCATTCAGCGCCTCGTTGCCACCGGCGTCGCCGCTGTCGGCAGATGAAAGGGCCTGTTGCAGGCCAGCGAGATCAGTTTTCACCTGCTCGACCGATTGGCCGAGCGCATCGACGCGGCCCGTCAATCCGGCATCGCTGCCGCCGGCATTGTCCCTGAGCGTCACGAGGTCCTGCCGCATTTGCGCGACTTCAGCCTGGACGGGCTCTAGTGCCGACGTGCCGTTAGAGCCGGCTGTCGGCAGAATTCCGGCGAACTGCAACGCGCCGGCACCGGCGAGCGCGACCAGCCCACCGGCTAGGCCGGCGGCAAGCATCGAAAGACCGCTAGGTCGCGAATCGGCCTTCCTCGCAGTCTCCTCGGGGCGCGTCACTGGTTGAGGCTCGCCGCCGCTGCTGTTGTTTGCCGCGCTGTCTGCTGAAAAATCATAGCCGGAGGGCTCGGGCTGTTCCGATCCGGATTCCGTCTTGGCGGTGGAGGTTTCGGTGGCGATATCCTCGGGTGAGGCTGCGTCCGACGTCGCTGTCCGGTCGAAGTCGGCTTGCTCCTCGGTGTCGGCCTCCGTGCGTGCTTCGGTGCCCGAAACGCGTGAAACCGCACCTGGCTCCAAGTCGATCGTCACCGGGTCCCGATGTGGTTTCGAGTGCCGCATCTTCGGCGTCTTGACCATGTGAGAACTCCGCGTTGCCTGCTAGTGGGTGGGACCATGAACCCCTATCACACCAGCATGATGTGAAAAGGGGCCGGGTGATGGCGGGGCGTCACAAGACCTCGATCAGCCGTGCCAGCAGATCGTCCTCCGTCGGCTTCGAGGCCGTGAAAATCCTGGACCTGGAGCCGCCGCTCAAAGCTGCGGCGATCCTTGGCGAAAGGCAGAAATAGCGCGCGCTTTCGAAAAGGGAATGCCGGAGCGGGTCGGCAAGCAGGTTTGAAAACCCTTCGGCTGCCTTCGCCGAATAGAGCAGCACGGCATCTATCGTGCCGCCGTCCAGCGCCGCATCCAGTTCGTCGGGCATGTATTTTACCGGCCGCGTGTCGTATGTCTCGATAACGGAAATCTTTATGCCGCCTCCGGCAAGGCGGTCCTCGAACCCGTCCCGCCGCACTCGGCCAGCAAGATAAACGACATTTGCAATATCCGGTTCGCCAAGGAGCATGTCGGCAAGGCTTGCCGCATCGCCATGCCCTTCGACAATCGCTGCAAACCCCATCTCTCGCGCGACAGCCGCCGTCTTTGCGCCAACCGCAAAGCAACGATGACAGGCGAGCGATGCGATCAGATCGGCGGGAGCATGTCGAAGCGCGTTAACGCTGGTCGCCGCGACCGCATCGATCTGTCCGGTAGGAAAAATACCAACCGGCAACGGCACTGTCCGTGAAAGCGGCAGGATGACGGGCGAAAATCCGGCTTCCTCCAACCGCCGTGCGGTTTTCGACGCGCCGGGCTCCGGGCGCGTCACCAGCACCCGAGCGCCGGCCATTCTCAGCCCCATGCCTCGAAGAAGCGGGTGCCGGCCTGCTGGCGCAGATATTCGCCTGCGGCGCGCCCGATGGCGGCGGCCTCGGCGGTTGTGCCCTCCCGCCGCACCTCATGCGCTTCGCTGCCGTCGAGCGACAGAATCAGCCCGTAGAATGTGAGACGGTCGCCCTCCACCTGTGCATGGCCGGCGATGGGTGTGCGGCAAGAGCCGTCGAGCACGCGCAGGAAGGCTCGTTCGCAGGCAAGGGCGTGGCCGGTCGGGGCATGGTGGATCGGCGCCAGCAGGCGGTCCACATTCGCATCGCCTATCCGGCTTTCAATGCCGATTGCACCCTGGCCGGGGGCCGGTGGAAATCTGTCCAGCGGCATCAGGTCGGTGATGATGTGGGTAAGGTTGAGGCGGCGCAGGCCGGCATTGGCCAGGATTGTGCCATCGGCGATTTTATCGTCGAGCTTGCGCAGACGCGTCTGCACGTTGCCGCGAAAGATGATGACGTTCAGGTCGGGCCGCATGCGCCGGATCAGCGCCTGTCGACGCAAGGAAGAAGAGCCGACGGTGGCGCCCTGCGGCAGCTCCTCGATGGAGGGGGCAAGCCTGCCGATAAAGGCGTCGCGCGGGTCCTCGCGCGGCAGGAAGGTGGAGGCATGGAGGCCCTCAGGCAGCACTGTCGCCATGTCCTTCGACGAGTGCACCGCGATGTCGATGCGTCCGTCGAACAGCGCGTCTTCCAATTCCTTGGTGAACAGACCCTTGCCGCCGACTTCGGACAGAGGCTTGTCCTGGATCTGGTCGCCGGTGGTGGTGAGCGGCACGATCTCGAACGCGTCTTCGCCAAGCCCGTGCGCCGCCATCAGGCGATCGCGGGTTTCGGTGGCTTGCGCAAGCGCCAGAAGGCTGGCGCGCGTGCCGATTTTCAACGCTTTTGTTTGCATGAGGCTCGGTCCGTGATACCCACCCGGCGATGGGTTATACCCTTTATCCTCCTATCGGGGAAACAACGGTCGGGCAATGCAACGAAATGACGCCATGATCCGCGTGCTCGGGATCGAAACAAGCTGCGACGAGACCGCGGCCAGCGTGGTCGGCCTTCGTCCGGGAGCTGCGCCCGAAATCCTGTCGAATGTCGTGCTGAGCCAGATAGAGGAGCATGCGGCCTTCGGCGGCGTGGTGCCGGAAATTGCCGCGCGCGCTCATGTCGAGGCGCTGGACGGCATCATCGAAGCAGCATTGTCAAATGCCGAGACCGGGCTTGGCGATATCGATGCCATTGCCGCCACTGCCGGGCCGGGGCTCGTCGGCGGGCTGATCGTCGGCCTGATGATGGCGAAGGCCATCGCCTCGGCCGCGGGCAAGCCGCTGATTGCGATCAACCACCTCGAAGGCCATGCGCTGACGGCGCGGCTGACGGACGGCCTGCCGTTTCCCTATCTCCTGCTGCTGGTTTCCGGCGGCCACACCCAGATCGTGCGGGTTGCTGGCGTCGGCGACTATCAGCGCTGGGCCACCACCATTGACGATGCGCTTGGCGAAGCCTTCGACAAGACGGCCAAGATGCTTGGTCTGCCCTATCCGGGCGGACCGAATGTCGAGAAGGCGGCGTCGCGGGGCGATGCGGCGCGCTTCGTCTTTCCGCGCCCGATGAAGGGCGAGGTACGTCCGGACTTTTCGTTTTCCGGATTGAAGACCGCCGTGCGCCAGGCGGCGACAGCCATCGCTCCTCTTGGCGAGCAGGATGTCGCTGACATCTGCGCGTCGTTCCAGACTGCGGTGTCCGATGCGCTTGGCGATCGCGTCGGCCGCGCGCTTACCCGCTTCCACGAGGAGTATCCGGGTGCCGCTGCACCGGCGCTGGTGGTCGCCGGCGGGGTTGCGGCGAATCGCGAGATTCGCGCCACGCTCGAGAGGCTGTGCAGCGAGCGGGGTTTCGCTTTTGTGGCGCCGCCGCACGCGCTTTGCACCGACAATGCGGCGATGATCGCCTGGGCCGGCATCGAGCGGCTGCGCGCCGGCCTCAGCGAGCCTGACGCGATGGATTTCGTGCCGCGCTCGCGCTGGCCGCTGGATGGCATATCGGCGCCGCGTGTCGGTTCGGGACGACGGGGGGCCAAGGCATGACCGACTATCGTGTGACCGTTTTGGGCGGCGGCGCCTGGGGGACGGCGCTTGCGCTCACCATGCGGCGCGCCGGCCACCAAGTGCGGCTGTGGGCGCGTGACGCCGAAACAGTGGCGGCACTCGCCAAGGGTGAAAACCCGCGCTATCTGCCCGGCATTCGGCTGGAGCCGGAGCTTGAAGCGACCACGGATCTCGCAGCCGCCCTGGCAGGGGCAGATTGCGTGCTCGTGGTCACGCCGGCGCAGGTGCTGCGGCAGGTGCTTGGGCAAGCCAAGACCCATATTCCGGATTCCGTTCCGTTGGTGATCTGCGCCAAGGGCATAGAGAGCGACACCGGCACGCTTCTGTCCGAAATCGCCGAGAAGATTGTCGGGCGCAATCCGGTGGCATTCCTGTCCGGCCCGAGTTTCGCGGCCGATGTCGCGCGCGGCCTGCCGACCGCCGTGGTCGTCGCCGCGCGCGAGGAGGCGCGTGCCGCGGAACTTGCGCATCGATTTTCGACCGAGATGTTCCGCTGCTACTCCACCGACGATCTCACCGGCGTCGAAATCGGCGGCGCGCTGAAGAACGTGTTCGCGATTGCCGCCGGCGCCGTCACTGGTGCCGGCCTTGGCGCCAGCGCGCAGGCAGCCATGGTCACACGTGGTTTCGTGGAGCTGCGCCGCATCGGCGCGGCTTTCGGCGCAAGGCCCGAAACGCTGATGGGTCTTTCAGGGCTTGGCGATCTGCTGCTCACCTGCTCGTCCGCCCAGTCGCGCAATTTCGCCTACGGGCTGGCGCTCGGCCGTGGCGAGCCCCTTGCCGGGCGTCCGCTCGCCGAAGGTGTTGCCACTGCGGGCATCGCTTCAAGGATTGCCCGGGAGCGGGGCGTAGACGCGCCGATCATTGTCGCCGTTGCGCAGATCCTGTCGGGCCAGATCACCATCCAGCAAGCGGTGTCGGCGCTGATGTCGCGGCCGCTGCGCCACGAAGCCGAATAACCTAGCCGCCGAGGAGCCATAAGACATGTTGTTTGCCTTCATCTGCAAGGACAAGCCCGATCATCTGCAATTGCGGCTCGACATCCGGCCGGACCACGTCGCCTATCTCAAGGACCTCAACGCCACCGGCACACTTAAATTCGCCGGCCCGTTTCTCGACGACAACGGCAATCCATGCGGCAGTCTCGTGGTGATCGATGCAGCAGACAAGCCGGCCGCGGCGGCGATCGCAGCGGGCGATCCCTATGCGAAGGCTGGCCTGTTCGCGGCTGTCGAGATTCAGCCGTGGAATTGGGTTTTCAACAATCCGGCGAACGGTTGAGGCATGGGCGGCATGAGCGTGAAGAACTATTGGCTGTTCAAGTCCGAGCCGTTCAAATTCTCCTTCGATATGCTGAAGGCGAAGGGCAAGGCCGGCGAGCAATGGGACGGAGTGCGCAACTATCAGGCGCGCAACAATATGCGCGCCATGCAGATCGGCGATCTCGGCTTCTTCTATCATTCCAACGAGGGGTTGGAGGTGGTTGGCATCGTCGAAGTCTGCGCACTTGCCCACCATGATACGACGACGGACGATCCGCGCTGGGAATGCGTCGATATTCGCGCCGTGCGCGACATGCCGAAGCCGGTGAGCCTGGCGGATGCCAAGGCTAATCCGGCGTTGGCGAAGATGGCGCTGGTCACCTCGATGCGGCTTTCGGTGCAGCCGGTTACCCCCGACGAATGGCGGGAAGTCTGTCGCATGGGCGGGCTCGATCCGGCGCCGTGACACCGAAGGCCGCCAGAGACTTCATCCTTGCCAATACGGCGCTGATGGCGCCGCCACATGTGCCGGAGATTAAGCTTCACCTCGCCGATGAGGCCCACGATCTCTGGCACAAGACGGAGGAAGAACTGGCGGCGATAGGCCTGCCGCCGCCCTATTGGGCGTTTGCCTGGGCCGGTGGGCAAGGATTGGCCCGCTATGTGCTCGACCAGCCGCAGACTGTGCGCAACAAATACGTGCTCGACTTCGCCTCCGGCTCCGGGCTGGTGGCGATCGCCGCGGCAAAGGCCGGGGCGCGCGAGGTCGTAGCCGCCGATATAGATCCTTTCTGCCGGATGGCCGTCGAGCTCAACAGCCGAGCTAACGGACTTCGCCTGGGCTTTTCCGGCGTCGACCGGATCGGCACTGACGACGGTTGGGATGTGGTGCTCGCCGGCGACGTGTTCTACGACAAGCCGCTGGCCGACCGGCTGGGCCCGTGGTTTGCCGCGCTTCGGCAGCGCGGCGCGACCGTCCTCGTTGGCGATCCTGGTCGCGCCTATTTGCCGAAGGGCGGGCTGGAAGCGCTCGCCGTCTACGAGGTTGCGGTCACTCGCGCGCTGGAGGACTCGGAGGTCAAGCGAACGACGGTGTGGCGTTTCGCCTGAACGAGTTACCGCAGAACCTTCAAAATCGTGTGTCTTGAAAGATGCGGCAACAGCCGCGCCATGGCCCTTGCGGTGATCGCAACACAGCCATGTGTCGGCGTTAAGCCCGGTCGCGCGAGGTGGAAAAAGATGGCGCTGCCGCGTCCCCCTCGTCGCGGCCGGATGTTCCAATCCAGAACCAGGCAGGCGTCATAGAGGTGGTCCGCCCGCAACATATCTTCGTGGCTTGCCGGATAAGGCCGCTTGACCGGGCGATTGTAGTTGCGGTCGTGCGGCGCGTCGCACCAGCCAAGGCGAGGGCCGATCGGAGTCATCTTCAGCCGCGTCGGCGGGAGCGCGAGGTTGTCGCGGCGGTGATAGCCGGATAGTATGCGCATGGCCGCCAGCGGCGTGGCGCCATCGCCTTCGCGCTTGTTTGCCGAGATGCCGCCGCTTCCCAGCGCGCAGGAAAACACCGTACCGCCGGCGTTCAGGAGGCCCCTGCGCTGGTCGCCCGGCTTGGCGCGCACCGTCACTATGCGCAGGCCTTTGCGTATTTTTGCCCCAGCCGCATTGTACTCACGTTTTTTGGAGTATGATCGCATGCGCAAACAAATCACCGTGACCGCCTGTCTCGGCGACGAGGTTCCGCATAAACGATGAGTGGTCAACAGAATTCTTGATTTCAAAACAATGGATTGATCCATGACATCACGCACCATCCTGATCGTCGACGATGACGAAGACCTGCGCGCCACGCTCGTCGAGCAACTGTCGCTCTACGAGGAATTCGATGTGCTGCAGGAAGCCACCGCCGCCAAGGGTGTTGCCGCCGCCCGCGCCGGGCTGGTCGATCTTCTGGTGATGGATGTCGGCCTGCCCGACATGGACGGGCGCGAGGCAGTCAAGCTGCTGCGCAAGGGCGGTTACAAGGCGCCGATCATCATGCTGACCGGGCATGACACGGATTCCGACACCATTCTCGGGCTTGAGGCCGGCGCCAACGACTATGTGACCAAACCGTTCCGTTTCGCGGTGCTGCTTGCGCGGATCAGGGCGCAGTTGCGCCAGCATGAGCAGAGCGAGGACGCGACGTTTTCGGTCGGGCCTTATACCTTCAAGCCGAGCCAGAAATTGCTGCTCGATCAGCGAGGGGCGAAGGTGCGCCTGACGGAGAAGGAAGCATCGATCATCAAATATCTCTATCGTGCCGACCAGAAAGTGGTGACCCGGGACGTGCTGCTGGAGGAAGTCTGGGGCTACAATTCGGGCGTCACCACCCATACGCTTGAAACGCATGTCTATCGGTTGCGCCAGAAGATAGAGCGCGATCCTTCCAAAGCTGAAATTCTTGTGACAGAAAGCGGCGGATACAAGCTGGTTCCCTGACCGGCTGCGGTTGGGGGACCGCATGCGGGGCAGGAGCGCCAGAGGGGCGGGCGATCACGGGGGAAATTCCGGTTTTGCCTTCGATCACGCTCTAAGCTATTGAATTAGCGCATGATCCACCAAAGATGCTGACTTTGGTGGATCATGCACTACGCAGTCGGGGACACTATGGCGCTGGATGACGACATCCGCATTCTGTCCGGCGTGGGGCTGTTCGAGGGCTTCAGCCAGGAGCAGCTTCGCCTGTTGGCCTTCGGCGCCGAATCGATGCGGCTGCCAGCACAGCGCAAGCTCTATCTCGAGGAGGACGAGGCCGACTCGGCCTATGTCGTGGTCAAGGGCAGCATCGTATTGTTCAGCGAAGGCGACGCGGCGCGCACGCCCATCGCAACCGTCAAACCAGGGGCGATTCTCGGCGAACTGGCGCTGGTCGGCGACACGCGACGGCTGACCAGTGCGGCGGCGGCTACGGATGCGGAGGTGCTGCGCCTCAATCGTAAAATGTTTCGCCGCATCCTGGAGGAATATCCGGAACTGGCGATTGGGCTGCATAGGCGCATCACCGAGGAGTTGCAGGCGCTGATCCGCCGCATCGAGGAGGTCGCGCCGCGCCTGGCGCCCTAGCAGAATAGCGAATGGTCTCCCGCGCCAGGCTTGCTCCGAGCCAGTTCCCTTCAGGAGCAGACGAGGGCGGATCAAGGCCAATTGACGGCTTCGGCGATCGGCGCGATGCTCTTTGTCGAGAGACAAGGGAGGTCCATTGCGATGCGCCTGCTTATCCTGCTCCTGGCGTTGCTTTTGACAGCTTGCCAGACCGCACCACGCACCGAAGCTCCACCGCCACCATCGAGCACCTCAGATGCGAGTGGAGGCGGCATGGGTGGCGGCGGGACGAATGGTGGTGGAACGAATGGTGGCGGTTACTGACAGGCCGATATGGACCGCAGATTGCGGTCCGATGTGAAGTCTGCGTCGCCGACCTGAACCCGCCCGCAGGGTTTTGCCCTAGTTCAGCGGCGGCGCCCTCTTGGGATTCGCCACGTCATCGGTAAAACAGAACGGTTTCCGTAAAATCCGGAAGCGCCTGTATACTCAAAGCTGCGCCAGATCGAAGCGCGCGATCACCGGCACATGGTCGGAAGGTCGTTCCCAGCCGCGCGCCTCGCGCAGGATCTCGATGCCGCGCAGGCTCGGCGCCAGGTTTGCTGACGACCAGACGTGGTCGAGCCGGCGTCCCCGGTCCGATGCCTCCCAGTCCTGGGCGCGGTAGCTCCACCAGGTGTAGATTTTCTGGTCGTCCGGCACGTTGAGGCGCATCAGGTCGACCCAGTTGCCGGCCTTGCGCATCGCCTCGAAATTCTCGGTCTCGATCGGCGTGTGGCTGACCACTTTCAGCAACTGCTTATGCGACCATACGTCGTGCTCGAGCGGCGCGATGTTGAGGTCGCCGACCAGGATTGAACCCGACGTTTCGTCGTGCTCGGCGCGAATCGTGTTCATTTCGGCAACGAAATCAAGCTTGTGACGAAACTTTGGATTGATCTCGGGGTCAGGTTCGTCGCCGCCTGCGGGCACGTAGAAATTGTGCAGAAGCAGCGTCTTATTGCGGCCGGTCACCCGCACCGAAAGGTGCCGGCAATCGTTCATCATGCAGAATTGCCGCTTTTCGACGAGTTCGATTGGACGCCGCGCCACGGTCGCCACGCCGTGATAGCCCTTCTGGCCGCTGATTGCGATGTGCTCGTAGCCGAGCTTCTGGAACGCCTTGGCCGGAAACAGATCGTCCGGGCACTTGGTTTCCTGCAGGCAAAGAACGTCGGGGGCATGGTCGAGAAGAAACCGCTCGACCAAGGGCATGCGCAACCGTACGGAATTGATGTTCCAGGTCGCAATCGAAAACGTCATGGGGAATCCGGCACTTAAGGAAGATGCCCGGAAACTGGCAGTGCAGGCGACAAATTACAAGCCCAGAGGCGGCGCCATGTCGTCGCGACGCCCCTGTCCACAATGCGGGCTGCGGATCAGCGGTTTTTCTTCCTGTTGACCTCGAGATTGCGCCGGTAATCGATCTTGAACAGATCCTGGTCGAACGTCACGCCGTTCCTCACATTGAAGATCATGACGGTCGTGTCCTTGCCTTGGGCATCGGTGATCGTCCATTGGCGCAACTCATAGGACTTGGGATCGAACATCATGGTGATGGTCGAATTCCCGAACACCGACTTGTCGGCAAGCTGGATCGTGGTGAGGTCGTCTTCTTCCTTGACGCTCCTGACCTTGTCGCCGGAGAGATCGATGCGCTCGTCGAGCAGAAGCTTCAACGGGGTCTTCGATAGCGGGTAGAGATCGACCGTGTTCAGCTTCTTGTTGTCGAGAACGACGGACTGGCCATCCGAAATCACCTTGAAGCCCGACGAGCCCTCATAGTTGAACCTGATCTTGCCGGGTCGTTCGATATAGAACTTGCCGCCGGTCTGCTCGCCACGAGGGCCGAACTGCACGAATTCACCGGTCATCGTACGCACGCCGGCGAAATGATCGGCGATCTTTTGCGCGGTGTCCGAGGGCACCGCCGAGGCCGGGGTGACCATGCCGAAGCCGGCACCCTGGAGGGTCGCAAGTCCAAGGCCGGCGAGCATGATGCCGACAAACTTGCGACGGCCTGCCTGCATCCGGAAGCTCGAGGTCGATGCGTTTCTGTTCATACCGTTGATCACTCTCGAATTCGTCGATATCGCCATCGTTCGGTAAGCATTTACTTGGGCTGAAGTTGGGCGGCGGCAAGGGGCCGCGCCCACCAAAGCCGGCATTTTCAGAACTTGTCCTCTTCCGTCGGCACCAGGATTTCGCGCTTGCCGGCGTGGTTGGCCGGTCCGACGATGCCTTCCTGTTCCATCCGCTCAATTATCGAGGCGGCGCGGTTGTAGCCGATGCCGAGGCGACGCTGGATGTAGCTGGTCGAGGCCTTGCCGTCGCGCAGTACGACGGCGACGGCCTGGTCGTAGGGGTCGTCGGATTCCTCAAAATTGCCGCCGCCGCTGCCACCGCCCTTCGAGGAGCCCTCGTCTCCCTCGTCATCGTCCTCGGTAATGGCGTCGAGATATTCCGGAACGCCCTGAAGCTTGAGGTGGGCGACGATCTTCTCGACTTCATCGTCCGAGACGAAGGGACCGTGCACGCGCTGGATGCGCCCGCCGCCTGCCATATAGAGCATGTCGCCCATGCCAAGCAGTTGTTCGGCGCCCTGCTCGCCCAGGATGGTGCGGCTGTCGATCTTGGAGGTCACCTGGAAGGAAATACGCGTCGGGAAGTTCGCCTTGATCGTGCCGGTGATGACGTCGACCGAGGGGCGTTGCGTCGCCATGATGACGTGGATGCCGGCGGCACGCGCCATCTGCGCCAGACGCTGCACCGCGCCTTCGATATCCTTGCCGGCGACCATCATCAGGTCGGCCATCTCATCGATGATAACAACGATATAGGGCAGCGGTTCGAGGTCGAGTTCCTCCGTCTCGTAGATCGCCTCACCGGTCTGGCGGTCGAAGCCGGTCTGCACGGTGCGCGAAATCTGCTCGCCCTTCTTCTGCGCCTGCGCGACGCGGGCGTTGAAGCCGTCGATGTTGCGCACGCCGACCTTGGACATCTTGCGATAACGGTCCTCCATCTCGCGCACCGTCCACTTCAGCGCCACCACAGCCTTCTTCGGATCGGTCACCACCGGGGTGAGCAGATGCGGGATGCCGTCATAGACCGACAGTTCGAGCATCTTCGGATCGATCATGATCAGACGGCACTGGTCCGGCGTCATCCGGTAGAGCAAGGACAGGATCATGGTGTTGATGGCGACCGACTTGCCCGAGCCGGTGGTGCCCGCGACCAGGACGTGAGGCATCTTGGCGATGTCTACAATCACCGCCTCGCCATTGATCGTCTTGCCGAGCGCCAGCGCGAGCTTCGCCTTGGTCTGTTCGAAATCGCGGCTTGCCATGATCTCGCGCAGATAGACGGTTTCGCGCTTGGCGTTCGGCAGTTCGATGCCGATGGCGTTGCGGCCAGGCACGACCGCGACGCGGCAGGCGATGGCGCTCATCGACCGGGCGATGTCGTCGGCAAGCCCGATGACGCGCGAGGACTTGATGCCGGGAGCCGGCTCCAGTTCGTAGAGCGTCACCACGGGACCCGGCCGGACATGGATGATCTCGCCCTTGACGCCGAAATCCTCCAGCACGCCTTCGAGCAGGCGCGCATTCTGTTCGAGCGCGTCTTCGGACAGGCTAGGGTCGCGAGCGACATTCTTCGGTTCGCTGAGGAAATGCAGCGACGGCATTTCAAAATCGTTGGACCCGATCAGAGATGCCTGCGCCTCGCGTTGGATGCGCGCTCCCGGAACCGGGCGTTGCGCTGGGCTTGCGACGCGCGCCGGCGAACGGAAATTCTGTACTTGGGCCGGCTGCGCGGCTGGTGCCTCGGGAGCCGGCATGAAGTCGAGATTGTCTTCCGGCTCGCTATCCTCGTCGTCGGGGTCGACCGAAACAGTGCGGCCGTCGGCCACCATCGAGGCGAAGAATTCCGGCTCGACGCGCGCCCTGCCATTCTTGCTGACGCGTGCCTCGGCCTCTTCGGCAAAGTCGACGCGCGCGGCCGCCTGCCGCCAGGCACTCGGCGGACGGGCGTCGAGGCCGCCGAATTCGTCATGCGCGCTGCGGCGTGCCGCCCGGCGGCGCAAAAAGGCCCGGAACGACAGCCACCAATGCGTGATCGCGCCGATCGCCAGGATGCCTTCGCCTTCCTCCTCGTCATCGAAGGTAAGATTGTCCGGTTCCCGCTCGGGCGCGACATCGGCATCGTCCATCACCGCAAAGCCGTTAGGCCGCGATGTGAGTCCCGATCCGAAGGCAAGCAGCCAGACCGCCGGGCCCGCAAGAATCACCGCCACCAGGCTTGCAGCCCAACCGTTAGGATATCCGCCGGTGACCATGCCCGGCACTTTCAGCACCATGTCGCCGAAGACGCCGCCAAGGCCCGTCGGCAGCGGCCAGGTTGCCGGCGGCGTCGTGCAGCCGGCGATGCCGGCAAGCAGGAGCGAGGCGCCGAACCAGGTGGCGGCGCGGCGTGGTTTGCGGTCTACGCCGCGCGCCGTCGCCAGCAGAAACCCCCAGATGACCGCCGGCACCAGCGCTGCCACAGATGAAAGTCCATAGAACTGCATGGCGAGGTCGGCAAAGACCGCGCCGGGATAGCCCATCGCATTGGTGACCGGATTGTCCGTGGCATGGCTGAAGCTGGGATCGGCGACGTTCCAGGTGCCGAGGCTGGCTAGGCCGAAACCGACAAAGGCGAAACACGCCAGTCCGGCGATTCGGCCGAGCTGCCGACGCGCAAATGCCTGGATACCGTGCTCCGCCTCGGTCAGCGCGAATTGTGTGGCTGAACGCATGCCTTTCCCCGTCCGCAACAATGTGTCCCCCGGCGCGAACGCGCACAGGCAGATTCCGCCGTCAGACTATCGGGGCGAAGGTTAAGGCGGCATTAACCATGGAGTTTTTGTAAGCTTGCAGCGCCAATCTTGCCGCCGTCGCTCAGCATCACTTACGGTTTGGATTCTGGTTGCGAGCCGCCTGCCGTGAGCCATCGCGGATTGAACCAGCGGTCAGCCGGCCCGTCATAGGGCAGTCGTGTGATATCCCAATGGCTGACGAAGCGCGCATAGGCGTCCCAGACCGGTGGTCCGCCGCCGATGAAGACGACACGGCCGGCAAAGCGCTTGAGCGTCTCCTCAGGGGCCATGCTGGAGCGAAGCAGGAAAAACTCCCGGTCAACACGGGCGAATTCGGGAACGCTGGCTATCGTTTTGGGGCCGGCGATCACGACATGTCCTCTGGTGATGTCGAAGAAGCGCGCAACGTCGGCTGTAAATTCCGGTGATCGGTTGCCTTCCCAAGGCAAGCGGCCCTCGAGACCAAGCTGCCCCGATTCGCCGATGGCGCAGATCACTCTGACTATGGTTTGCTGCATGGGAGTCATCCCTGGGCGTGCAAGCTTGCTGCCAATGCCAAACGCTCGAAGTCCAGGTTCGTTTCATCCAGCCTCGCAGGCCGACCCTGTCCTTGGAACAATCGGCCTTTCCGTCGAATTGTCATTGGATGACAGGAGAAAACAACAATGAGCGATGATCCCAAAAAGACTGATCCGAACCGTCGCCATTCGTCAAAACCGCAGGATAGCGACCATCAACCGGAGGAGCATCCCGAGGTGCCTGACGAGCCGGTGCCCGCAGGTCCCGGCCCGTCGCCAAGGCCGAAGCCCGACCGGACGCCAAAGCCGCCCCAGCTTCCTGGCGGCTGACTGCGGACAGCGGACCACGCCCGCCGTCAAGAGAGGCGCACAAACCGGATTTCCCAAGAGGCGTTATTGAGGCGCCGGCATGATGCGCCCGCGTCCGCCTCACTGTTCCATGAATGCCCGCGACATGCTGTCGGCGATCGGTTTGGTAAGGTAGGAAAAGAAGGTCCGCTCGGCCGTCTGGATCATGATCTCGGCAGGCATGCCCGGCGTCGGGGAAAAGCCGGGAACGCGGGTTAGTTCACTGACCGGCAGGTTGACGCGCGCAAGATAGACCTCACGCTGGCCATTGCCGGTCGTGTCCGGCAGGGAGTCTGCCGAGACATAGTAGACCTCGCCATTGAGGACGGGCGTCGTGCGCATGTTGAGCGCTATCAGCCGCACCGTCGCCTTCTGCCCGACATGGACATTGTCGATGTCGGTGCGCGGCACCTGCGTCTCGATGATGAGCGGCACTTCGGAGGGCAATATCTCCAGGATGGTCTTGCCGCTTTCGATGACGCCCCCCGAGGTGTGATACATCATGCGCACCACCGTGCCGGCAGCCGGGGCATGGATGGTCGTGCGCCGCAGCGTGCTTTCGGCTTCGCGCGACTGTTCGCGCACGGTATCAAGCTCGGCCTCGATGCTTTGCAGTTCATCGAGCGCGACCTGCTTGTAGGCATCGGTCGTCTGGATGATCTGCTGGTCGTGCTTCTTTATCTGCGCGCCGGTTTCCGACACCTCGGCCTGCAGCCTGCCCATCTGACCTTCGGCGTCGGCGATGGCGCGCAGGATCGCTTTCACCTCGGTGGCGCGCAAAAGTCCCTTCTCCGCAAGCGTCTTCTTGCCGACATACTCCTCCTTGAGGAGCAAGAGCTGCCGCTCCATCGACTCCAGCTGCTGCTGGTAGCCGCTGGCGCGGAATTTCAGCGCCTCGATGTTCTGAGTGAGCAGTCCGATCTCGCTCTTCAGCTTGCTTCGCGACGCCTGGAAATTGAGATTCTGACTCTCCATGATCGCCGCAACGTCGTCGTCGGTCCGATTTTCCATGATTATGTCGGGAAAGGAGATCGTCTCGCGACCGTCGACTTCGGCCGAGAGCCTGGCGATGATGCCCTCGAGCCGCAGCCGCCGCAGGAACAGCTGGCGTTCATTCGTCTCGGCTGCCGTCTCGTCGAGCTTGATCAGCGGTTGACCGAGCTCGACATGATCGCCTTCGCTGACCAGCAGTTCCTTGATGATGCCGCCGCCGAAGTGCTGGACGATCTTGTTCTGCCCGGTTGCGACGAAGCTGCCCTGGGTTATCACGGCGGCGGCCAGCGGGGCTGTCATGGCCCAGGTGCCGAAGCCGCCGAAACAAGCCGCCATCAACGTCAGGCCGATAATGGTCTGCTTGCGGATGGAGCGGGGAACTTCCGAGTACCATTCGGCGTGGTGAGGCTTCGCGTCGTCGACTATCGTCATCGTCATTTGCCCTGTTCAACCCGCCTGCTTGGCGACCGCGCCGGCATCCGGCCCCATCCCCCTCGCCGCCAGTGCCGCCAGAACCTCCTGGCGCCGGCCGAACAGCGACACGGTGCCGTTGGTGAGCAGAAGGATCTTGTCGACGCTGCGAAGCAGCGACGGTCTTTGGGTGATCGTGATGACGGTGATCTTCTCCTGCTTGGCATGGGCAAGCGCGCGCGCCAGTGCGGCATCGCCGGCGCTGTCCAGATTGGAGTTGGGCTCGTCGAGGATGACCATGCGCGGATTGCCGAAGAACGCGCGCGCCAGCGCGATGCGCTGCTTCTGGCCGCCAGACAGCGGTGCGCCGTCGCCCGCCACGAAGGTCTCGTAGCCTTGCGGGAAAGTGGCGATCATCTCGTGGACATCGGCCAGCATCGCGGCCTGATAGATGTCGGCGTCGCTGGCGTCTTCGCGCATGCGCGCGATGTTCGCCTTGATCGTGGCAGGGAAGAGCTGGACGTCCTGGGGCAGGTAGCCGATGTTCTCGCCGAACTGACGCTGGTCCCAATTGCGCAGGTCCATGAGGTCGAGCCGGACATTTCCGGAGGTGGGCAGGATCGAGCCGACGAGCATCTTGCCGAGCGTCGTCTTGCCTGCGCCGGAATTGCCGATGATCGCCAGCGAATCGCCCGGATTGAGCGAGAAAGTGATGCCGTTGAGCACCACGCGCTTCGTCCCTTGCGGCACGAACAGCAGGCGCTCGACATCGAGCCGCCCTTCCGGACGCGGCAGGTTGAGGCGCTCGAAATTGAGCGGTGAGGACTTCAGCAGCGCGGAAATGCGCCCATAGGCGGCTCTCGACTGCACGAACTGATTCCAGCCTTCGATCGCCCCTTCGACGGGCGCCAGGGCGCGGCCGGCGATGATCGAAGCGGCTATCACCATGCCCCCGGTGATTTGACCTTCGATCGCCAGATAGGCGCCCCAGCCAAGCATGGCGACCTGCGTCAGCAGGCGACAGGCCTTCGAGGTAGCGGCCGAAACGATGTTGCGGTCCTGTGCAATGACCTGCGCCTTGAGCGAACCGGCGGTGTCGCGGCCCCATAGGCGCACCGCCTCCGGTATCATGGCCAGCGCGTTGATGATCTGCGAATTCCGCGACATCGAATCGAGATGCAGATTGGCCTTGCTCTGATGAACGCTGGCTTCTCCGAAAGGGCCGGCGGTCGCGCGCTGGTTGATCAGCGCGACCACCAGCAGCAGCAGCGCGCATCCGACGACGATGAAGCCGAGATGGATGTGCACGAGAAACACCGCCAGGATGAAGAAGGGCGCCATCGGCGCATCCAGAAACGCCAGCAAGGTTCCCGAAACCAGGAAGGAGCGAAGCTGTTGGAGGTCGCCGAGCGTCTGGTATTCGCGACCGTTGCTGTGCAGCGAAGCGCGCGCGGCAGCGCTCAGGATTGGCCCGCCGAGCTGGGCGGCGACCTCGACGGCGGTGCGCATGAGGATGAAGCGCCTGATGGCGTCGAGGGTCGCCTGCAGCAGCACCGCCCCGACGATCACGGCGGTGAGCATGACAAGCGTGTCGAGCGAACGGCTCGTCAGCACGCGGTCGGAAATCTGGAAGAGATAGATGGGAATCGCCAATACGAGAATGTTGCTGGCAACGGTGAACATCATCACGATCAGCAGGTTCTGCCTGACCGCATTCAGCCCTGCCTTGAGGTTGTCCGCGAAATTTATCGGCCCCAGCCGGCGATGAAACCGCCCTCCGCCGCCCTTCCCACCCTTGTTGCCGTCTGCCGTCGGCACCTGGCTCTCGGACTTGATCGGACCGCTGTCGCCTTCGATGGTCAATGTTCCAGGCGTCCCATGCGCTGACTTCGCTTCTGGTGCGGAGGGTGCCGGATCTTCCGGCGCGCTGCGCCCGGTTGCCGGTTCGGGCGCGGCTTCGGCCGGGGACGATTCCTGCGCGGGAGTTGCAGCTTCCGGTTCGCGATGTTCGATCACCGGGTGCTGCCGGCGTTCCGATTGGACGGCTTGGCTCAGTTCCGCGTAGCTGGCTTCCAGTTCCGCGGCGGCGGCAGCGGTGACCGCTTCGATGGCGGAGTTCTGCTCCGGCGACTGAGCGGTACGATCGATCTGGAGGGGTTCTGGGGAAGCGGTGTCGAGGGCGGGCAGGATGCTCTGGTCAGGGACTGGTCTCGCGCGCTCCGGACCCGCCGTTTGGTAGAGGTCGGCAATGACCTTGTCGAGATCGGCTAGCGATTGTTCGATGATCCTTTCCTGCCTGTCGAGCACGAGCGACAGAGGGCCGTTCATCTCGGCGACAGGCGCCCTTGGAAATTCGCGCTCGTCTTCATCGTCAAGCGGCCGCCACCATGGTTGACCAGACATCTTGCCCCCTTGAGATTCCGTTCAAGCCAATATCGACTGCATGCCATCCGCGTGCCCGGCATCGATTGCCGGAGGAGGAGCAGGGAGGGCTTCTCCGGTGCTCGCATCGGACGTGTCGTCATCGAGAAAGGCGACCGCCTCGCTGACCAGTACGTCCGGGTCGCGGCCGCCAAGTTCGGGGTCGGCCGAGACGAGTTCGGCCTGAATCAGGATCTCGTCCGAATAGTGATCGCCACCGACATAGGTTTTCGCGCCCGAATCGACGTCGATGATGCCGGCGACATTGACCAACGCATTCGATCCGGTGGCAATCGTCCAATCGGCCTCGGGATGGCCCTCGCCCACCTGCTCCATGGCCAACGCAACCTGGTCGGCGTCGCCGAGCACGTTGGTCTGTTTGACATATCGCAGGTCGAGGATGTCGCCGGTCACATAGAGCACCCGCAGGCCGCCGAAATTGGCGAAGGCGTCGTCCTGCAACACCTGGTCGGGTAAATCCTTGTTGCCGGCCGCGAGATTTTCGGCAGCCAGGCGATAAGCGTCCGGCAGCGCGTCGAAACGGTCGGCCCCGCCGATATTCGTGATGCTGGCGCTGTTCCAGAGCAAATTGCCGCTGGTGGAAAGGTTCGCATCACCGGTGGTCTGGAAACCGTCGACCGCGCCGACAAGATCGTCGTCGAAGAGCACGTTCATCTGCTGGATGATGTTGGCGTCATAGATGTTTCCGCCGACGATGATGAGGTCGTAGTAGAAGCCAAGCTCCTGGAAGGAGATGTCGTTGAAGGCGGTATTGGCGCCAGTCGTTACCGTGGTCGTGACCCCGGACGAGGACAGGACGTGAACGTCGTTGTCCATGACGAAACTGAACTGCTCGATCCAGTTCATGAAGATCATGTCGCCATCGATCTGAGTAACCACCCAATTCTCGGGAAAGTCGTCGACCGGCTGCGCGGCTTGCTCGGCGCTGTCGGTCGGGTCGATGCGCTGGAACATCGCGATGTTGAAACTCTCGGTCAGGCTCTCGGGATCCAGCGTCCACCCGTTCAGGCTAGAGCCGGCGAGGTCGTTGTCGCTCCAGGCGTTGATCTGAACGATCGCGTTGAGCTCGATATGATCGCCGACGACGGCGGTCACCGTTGCGGCCAGCCAGTTGCTGCTCACCATCACCGTGTTGACCAGCGTATTGCCGCCGGCTTCCAGTTCGACCGATGCGTCGATCTGCAACTCGCCGGAGCCGGAAACCTGATGCACCGTCGGATCGGATGCATCGCCCGTCTCCTCCTCCGTCTCCTCCTCGTCATTTCCGGGGAGGTGCTCCTTCAGGTCCGGTCGTTCGGCGACCACCTGTCCGTTGACGTAGATGCCGGTGATCACATCCTGATCGACGATGAACATGCCGTCGTCTTCGGCGTGTTCTTGAGCGAAAGCAGTCAGGGTGGAGGCAGCCTGCTGAATGAAGCTGCCGATCTCTTCAGACGAACCCGGCTGCTGCAGCGCTCCAAAGGGCGACAGTTCGGCGCTGTTTGCGATGAGTTCGGCGATTTCGGGGGCATGATCGGTCACCGGCGTGAACTTCAGGCCGTGGCCACCGACGCTGACATAGTCATTGTCGTGAAGGGCGATGTCCTGGTTCATCCGGGCCGCCACGGAATGCGGCGGATCGATTTCCATGGAGAAGCGCACCGACGCCATGGACGGCAAATCCGCCTCGGGCAGTCGTCCCTCAGGCGAAAGGAAACGTACCGGGCCAGTGGGAACCTCGGGCGCCGGATAGACGCCTTCCCACCAGGTGGCCGCCTTGACCAGTTCAGGAGCGGGCGGCACGTAGCGCAGCCCCGGATCCATGCCGAGAAAATCAAAGGGCGCCTTGGTTTGCGCGTCGAAGTCGGGCAGTTCCGGCTGCTCTGCCGCCGCGGCTTTCGCGGCCTGGAATTCCGTATAATCCTTTCTCAGGCGGTCTTCTTCGACCGCGATTTCGAACAAGCCGATGAAATGCGCGATCGCCTCGGTGATCTTGTCCATAACCACGGGAGTAGCCTCCTTCTTGGTGCGGTCGACGCGTACTGACGACCAATGCGGACTTGCTCAGTGGCGGGCTGCGCGGAGAATCTCCGCGCAGCCCTTCTTGATTGTGCGACTGCGGATTTTTATCGTTTAGACGTCTTCGCCGGTGAACGTGCTGTTGAGATCGCTACCGACAACCGTCATGTCGATGGTGTTGCCCATCAGGTTGGCACCCATGACGATGCTCTGGTTGAAGGCGGTCAGATCGATGGACGCGTCGGCATGAGCCTCCGAAATGCCGTTGACGATGCCGTCGTCGCCATTCCCGGAACCCCACTGTCCGCCGTTACCGCCGGCGCCGCCGAAGCCGGTCGTGGCAACACCGCCATCGCCGCCATTGCCGCCGTCCCCGCCGGTGGCGTCGCCGCCCCACGCATCGCCGCCATTGCCGTCACCGGCCCAGGCGCCGCTGAGGCCGTGTCCGCCATCGCCGTCGCCGCCATTGGCTGCGCCGACCGTGGCTGCTCCGCCGGTGCCGTCACCGCTCCGGCCTGCGCCGCCCGTGCCGTCACCACCGGTGCCGTCACCGCCGTTGCCGCCGTCACCGCCGAGGCCCGCGCCGATCCCGACGCCCACTCCGGCCCCTAAGCCGAGACCTGCGCCGAGACCGCCTTCGCCGCCCGCGCCACCGTCACCGCCGTCGCCGCCCGCGCCGCCAGTACCGTCACCACCATCGCCGCCTCTGCCGAGGCCGCCGTCGCCGCCTGTACCGTCTCCAGCAGCTCCGCCTGTGCCGTCACCACCCGCGCCGCCTATCGCGGCCGCAATAGCCCCGGCGTCAGCGTCAGCAACGATCGCTGCCGCAGCCGCAGCCGCTGCAGCAGCCGCTGCCGCGCCGCCATCGCCGCCGGTGGCATCGCCGGCATCGCCGACAGTTCCATCGCCGCCGTCCCCGCCGTTGCCATTGCCACCCGCGCCGCCGGTGCCGTCGCCGCCGGCGCCGCCGTCGCCAGCATCGCCGCCATCGCCGCCTTCAGCACCAACGCCGACGCCTACACCGAGACCGCCGAGGCCGGCGCCCGTGCCATTGCCGGCACCGCCTGCCGCGCCTGCGCCACCGGCGCCAGCACCGCCCGTTCCGGCTCCGCCGGTGGCCGCGCCGCTGAAGCCCTGACCGCCCGTGGCTATGCCGCCAAACGCCGATCCGCCCGTTCCGGCTCCGCCGGTCGCGCTGCTGGTGGCCGCGCCGCCTGTGCCTGCGCCGCCTGTGGCGCCGCCGCCAGTGGCATTGCCGCCATCGGCGCCGTTGCCGCCATCGGCAAAGGCTTCGCCGCCGCCGCCGCCGCCGCCGCCGCCGGCATCGATGCCTTCGTCGGCAAAGGCTTCGCCGCCATTCGCATTACCGTTCTGGTTGAAGGCGGCGTTGTTCTCGACATAGGCGCTTTCGAGCGTGTCGTTGTCTTCAAGGTCGCCGACCTGGTTCTGGACGAAGGACATGTCGTTGCCTTCACCGCCCAGCGCGCCGTTCAGCATGTCGTCGAAGGAGATGTCGTCGCCCGGATTGTAGTGGATCTCGCCGTCGCGATTGACGAACAGATTGTCGACGGTCGAGTTCTGAAGATCGATATCGGCAAAGTCGTCATCGGACGGGTCCCACCCCGTCAAGTCAAGGTCCACCTGCACATCGACATTGGTGGTGCTGGTGTTCTCGTTGGTATTGGAATTGGTGTTATCGTTCGTGTTGTCGTTGGTATTGTCGTTCGTGTTATCGCTGGTGTTGGAATTGCTGTTGGTGTTGTCGTTCGTGTTGTCGTTGCCGTTTGTATTGTCGTTCTCGTTGGTGTTGTAGGATTCCTGGTACTGACCTTGGCCCTGGCCCTGCAGTTGGAGTCCCAATTGGGCCTGCGCCTGAGCCTGCAACTGGTCTTGATCCTGGTCCTGGTCCTGATGTTGGCTCTGCGAGGGAAGCCAGAAAAGATTGTGGTTGTTATTACCGTTAGTACCCATTTCACTGTCCTCATCAAGGCCGCGGACAGCATAACCACCATTCATCTCATACGGTGTTTTCAGCTGCTGCGGACGGTTGCTTTGCCTTTCGGAAAGGGCCGCCGGAGCGTCGAGATCCGGATGCACCTTTGCCGTTCCTGGTTGTGGTCGGAGGCGAGCGGTGCGGCTCTGAGGCCCGCATTATGCTGCCGAACGCCTCCATCCAGGACGATCGCACGTGTTTGAACAAAACAACCGCGCGCTCGCCAAGCCATTGCCCAGGCACGAAAACCTTCGGCCGGGAGGTCCGAAAAGAATAGTTGCGAAATGGAGCTAGCTCGTTTGAGCGGGACAGCCCGCGGCTCATAGCTCCAATGATCGGCCGGGCGACTGGCGGATGGCAGTCGCCGGATTTTGCGCGCCGAGCGTGTAAGAAGCTTACGTCGTTCGAGCTATTTACGCCCCGCGTAGGAAGAGCGTGTCATTCATTAAGAGAATGGCTGTCGCTTAGCGGAGGAATGGACGCAGCGACGCCTTTTGCGCAATCTACGATGCTCCAGCCGGAATGATCAAAGCTTCCGCATGGGCATGGGTGAGGCACATCAATGTTCGGGACGAAGAATGCCACGCCGGGAATTGAGCGGGTCACTTCCGCTTTCGGTAGGGCGCTGGTGGTCGCCGCCCCGGTCGGAAGCGTTTCCGATTGCCTGATCTGCGCCATACAGCAGGAGTTCCCCTGGATATCCGTCGAACAGGTCGACTGCATCAAGGACGCCTGCGGCAGCTTCGATCATCCGGTCTCGCTGATCCTCGTCGATCCCAGCCTGCTCGACGATCTCGATCTCTTCTGCGGTGAAGTTTCGCTCCGTCACCCTGCAGCGCTCATGGCGGTGATGTATGACGATGCTTTTGGGCGCGGCGACGCGGCTGAAAGGATATTGGCCTCACGAACGGTTCGCGGGGTGCTGCCCATGAATCTGAAGCTCGATCTTTGGCTTTCGATCATCCGCCTGATGCTGCGTGGCGGGGAATATTTTCCCTCCTCCCTGTTCCAGGCAAGGACCGGATTCGGCCGCAACGGCGAGGCCTTGTACAACGGGCATGGTCCCGAAAAGGCACGCAAGGGAGGTCTGAAGACCCTTACCGAACGCGAAATCCAGATTTTGGAGATGGTTTCGCATGGCCTTCAGAACAAATTGATCGCGGCGAAGTTCAAGCTGTCGGAATATACGGTGAAGGTTCACCTCCACCACATCATCAAGAAGCTCGGCGCACAGAACCGCACGGCCGCCGCCGCCATCTTTCTCGAGGGCGCCCGTTTTGCCGGTTCGGGCGGGGCAGGCGCGGACGGCATAGGCAACAGGCCGAGCGAATGAGCATGCAGATGCCGCGCTTCCAGGATATCCTGCTTCTTGTCGGCCAGCTCAACTATACATGGACCAACACCGAAAGCCTGCTCATCTACCTGATCGCAGGACTCGCCAAGGTCGACAAGGAAACGGCGATCGTCATCTTTCTCACCTTGAACACCACGCGGGCACGCATCGACCTGGTCGAGCGGCTGGCCAAGATGCGCAAGACGCCTGCGGCCCGCCGCCGGGAAATTCTCGATATCACCGCGGAGCTGACCCAGCAGGGCAAGCTGCGGAACAAATATAATCATTGCATCTATTCGTTCGATGAAACCGGGGCCAATGGCAGCACGCAGCTCATGCGCATCTTCGACGCCAAGGACGAGATTCGCTACGGGAAAATCGAGGAGCTGAACGACGCCGAGCTCGCGCGGGTCACGCAAAGCATTGATGAAATCGGTAAAATCAACAAGCGGATCTGGAAGGTGGTGAAGGAAAACGCCTTCCCATTCTAGACGTTATGACCGTGGTCTGAGCGGCGGCCCGTCCTTAGTCTTTGCAGCTGTAAGCAAACGG